>NZ_AP027291.1:4237872-4540578 GCF_030295745.1 Mycolicibacterium sp. TUM20985
ACGACGAAGCGCGGTACCGGCACCCGGTGGTGTTCCCGCTCCCGAAGTGCTGGCCGACCTGATCGGAAACGCTCGCGTGGTGCTCATCGGCGAGAGCTCGCACGGTACGCACGAGTTCTACCAGGCCCGGGCCGACATCACGCGGTGGTTGATCGAACACCAGGGCTTCACGGCCGTCGCCGCCGAGGCCGACTGGCCCGACGCCTACCGCGTCAACCGCTTCGTCCAGGGGGTGGGCGGCGACGCGACTGCAGATGAAGCTCTGAGCGGGTTCGAACGCTTTCCCGCGTGGATGTGGCGCAATGTCGTGGTCCGGGACTTCGTCGGCTGGCTTCGCCGACACAATGAACTCGGCCGCCGCGAGGGCTTGCCGCAGACGGGTTTCTACGGGCTCGACCTGTACAGCTTGCACCGGTCCATGCAAGCCGTCGTCGACTACCTCGACACGGTGGACCACGTCGCCGCGGCGCGCGCGCGACAGCGCTACGCCTGCTTCGACCACACGTCCGACGACGGTCAGGCGTACGGCTACGCCGCCGCCTTCGGGGCGGGCGAGTCGTGTGAGGACCAGGCGGTGGAGACCTTGCTCGAACTTCAACGCAGCCGCATCGCCTATCTCGCCGATGACGGCAGACAGGCCGAGGACGATTTGTTCTGCGCCACACAGAACGCCGCAGCGGTCCGAGACGCAGAGGCCTACTACCGCTCGATGTTTCGTGGGCGCGTGGATTCGTGGAACCTTCGCGATTCGCACATGGCCGACACTCTGGACGCCCTGCTGGCTCACCTGGACGTGCAACGAGGGCGACCAGGCAGTACCCGAATCGTGGTGTGGGCGCACAACTCGCACGTCGGTGACGCACGCGCCACCGAGATGGGCGCCGACGGCCAACTGACCCTGGGCCAGTTGGTGCGTGAACACCACGGCGAGCACAGTCGGCTCATCGGATTCAGCACCTATCAGGGAACCGTCACGGCGGCCAGCGAATGGGGCGGGCCCGCGGAACTGAAGTCCGTCCGGCCGGGTCTACCAGGAAGTCTTGAGGAGCTCTTTCACGAGGCTGGTCCAGCGCCGTTCCTCATTCGGATGGATGGGGACGGGCAATCCGACGCCGCCGAGGCCCTGAGCAGCGTGCGGTTGCATCGCGCCATCGGTGTCATCTACCGGCCCGAGACCGAGCGTCACAGTCACTACTTTCACGTTCGACCCGCCGACCAGTACGACGCGATGATTCATCTCGACGTCACCACGGCGTTGACACCCCTCGAGTCAGCCAGTCTTCAGGTCGAGGGCCAGACGCCCGAGACGTACCCCAGCGGCCTGTGAAAGCTCACCAGAAGAGGACCTTTGCCCATATCGGTTAACTACCAATGCGTTTAGCGTTAATGGTGACCACAACGAACAAGGAGTGAACGAACGATGACCAAGACCACGAGTACGGACGTCGCAACCCCCCGAACGGTGGATCTCGCCGACGAGGTACGCGAATCCGCGAGGACAGGACAGCACGCCGCCAGCGAGGCGTTGCGCAAGTTCCGCCACACGGTCGACGAGGCGCTTCCCGAATCCGTACAACCGCTGCGCAAGAAGATCGTCGATGCGGCAATCGAATTGGCCGATCAGCTGGTCACCGCCCAGTACGAGTTCAACCGCAGCATCGTGGCGACCGCGGATCGCGCATTGACCAAGGCGGACGGCGATCGCCAGTAGGCAAGTAGCCCAGCGCGCCGAGACTCGGTAGCGTCGCCGAGCGTGCGTAAAGTCCCGATTTCCCTCGGCGTGTCGCCCACCGACACGCACGCTCGCGGGAGAGGGGGGACTAGGGCACGTGGGCGGGGATCCGCAGCAGCAGTCGCGCACCACCTAGCGGACTGACGTCGAGATGCGCCGAGACGCCGTGCTTGACCGCGTTCGCGATGGCGTTGTCATCACCAACCGAAGCCCCGCCGGCAACCCCACGATCAGCTTCGGCGACGGCGACAGGGTGACCTGCAGGTCGGGATAGACGCGCGGAGCGTCGTGCGCCGCGCGGTCGAGTAGCTCGGTGACGTCGAACTCGACGAAGTCGTCGGCGGTCGTCAGCTCGCCCTGCGCGAGCCGCTCCAGCGCCGTCAGCCCCGTCAGGCGTAGAGACGCTATCTGCTGGGGTGCTCGTTGACGGGATGCACTTCAGCGAGTCCCGGGGGGGTCGTCACGAACTGTTGATAAGTCGGCTGGCATGGGTCGTGATGGTGAATCCGGTGGTGGCACTGGGCTTCACGTCAGCTGCGCACGCAGAGCCCAGGCCCCCGAACCCCGTCGACAAGCAGTTCGTGACAACCGAGTCGCGCACAGTCGGATGCGTCGTTACACCCGGCACAGTCCTGTGCACTGGCAACTTTGCGAACGCGCCGACCCGGTGCAGCGAGACGCAGGACTGCGATCCGGACAGTCTGGGGACACGCGACCACACGGTATGGGTCAATGCCGAGGGGGGAGGGTTGCAGTGGAATGACTCCAATTTTCAGTCTTACGGCTACACCGAATTGGTCCTCACCTATGGTCAGGTATTTCACCTCAAAGGATGGACCGTCGAGCCCAGCTCGGAGGGAACGCGTTTCACCAACGACGGCACGGGCCGCGGCATGTTCGTCAGCCGACAGGGCGTGACCTATCTTGCGGCCCCTGCGGCCCCGGAGGGCGTCGACGTGTGCGCGGCGGCGACAGAGGAGGCGCTGCTGGCAGAGCTGAAATCCAGTCCCAACTTCTACGAGCGAGTGGCGTACGCCACCGGCTTCTGGCGGGTCCAATGCTCGCCGCCGTTTGCACTGGGAGCGACCCAGGGCACGGTGCAGTCGTCGGGGGCCCTGTTCCGTCGCGACGGTTCCCGCTGGACGGTTCTCGACGTGGGGTCGGCGATGGCGTGCGCCCAGTACGGCGTCACCGCTGCCGACGCACTCGAGGGTTGCGTCGTCTGACGACTGCGGTCTGACCTCTTTTCGAACGCATCGCTGCACATCACCCCGCCCGCAGCGCCCTGGTCATCGGCGCGTCTCTCACCACTGCAAGAACACCGCCACTTATAGCCGCGAGTCACACGCTCGCCGCTCGCTAGGCGCTGTCTCTTTTCTCTAGTAGTGAGACTCCGGCTGTGCGGCAGCTGGAGTATGCGTGGTGCCTGCCACGTACGCGGGCGCGGGGCACCGGCGCGGAGAGACAAGTGCACCTTCCGGCACGGATCGGCAAACCGGCGACGATAATCAGCACATGCATGACGTCTGGGGGGTCTCCGACCACGCGTTTGTGATGTGGTTCGTGGTGGCCGCGACATTCGTCGCCACCGCTTCGATGGCGTACCGGCTCATCGCGTTCCGAGGACGCCCCGCGTTCAGCGATGACGTCGACGCCCACCAAGCGGCCTTCCTTGCAGGAGGTCCTCATTTGGCTGTGTACTCCGCACTCGGGGAGCTGCGCCGCACCGGCGCGGTCGGCGTCAACCCCGACCGTGTCCTTTCGCAGGTTGCGCCACTGCCAATGGACGCGACACGGCTGGAGCGGGCGGTCTACGAGGCGACGCCGGGCCACACCGCAGTCGAACTACCTGGACAGCCTGCGGTCAGCGCGACGCTCGCACGAATCTGCGGCGGCCTCGAGGAGTCCGGGCTTTTGTTGTCACCGTCGCAGCGGGCAAGTACCCGTTGGTTCCTGTACGCGCTACTGGTGGTGTTGGGAATTGGAGTGGCGCGCGTCGCCGCGGAACTCATCCGTGGCGCGCCGGTCGGCGGTCTGTTCAGTGCCCTGGTTGTCATTGGCGTCTTCGTGACGTTCATGGTGACGGTGCCGAGACGCACCCGAGCCGGCACAACCGTGCTTGCTGAATTGCGTCGGCGGCACGCCCACCTCACACCACCGAGGCCGGTCATCGAAACCGGTGCTGCCGCGCTTCTCACTGAATGGCGGCGACGGCATCCACCACAGAAGCCGCCCCTTGACGCTCCCGGCGCAGCCGCTCTCGCAATTGGTCTTTTCGGCACTGAGTCGCTGTACGCGTTCGACCCGGTATTCGCCTCGAACGTCGGCGCTCCGCGACACCGCCCCACCTTCGACGTGATAAGTCTTGGCAGCCCGTAGGGAAGGCGACTGGTCCGAGCCCTGCAGTCGGCTCGACGCACACTATTCGCTGCGCTCAGACGACTCGCCCGAAAAGGCCGATCCCGACAGCGGTGAGGTGATGGTGAGGTCGACTATCCGCACATCTTCACCTCAACAGCACAGTGCATCTCGACGCACTGCGCAACACGACCGACGTCCTGTCGCCGTATGTCGACGGCCTACCCACCACGCTATGACCGCCACGCACGGCGCACCCCGACGCCACACCGCCGTGCAGTCCTGGCCCGAAATTCGCCCCAAGTGAAGACAAGTACTGATCACTGCCGTTTCCCTAGTCCGAAATGAAGGTGACGTGGGACTATCTCGTTAACGGTGTTTCCGGCGGTTTTCATCAGTAGGTTTCGGCTGCCGGGAATCGGTCGCCGAAGGTGATCGCGAACGCATTCAGCGCGGGTTTCCACCGCATCGTCCATCGTGCCCTGCCGACGCCGGTCGGGTCCAGGGATCGGGTGACGAGGTACAGGCATTTCAGGGCGGCCTGCTCGGAGGGGAAGTGCCCGCGGGCCTTGATTGCGCGGCGGTAGCGGGCGTTGAGTGACTCGATGGCATTCGTCGAGCAGATCACCTTCCGTATCTCCACGTCGTAGTCCAGGAACGGGATGAACTCGTTCCAGGCGTTGTCCCAGAGTTTGATCACCGCTGGGTAGCGCTGTCCCCATTTCTCGGCCAGATCATCGAACGCCGAGCGGGCCGCAGTAGCATTGACCGCGGTGTAGATCGGCTTCACATCGCGTTTGATCTCATCCCAGTACTTGCGGGACGTGAGCCGAAAGGTGTTGCGTATCAAGTGAATGATGCACGTTTGGACGATCGCTTGGGGCCACACGTTGCTCACCACTTCGGGCAGTCCCTTGAGGCCGTCGCAGACCACGAAGAAGGTGTCCTTGACGCCGCGGTTTCGTAGGTCGGTGAGCACGGCCATC
The DNA here is from genome assembly GCF_030295745.1 of Mycolicibacterium sp. TUM20985. Classification (NCBI taxonomy): domain Bacteria; kingdom Bacillati; phylum Actinomycetota; class Actinomycetes; order Mycobacteriales; family Mycobacteriaceae; genus Mycobacterium; species Mycobacterium antarcticum. The sequence continues at coordinate 4,242,949 of NZ_AP027291.1, forward strand.
CAGAACTTGGCGCCTTCACCGCCGGTGCCGGCCCACAGGCCGAGGATGTCGCGTTCCCCGCCCAGGGTGACCCCGATGGCGGCGTAGAACGGTCGGTTGGCGACCTGGCCGTCGCGGACCTTCACCACGATCGCGTCGATGAAGATCGCGGCGTAGGTCTCATCCAGAGGCCGTACCGTCCATTCGTTCATCTCCTCGAGTACCTTGTCGGTGATTCGGCTGATCGTCTCCTTGGAGACCGAGGCACCGTAGATCTCGGCGAAGTGCGCCGAAATCTCGCCGGTGGTAAGCCCTTTGGCGTACAACGACAGCACGACCTCATCGACACCGGTGAGCCGGCGCTGCCGTTTCTTGACGATCTGCGGCTCGAACGTCGCCGCCCGATCCCGCGGTACGTCGATCTCGACCGGGCCGGTGGTGTCGGTCAGGACAGTCTTGGACCGGGTGCCGTTGCGGATGTTGCTCGACCCCGCCTCGGGCGGGTCGTGTTTTTCATAACCGAGGTGCTCGGTCATCTCCTCGTTCAGCGCGGCCTCGATCACCGTCTTGGTCAGCTGTTTGAGCAGCCCATCGGGTCCGGTCAGTGACAGGCCCTGTTCCTGGGCCAGCCGCACCAGCTCGACCGCGGCCTTCTGCTCAGCGGACTGCTCAGCCTTCTTCTTGGTCACGTCATTCAGTGTCGTCATCGTGGCGACCTTTCTCGCCGAGCATCGCTCAGCGTGTCAGGCCGGAAACACCGTTAAATCCACAGTCCCGGTGACGTGCGTACGGTCGTGCGCGGTGTCCTTCGGTCCGATCAGGCGGCGGGGTTGACGGTGACGGTGTAGCCGAGAGCTTGGAGTTGGCGAATATGATTGCGTATCTTGGTCTCCGAGTTTGACGTGGCGGGTGAACTGATCGGCACCGAGATCGGTGAACGCGGCCTGCTCATCGGAGAGCAAGTGTAGTCAAGGTGTCCCTGGCGGGACGCCCGTTCCGGGGTGAAAATGGCGTGTGGTCGCCTTGTCGACGCCGTTTCTCTTTGGGCCTGTGAGGCCGTTTTGTAGCCGGGCGTTGGGGGTCACGCCGTGGGCCCTTCACTGTTGCCGCTTCATCGAGCACGAGGATTAGATTCGTTGTCTCCCTTGTGATCCCCACTGGGCAACCACCCGCGTCAGTGGGCGGTTGCCGCTAGTGAGGAGAGCGCGACGTTGAGTGAATCCGATGACGACGAACAGATCATCGCCAGGGTGCACGCGCCACCGAGATGGGCGCCGACGGCCAACTGACCCTGGGCCAGTTGGTGCGTGAACACCACGGCGAGCACAGTCGGCTCATCGGATTCAGCACCTATCAGGGAACCGTCACGGCGGCCAGCGAATGGGGCGGGCCCGCGGAACTGAAGTCCGTCCGGCCGGGTCTACCAGGAAGTCTTGAGGAGCTCTTTCACGAGGCTGGTCCAGCGCCGTTCCTCATTCGGATGGATGGGGACGGGCAATCCGACGCCGCCGAGGCCCTGAGCAGCGTGCGGTTGCATCGCGCCATCGGTGTCATCTACCGGCCCGAGACCGAGCGTCACAGTCACTACTTTCACGTTCGACCCGCCGACCAGTACGACGCGATGATTCATCTCGACGTCACCACGGCGTTGACACCCCTCGAGTCAGCCAGTCTTCAGGTCGAGGGCCAGACGCCCGAGACGTACCCCAGCGGCCTGTGAAAGCTCACCAGAAGAGGACCTTTGCCCATATCGGTTAACTACCAATGCGTTTAGCGTTAATGGTGACCACAACGAACAAGGAGTGAACGAACGATGACCAAGACCACGAGTACGGACGTCGCAACCCCCCGGACGGTGGATCTCGCCGACGAGGTACGCGAATCCGCGAGGACAGGACAGCACGCCGCCAGCGAGGCGTTGCGCAAGTTCCGCCACACGGTCGACGAGGCGCTTCCCGAATCCGTACAACCGCTGCGCAAGAAGATCGTCGATGCGGCAATCGAATTGGCCGATCAGCTGGTCACCGCCCAGTACGAGTTCAACCGCAGCATCGTGGCGACCGCGGATCGCGCATTGACCAAGGCGGACGGCGATCGCCAGTAGGCAAGTAGCCCAGCGCGCCGAGACTCGGTAGCGTCGCCGAGCGTGCGTAAAGTCCCGATTTCCCTCGGCGTGTCGCCCACCGACACGCACGCTCGCGGGAGAGGGGGACTAGGGCACGTGGGCGGGGATCCGCAGCAGCAGTCGCGCACCACCTAGCGGACTGACGTCGAGATGCGCCGAGCCGCCATGCAATTCGGCCTGCTGTGCGACCAGCGCCAAACCCAAACCCGATCCCAACCGCGACGCCGTCGTGCCGCGGGCGAAGCGCTCGAACACTTCGGCACGCTCCGCCTCGGGCACACCCACACCGTTGTCGTCGACCGCGATCTCTACGCCCGCAACCGAACTCACCACGCTCAGCCGGATCTCAGTGGCTCCGCCGTGCTTGACCGCGTTCGCGATGGCGTTGTCGATCACCAACCGAAGCCCCGCCGGCAACCCCACGATCAGCTTCGACGGCGACGGCGACAGGGTGACCTGCAGGTCGGGATAGACGCGCGGAGCGTCGTGCGCCGCGCGGTCGAGTAGCTCGGTCACGTCGAACTCGACGAAGTCGTCGGCGGTCGTCAGCTCGCCCTGCGCGAGTCGCTCCAGCGCCGTCAGCGTCGCCTCGATCCTGCCCTGGGTCCGCACCACGTCGCCGATCACCTCGTCACGCTGATCGCGCGCGAGGTCGAGCGTCGACAACACCTCGAGGTTGGTCCGCATGGCGGTCAGCGGGGTGCGCAGCTCGTGGGATGCGACGGCGGCGAAGTCGCGAGCTGACTCCAGCGCGGCCCTGGTGCGCTGCTGTTCGGTGCCGATGCGGGCGAGCATCCCCTCGACGGCCTCCGCGATCTCGACCGCCTCCCGCACACCACGAACCTGCACCTCGTCGGGCATCGACTGCGCGTTGATGGCGCGGGCCTGCTGGGCCAGCAGGCGAAAGGGAACGATCATCAGCAGCGAGATCACCCAGCCGACCAGGACGGTGCCGACGATGACACCGCTGCAGATCAGCAGCACGCGCAAGTGGAGTTCGTCGATGCGGTGCTGCGTCTCGGCCAGTGGCGCCCCGAGCGCGATCGAACCCGGGCCCGCGGCGAAGGTGCGCACCCGGTACTGCACGGCGTCGATCTCGGTGGTGGCGTAGCCATTGGGGAGTTCGGGCAGGACCACGTTGCTCGGCACGGAGACGGTGACACCGCCGATCCGCGCGGTCCGCACGACGTTCCCGTCCGGCTTCGGCTGGCGCGCATCGGCGCTGGGCGAGCTGTTCAGCAGGTCGCTCACGTCACCGAGGCTGCTCACCGAGTCGAGCCGGCGGTCCAGCTGGCTGTACTGATCGTCGGTCACGCCGACCCACACCCAGGTGCCCAGGACGATGACCAGGACGACCACCGACGCCGCGGAGACCAGGACGATGGCCCGCAGCGAAACGACCTTGATCAGAGGACGTAGGAGCCGGTAGACGCGGTCGTTGAGATCCACTATCGAAGCCGCGCGATGAACCCAGCGCGAGGCGCGGTGTGCAGAAACCCGGTCGACATCTGCATCAGGTTACTGATCATGGGATCGGGACCCCGAATCACGGACCCACTTCGATCTTGATGGTGGTCCATGCACCGACGTGGATGCGGTCGCCATCGGACAGGGGCGTCTCCACGCCATTCGCCAACAGGTCCTCGCTCTCGTTCAGGCTGGTGCCGTTGGTGGAGCCGAGGTCGGTGATCGTCGGACCGGTGTCTCGGACGCGCAGCACCGCGTGCTGTGTGGACACGCCGCGGTCGGCGGGTTGCAGACCAAGGTCGATCTCGGGCACCACCCCTTGATCGCGGTTGTGCCGTCCGATCAATGCGGTATCGCGCTGAAGCTCGATCCGGCGCTCGGGGAAGAACTCGGGAAAATCGACGCTGTCCGGTCCCCCGCGGGCAACGACGCGCTCGTAGAACTCTCGGTCGGCGGTCACCACCGCCGTCCAGGTCACGGTTGCCGAGACGGGCGTGGCCGGAGCGGGCAGTGCTGAGTCGTGACCGCACGTCTCGCAGAAGCGTCCACTGACCGACGCCCCGCACGCCGGGCAGGCCTTGGCTTCGGCGGCCGGAGCCGACGGGACGGAGGACACCGCCGGAGACCCGATCGCCGCCCCGCACACATCGCAATAGTCCTCGGCAGTCGAGGTATGTCCTTCTGGGCAGGTCGGCATCAGACGGGCCCTTCCTTCCGTACGCGTGCTGTCTTCGTCGAGCGCGCGTCGAGTGCCATCTCGTCGGCCGCAGCCACCTCGCGTTTGAGGCGGGCGGTCCCCGTCCGCTGGTCCACCTCGATCACCTTGCCGAGTTCGGTGACCTTCTCGTCGTTACCGGACTCCACGGCCAGTTCCATCGCGCGCCGCAGCTTCGCCGTGGCCGTGGCGACGTCCCCTTCCCGGCGCGCGGCCAACCCCTCCTGGACCGCATCGGCCAGCTCGGCCTGCCCGGTGTAGTGCGCCACTCGACGATTGATCCGCGCCGACAGCGCCGTGTCACCCGTCCATAGCGCGTTGACGAGGCCCTGCCCCAGAACCTCTTCGCCCGCAATGACACTCACCCGGGCGGCCAGCTTCTCCTTGCCTGCCGCCGCAGGGTCGACGGTGACCTGAACGTGGTAGTCACGGTCCTCGGCTCCCCAGGAGCCCAGCGCGTACTCCCCGATCTGCGTACCCGCGTCGACACGCCGCTGGGTCAGGTCCTCGACGGTCGGGGCGACCTGCTTGACGAATTCGACCGTCGCACCTGCGGGCGTCCACAACCGCAGCGTCAGCTCCGGGATGGACTTGCCCATCGACGTCCGCATCATCGCCGCGAAGTCTTCGGCGAGGTCCTCGGCATCGGCGACGATGTCCACGGTCCCCATCAAGGCCGAGGCGATCGAGCGCAGCTCGTCCACTCGCCAGGCCGTACCCACCCCACGGCAGTCACAGGTGAACTCGCCGACGCTGAGCGCGATTTCGTGTTGCAACTGCTCGGGGGTCTCGTGCTCGTCCTTGCCATCGGTGAGCAGGATGGCGTGCGTGAGCGCCCCCGGGTACTGCCCAACGATCTCGCGGACATAGGCGAGCCAGGTGCCCATCGCGGTGCCGCCGTTGGGCCGCAGACCGTCGACCGCTCGCGTCGCCTTCGCCTTGGTCGCCTCGTTCGCCCGCGTCGGCACCCCGTCGGTGGGATACACGGCGACGGCCTGACCGGTGCCGGCCACGATGATGAAGTACGTGCCGTCGCTGAGTTCGTCGATGGCGGCGACCGTGGCGCGCTTCGCGCCGTCGAACTTGCCCGCCGGCTTGAGCATCGACGTCGAGCAGTCGACGATGATCGCCTCCACGCGTTCGGCGGGAGCGGCCGCCACCGCGGCCTCGCTTCCCACCGTGATGCTGACGATGGCATCGACCGTCCCGGCACCCTCGGGGAGATAGGGATTGTGATCGACGTCAACCGAAATACCCTGTTGCGTAGATGAACTCACTTAGATCCTCCGATCGGGATCACCACGACGGTGATGTTGTCGCTGCCGCCCGATTGCAGGGCGTGTGCGGTGAGTGCGCGCGCCGCCGCAGTCGGCTCGGCGCCTGAGCAGAACCGGGCGATGTCCGCGGCGTCGGGTAGGTAGTTCCACAGTCCATCCGAACATAGAAGCAGCGATCCGGGTTCTACGACGGTGATCGTCCGAACGCTGGAATCCGACCAGGGTTTGGCCTCGGAGTCGGCGCCCAGCCATCGGGTGATGGTGTGCGCACCGCCCAACACGAACTCCGAATTCGGTGCGGCACCGGCGGTCATCAACTCCTGCGCCACTGAGTCGTCGACCGTGAGCTGTTGCGGTAGCCCGGGCGGGTCGGGCAGCCAGTAGGCCCTGCTGTCGCCGACATTTCCCACCGTGATCTCTACGGCGCCACCGGCTTCCGGCGCGACGGCGGCACCGGTGTACGTGCAGGACGGTGCGTTCGCCGGGTCCAGACCCGCCCCGGCGTCCGTGGCCGCCCTGGTCGCCTCGACGAGGCCGGCGACCACCGCCGCGTGCGTGGTGCCGGCGGCCGCCAGCACGGTGAGCATGCCCTCGACCCCGGCCTTGGACGCGGCGGCCGATGCCACCTGTGGTTCGCCCGAGGTCGACACACCGTCACAGACGACGACGGCGAGCGCCTCCTGCCGACCGGGAAGGCCGGTCACGGTCCCCGCCGCAGCCGCATCCTCGTTGCGCTGATGGAGCAGACCGCGGTCGGTGACGAGCACCGCCTCACCCAGCCGCGCTTCGTCACGGTCCGGCGCAGTGCGGCGGTGACCGCATTCACTGCAGTACCCGTCGGAGAAGGTGCCGTTACCGCATTCGGTGCACGCACTCTCGACCGGATCACTGCGCGGTATCGCGACGCGGGTGAGGGTCGGTTCGGGCGGCGCGTCGAAGAGTGGACCCCCGCAGCTTTCACAGAACCGGTCCGACGACCCCACCGGCGTGGCGCATCTCGGGCACGCGGCCGGCTCGCCGCTCATACCCGGGTCCGCGGCCTGATCGCGTTGGCCTTCTCGACCAACTCGATGCGCTCCCACACGCCCGACGACTCGCGCGCCAATTCGCGGTAGCAGCGCTCCATGCCCGTGCGCACCCCTGATTCGTGGAAGTCGCCCCCGAGCAGGCGCGGCGACGTGGACTGCCGCCCCGGCAGCAACCACTCCAAGGCGGCACTGAGGACCCGCAGGCGGATCGTCGCCCGCTTCGCGGTGGATTCGAGGGTCAGAGCCCCGGCCCGCCGGTCGACGTCGAGCAACGTCTGCTCGTCCAGATCCTTCGACGTTCGACCCTCGAGCAGGATCTCGATCGCGGTAGCCCCGGCATCGGTGAAATGCGCCGAGGCCGCAGGAATCTGGTCCAAGGCGAAGACTGCGCCTGCGCGGTCACCCGTCCGCTCCCGTTGCCTGGCGAGTCCGAACGCGGCACTGACGTAACCCTGGTCCGTCCGCCACACCATCTCGTAGTAGCGCAGGGCATCCTTGCGGGCCCCGCGAAGCTCCGCGGTCGCGGCCATCGCCAGCTTGGGGGCGAGCTCACCCGGCAAGGTGGCCAGGACGGTGTCGAAATCGGCTGCGGCATGACCGAGTTCATCCTCGAGAAGGGCGCACTGCCCGCTGTACCACGCCAGCCGCCAGTCACCGGGGATGACGGAGCCGAGCTCGGCGAGGCGCGCACGGGCGTCCGCCACGGCACCGAGTTCCAACGAGGCCCGGACCAGCCGCAGCGGGATCTCGACCGACGTGCTCCTACCCCGGTCGGCATCGCCGCGCGCGAGGTTCAATGCTTGCTCGAGTTGCGCGGGTGGGGTGCCACTGGTCGTCGCCAGCAGGGCGGCACCCGGATCGGTCGGATCGACCACGGGAACGGGCAGTGCCGCGATCACCCGGGCAGGTTCGACCGGCACGTTCAAGCCGGCGCCGTACACCTCGCGCTGCGGGCTGAAGAAGGTCGACTGCCGTGGCTGCGCGACACCCGTGTCGGCGGAGACGATCTCGTGGAGTACGCCGGTCAGCTGGTCGGCCATCTCCTCCATGGAGGCGAAGCGCCGCAGCGGATCCGGGTCCGTCGCGCGAACGATCGCCCGGTACAGCGATTCGTACTTCGCGAGCACGGGCACGGTGTCGGGGCCCGGCAACTGGTCGACGAAGCGGCCGTGTTCCTGTGGCACATCCATGATCAGGACCGCGAGAGTGCGTCCGACGGTGTACACGTCGCTGGCCACTGTCGGGCCGGTCTGCGCGATCTCCGGTGCCTGATAGCCGGCGGTCCCGAAGATCGCACTCTCCTCGTCGTCCATGGCGATGACGGCGCCGAGGTCGATCAGCTTGAGCTGCTCGTCGGTCTGCATCACGTTGTCCGGCTTGAAGTCGCAGTAGGCCAAGCCTTGGGCGTGGAGGTAGGCGACGGCCGGCGCGATCTCGACGAGGTAGGCGACGGCTTGGTCCGGAGGAAGTGGACCGTTGTGGGCCTTGCGAATCTGCTTGAGCGACGTGCCGCCCACGTACTCCATGACGATGTACCCGACGGGTGCCGACGCCCCGGCATCCAGGTGCTCGACGAAGTTGTAGATCCGGACGATGTTCGGGTGTTCGACTTCGGAGAGCGTCAGAACCTCGGCCGCGGCGGCGGCCATTGCATCGGCGTCGGTGGAATTGATCAGACCCTTGAGGACCACCCAGCGGTTGTGGACGTTGCGGTCCACGGCCAGATAGATCCAGCCGAGTCCACCGTGCGCAATGGCGCCCTGCACCTCGTACTGGCCGCCGACCACGTCACCGCGAGACAGCTTGGGAACGAATGAATATCGCGTCCCGCACTGAGTGCAGAAGCCTTCGAGCCGTCCGGAATCACCGTTACTGCTCCGTCCGACGGGCTGGCCGCAATCGGTGTTGCCGCAGAACCGACTTCCCTCCGGCACCTTGGCGTCGGTCAGGATGGCCGCAGCCGGATCGCCCTTCGGAATCCGCGGTATCGACACGATTCCGGCGCCCAACCGGCCGCGTGTACTGGACGACCTCGAGGATCCGGTTCGCGCCGAGCCCACCGATCGTGCGGTCGGCCGACTGACGGCGGACTGCACCGTCGGCGGGGCGGGCGGCGGGGTGGGCACCGACCCCGGCGGCGGCGGGGCCGTGCCGCAGACGTCGCAGTAGCCGTCGACGATGGTCCCGGCGCATCCCGGTTCGGTGCACGTCATCGCACACTCCCCTGCTTCTCGGCGAGCAGCTGCTGGTAGTCCGCGACGACCCTGGTGACGGCACGGAGGTCGCACGGCTGCCGGTGTAGCAAGCCGGAGGCAATCCTGCTGCACGCCAGGAGGTCTCGATCCTCACCGAGATCCAGGCGCGCCGCCTTGGCCTGATACGCCGTGAGCCGCCCCTTGAGTTCGGTCCGGCGGTCCAACAGACCCTGTGCGAGCTCCTCGTCCTTGGCGACGACATCGAGGGCCGCGGCGATTCGACGTCTTAGCGCGCGCAACGCAGCCGGATCCGGCGCCGTGATCGCACCGAACTCCGCGCGCAGGCTCGGCTCGGCGTCCTCGTGCCTCGGTAGCGGACTCGAGACCACGTCACGCTCGGCCCGATCGCGGGTCTCCACCAGCCGGTCGAACGCCGCCCGCAAGACGTCGAGTCGGGCCGCCGTCTCCTCGAGCGCAACAGGCCAATTCGCCCGCAGCGCAGAAAGTTCGGCGAGATCGGACGACCGTCGTTCGACCTCCTCGGCGATAACCCGAATCCGTTCCTCGATGTCCACGAGCGACAGGGAGAGCGGATCGGTCGCCGACGCGGCCAACAGATCGGCGACCTCCTTGGGGTAGGCCGCGCCCGCGTCGTCGAGTCGCTGCTGCAGCGGCGCAAGGCGGTCGGCGATCAGCGAGTTGATCCGGTCGACGTCGTCGAGGAACGCCGCGACCGCGGGGTACGCGTCACGCATGTCCGCTGCCATCTCGGCGAGACCGACGTAACCGACGGCCTCACCGGGACCGGTGATCACCCGCTTCGCCAGGGGGATCTGCTCCCGGGACACCTCGAGCGGGCGTTCGCGCAACCATCTGGTCAACTCGACGCGGTCGTCCTCGTCGAGTTTCGATCGCCGGGCCCTGACCGCCTTGGCGGAGGCGAGAATCGACGTCATCCGTCCCATGGCCTCCCATAACCCGTCGAGGGACTTCTGCACCTCCGCCCACCGCTGAGCGGTCGCGCCCGCGGGGGAATAGCGACGAACGTGCTGCAGCCCAGGATGATTGTCGAGTTCCAACAGTGTTGCCGAGGCGGCGTTCACCTCTTGGGTGCGGGCCTCGAGCTCGCGATCGATCTCATCAGTGGTCAACATCGTCGTCAATCCTGATAGCGCGCCGTCGGCGGACCGGGTGACGGCCCGAGTGACTGCAGGTTTGTTTCATACAGGCGCTCCCACGTGCCATCCTCGCGCATCTGCTCGAGGGCACCGTTGACGAAGCGCACGAGGTCGGGGCTCTGCAGCTTGATCCCGATGCCATACAGCTCGTCACCGATGCTGGCGCCGACCAACTCCAGGTTCTTGCGATCCTGCGCCAGCAACCCGGCGAGCACCACGTCGTCGGTGCTGATCGCATCAACCTGGCCCTGTTGGATCATGACCAGGCAGTCGGTCCACTGGCCCACTCCATACAGCGTCGGCCGAGGATCGAGTGCATACAGGGCGGCCAGTGACGTCGTACCCTTCACCGCGCACACTCGCTTGCCGGAAAGATCTGCAGCAGTTCGGATTCCAGAATCCCTGGCGACGAGGATCCTCTGCTCGGCAACGTAGTACGGGGTGGAGAAGGCGACTTTCTGCTTGCGGTCGCAGGTGATCGAGTAGGTCCGCACCACCACGTCGACCTGACCTTCCTGCAGTGCCGTCTCCCGTTGTGCCGCGGTCACCACCCGCAGATCGACGCGGTCGGGATCGCCGAAGATGCTGCGCGCGAGTTCGCGCGCAAGGTCGATGTCGAAACCCTCGAGTTGCCCGGTGGCGGGATTGCGCGAGCCGAATAGGTTGGTCGACTGATCGACACCCACGACGAGGCGACCCCGGGCGAGGATCTTCTCCATCGTCGATCCGGGGGGCATCGCGCCTGGCGCAGGCTGCGGGCCGGGACGCAGACTCGCCTCCCTCTCGCAGTCCGCGTTTCCGGCGGCCGGAGCGGCCGTCACTTCCTCAGCACCGCCCGGCATGGCGTTCACGGGTGTGACGGTGACCGCCTGTGGCGCTTCGGGATTCCCACACGCAGCGGTGAGTGCGAGTACGGCGAGCGCCGCCGCCAATCGCGCCCTCACAGGAACTCCTTGAGCCGGGGCCACAGACCTGCGATGGCTGCCGCGGCAGCGATCACCATCAGCACCAACGTGCCCGTCGGACTCCACGCCAGGCGAGTCGCCGCCAAGGAGACGTCTGCGCGCAACCCCGTCCGGGTCTGTTCGATGGCCTCGCCGACACTCGATTCGACCGCACCGAACTGCGCCGCCGAACCTCGCGGATCGCTCCCGATCGCCTGCGCGAGGGCCGCCGGATAGTCCCCGCTCTGATAGAGCTCCACCTGTTTGCGGTGGCTGGCGGACCACTCGAGGACGCCGTCGGCCGCGGCCGCGGGTCCCTGGGCTAGCAACGCGGTCAGCTGATCAAGGCGTTCGTTGAACGCCTTCTCTCCCGCGGTGATGTCACCGCGGGAGATGAGCTGCAGGGTCTCGTCGGTCCTGGCCTTCTGCGCGAGGACACGCGCGTTGGCGAGCTGCTCGAACCGCGCGGTGCCCTCGGTTCGACTCCGTTCGACGCTGCTCGCCGCGAACCGGTTGGCCACCACGACCCATGCCATGACCAGCAGTATGACGCCCGCGGCTGCCACCAGGCCCCTGTTGAACTGGCGATTCGTCCGGCCGACCAGGATCAGCGAGCCGACGCCGACCACCACCAAGGCGATCAATAGGAGCACCAGTCCGACGATCGGCAACGATGCGACTGCACCCTGGTCCTCGTCGAGCGCGGCGAGGGCTCCCGCGTAGACCCGCTCGGCGCTGGGCAGCATCGAGGTCTGCATCAACGAGGAGGCTTCCCGAAAGTACGCCGCACCGACCGCGAAGCCCTGCCGGTTGTTGGCCCGCGCCGACTCGACCTGACCCGTATAGGAAGCCAGCTCGACCGAGATCTGCGCGAGTGCGGTACGGGTCTGGGTGTCCGTCGCGCCCAGCGTGGCATCGGTCAAGGCCCCGGCGGCGTCGGCAAGGGCTTGCTGGTAGCGCGATCGCATCGCCGCCGTCTCGAGCCCGCCGGACAGGTACTCGGTCGCGGCAGCGGCATCGGCGGCCGACAGAGCGGCGTACAGCTTCTGCGCCGAGTAGGCGAACGGCTCGGACCGGTCGAGAATCGACGTGCTCTTCGCGATCCGGCTATCGAGCTGACCCCCGACGACGACACCGGCGAGCACGCAGGAGGCCGCGACGACAACCGCGACGAGTCCGACCACGCCGGGCGTCGTCCTGGCAAAACGCCGCAACCACCCCGCGGTGGCGCGCGCGCCGACTGCAGGCGTATTGGTCATCTCGTCACCCCCGGCCGCATCGTAGCGTCACACGTTCTCGGCCGCGGGTTCCACGACCCACGCCCCGCGGCGCAGCACACCCGCCACTGCGAGCTGCGAGTCCATCACCACCGCGTCGGCGCGGGCGCCGGGGACGAGTCCGGTGCAGGACAACCCCAACGCCCTGGCCGGATTGAGCGACGACTGGCGCACCGCCATCTTCAACGCCTCGTCGCGGGACGACCCGCCGTGCTCCACGGCGAACCGGAACAGCCGGTCCATCGTGGCGGTGCTTCCGGCGATGGTGTCGGTACCCGCCACCCTCGCCACGCCGTGGACGACCTCCACCGCCAATGGCCCCAGGTGATAGCGACCGTCGGCCATCCCCGTCGCCGCCATCGCATCGGTCACCAGCGACACCCGGTCGGGTCCGGCGCTACGTGTCACGTGCCGGTAGATGGCGGGGTCGACGTGGACGCCGTCGGTGATCATCTCGACGGTCACGCGCGGGTCCTCGAGGAGCGCGATGATGGGACCCGGCTCGCGACGGTCGATGGGGCGCATCGCGTTGAACAGGTGCGTGCCCACGGTCGCGCCGGCCGCGATCGCCGCCCGTGTCTGCTCGTAGGTGGCCTCGGTATGGCCGACGGCCACCGCGACGCCTGCCGCGACGAACTGCCGGATCGCCCCCAGCGCGCCGTCGCGTTCCGGGGCGACGGTGACCATCCGGATCGCACCGTCGGCCGCCCCGAGGACGCGGGCGATCTCCGCGGGATCCGGATCACGCATCAGCGACGGCTGATGGGCACCGCACCTCCTGGTGGACAGCCACGGCCCTTCAAGGTGGATGCCGTCGATCAGGCCGCCGCGAACGTCCTCGGCCAATCCCCTTACCTGCCTCAGTAATTCGTCGGGGCCAGCGGTGACGAGGGAGGCGACGAGCGCGGTGCTCCCGTGCCTGCGATGCAGCTCGACCACGGTAGCGGTGTCGCCGTGGCGGGCGGAGGTGAAGTTGGCTCCCCCGCCGCCGTGCACGTGGGTGTCGACGAAGCCGGGAATCACCGTCACCGCCCCCAGATCCCGGTCGACGGCTCGGGGCGCGGCACCGCTGCCCACCGCCTGCACGACACCGTCGGAGATCTCGATCCACCCTGGCCGCAACAGTTCTCGGCCGGTCAGCAGGGTGTCGGCGGTGATCAGCACTCAGATCCCCTGCCATCCCGGCTTGGCGAGGTACGTCTCGCGGTAGTAGTCGACGAGCTGCAACCGACGGGCCGCGGCGTCGTCGAGCAGCACGGTGACGTGGGGGTGGTGCTGCAGGATGGTTGCCGGCCACATGGCGCTGACCGCGCCCTCCACGAGGTGGTGCACCGCTTCGGCCTTGCTGCGGCCGGTGGCCACCAGCACCAGGTGGCGGGCCTCCATGATGGTCGCGAGCCCCTGCGTCAAGCAGTGCGTGGGTACGGATTTGACGTCGCCGTCGAAGAATCGCGCATTGTCGATGCGCGTCTGCCGCGTCAGTGTCTTGATCCGCGTGCGAGACGCCAACGACGATCCCGGTTCGTTGAACGCGATGTGCCCGTCGGTCCCGATGCCCAGGATCTGCAGATCGACGCCACCCGCGGCCCGGATCGCCGCCTCGTAGGCGGCGCAGGCGGCCAGGATGTCCGACGCCACACCGTCCGGGCTCTGCACGGCACCGGGAGCGAAGTCCACGCGAGACACCAACACCTGGTCGATGACTGTCCGGTACCGCTCGGGGTGGTCCACCGGCAGGCCGACGTACTCGTCGAGGGTGAAGCCCATGGCATGCCGGAACGACAGCAGGCCTGCATCGCAGCGCCTGGCCAGTTCGTCGTAGATCGTCAGGGGTGACGACCCGGTGGCAAGGCCGAGGACCGCGTCGGGCCTTCGCTCCAGGAGGGCGCCGATCGCGTCGGCGGCGATGACGCCGATCTCCTCGGCATCCCGGCAGACGATGACTTCCATCTACTTGCTGGCGATGAAGAGGGCTGTGCCCGAGGCGATCTCGGCACCCTCGAAGACGGCCTCGGAGGCCACCACGTTCCCCGCCTCACGCTCGTCCATCACCACCACGGGAACGATGGGATTGAGGCCCTTGGCCACGATCGCCGGGACGTCGTAGGTGATCACCAGCTGACCGGCCGCCACCTCGTCGCCCTGGCTGACGTGGGCGGTGAAGCCCTCACCCTTCAGCGCGACGGTGTCCAACCCGAGGTGGACCAGGACGCCGACACCGTCGGCTGTCATGACGATGAAGGCGTGCGGGAGCAATTTCAAGATCTTGCCGCCGACGGGGGCGACCGCCTCGACCACACCGTGTTGGGGGTCGACGGCGGCGCCGTACCCCACCATGCCCTGGGAGAAGACGGGGTCGGGGACGTCGTGAAGTGGTACCGCGCGCCCGGCGACGGGGGCGAGGACGTGCGTCGTACTCATGCGCCCAACAATACGAGCGCAACGGCAACTCGGTCTCGTGTTCACGGGTTCTCGTCTAAGCTTCGGCGGCAGCTTCGGCGGTAGGCCACACTGCGGCGGAGGAGGGGGACCGGAGATGAGCGGTACGACGGAAACTAAAGGGGCGCAGAAGAAGTCGGGGATGCGCATTCCCGGGTTTGCGCAACTGCAGCGGCTGGGCAAGAGTCTCATGCTGCCGATCGCGGTGCTACCGGCGGCGGGAATCCTGCTCCGGCTGGGTCAAGACGATCTGCTCGGCCGGATCAAGGCGCCCGTCATCGGACCCTTCTTCCAGGCGATGAGCGCGGCCGGTGATGCGATCTTCAGCAATCTTCCGCTGCTCTTCGCGGTCGGCGTGGCGATCGGATTCGCCAAGAAGGCCGACGGCTCCACCGCACTGGCCGCAGTAGTGGGCTATCTCGTGGTGCAGGCCGTGTTCAAGACCATGTCGCCGATCGTGCTCGCGGGTGAGGTCGACAAGGCGGGCGAGCAGGCCCAGATCAACTACAGCGTGTTCGCCGGCATCCTGGTCGGCCTGCTCACCGCCTGGCTCTTCGACCGCTACCACACCATCCAATTGCCTTCGTATCTCGGCTTCTTCGGGGGTCGGCGGTTCGTCCCGATCGTGGTGTCGCTGGCGTGCCTGTTCCTAGCCTTCGCCATGAGTTACTGCTACCCGCTGTTCGACGCGGGCTTGACCGGACTCGGCAAGTTCATCGGCGGCTCGGGCGCCATCGGTGCCTTCATCTACGGGTTCGCCAACCGCATGCTGATCCCGCTGGGCCTGCACCACATCGTCAACTCGTTCGTCTGGTTCATCTACGGCGACTACCAGGCGCCCGACGGCAAGGTGGTCACCGGCGAGCTCACGCGCTTCGCCGCGGGCGACCCGTCGGCCGGGATCCTCACGTCGGGTTTCTACCCCATCCTGATG
Organism: Mycolicibacterium sp. TUM20985; assembly: GCF_030295745.1. Lineage (NCBI taxonomy): Bacteria > Bacillati > Actinomycetota > Actinomycetes > Mycobacteriales > Mycobacteriaceae > Mycobacterium > Mycobacterium antarcticum. The sequence goes on from NZ_AP027291.1 coordinate 4,258,507, forward strand.
TTCGGCCTGCCCGCCGCCGCGCTGGCCATGATCCACGTCGCGAACAAGAAGCAGCGCAAGGTCGCGGTCGGCATCCTCTCGGCGGCCGCGCTGACCGCGTTCCTGACCGGCATTACCGAGCCGCTCGAGTTCGCGTTCATGTTCGTCGCCTTCCCTCTGTACGTCATCCACGCCGTGCTCACCGGGCTCTCGCTGGCGATCGCCTACCTGCTCGACATCCACCTGGGATTCTCATTCTCCGCGGGCCTGATCGACCTGCTGCTCTACGGCACCGCCCCCGCAGCGAAGAACATCCCCCTGCTCATCGGCATGGGCGTCGTGTTCTTCGTCGTCTACTACGTGCTGTTCCGGTTCGCGATCACGAAGTGGAACATGCGGACGCCCGGCCGTGAGCCGGAGACCGAGTTCGACGCCGATGAACGCGCCAACCTGGGCGAAGCGGCCGATTCCGCGACCACCGTTACGGCCGGCGGCGCGGCGCTAGCACCCGCACCGACGGTCACCGACACCCGGGCCGAGCAACTCATTGCGGCGTTCGGCGGCCGGGAGAACCTCGTCAACGTCGATGCCTGCATCACCCGCCTGCGCATGGAGGTGGCCGATACCTCCAAGGTGGATCAGGATCGCCTGAAGAAGCTCGGGGCCGCCGGTGTCATCGAGGTGGGCAACAACGTCCAGGCGGTATTCGGCACGCAGGCGGAGGCGCTCAAGAACGACATCGTCGACATCCTGTAGTCCTCGACGGTCGCGTATCCCGCCGAAACGCATCGCCCGCGAGGAGGCCCCTGTCAGGATGCACGACGTGGAACAGCTATCAGCATGGGTAGGCGCGGGCCTGGTCACCGCGGGAGTCTCGGCGGCTCTGCTCGCCGGCACCGGCGTCGCGAGTGCGGATCCCGATGCCGGACCCGATTCCAGCGGTTCCCCTTCGTCGGAGTCGACGGGTTCGGATACGCCCAAGCCCGACAAGCCCAAGACTGACACGCCCGACACCCCCAAACCCGCGAGCACCTCCGACGAGGCCGACGCGGACGACCCCACCGACGAGACGACGCCCGCGGACGCCGACGGCACCACGACGAAGCCGACCAAGACGTCGCCTCAGGACGAGGTAAGACACACCTCGAAGCGCAAGACGCCGGCCGCCGCCACCCCACAGGAGAAGCCGGCCGCGACCGAGTCCGTCACCGCCGAGCCGGCCGCGACGAGCGACAGCGTCAGCGTCAGCGACGCGCCACCTGCCGAGCCGATCGCGAAGGCCGAGCCGGTCGCGAGAGTCGCTGCGCCGCAAACCTTCTCCGCTGCCGCAGTCCCCGCGCCCGCGCCTGCGCCGCTCTCGGTCCTTGGCGTCGTGCAGGAAGTCGTCAACGCGATCATCGTCAACGTCGGATCGCTGGTGATCAACACCGTGCAGGCGATTGAAGCCCTGGTCACCGGGCCGCCCGTGGTCCCGCCGGGCAGCACCGTCACCGTGCGGAGCTCCACGGTGCAGCTGAGCAACGGTCAGCGGGTGGCAGCCAACTGGTTCTACCCGAAGACCGAGACCGGTGAGCCGCCGACCAAGATGATCCTGCTGCAACACGGCTTCTTCGCGCTGGGTCCCATGTACAGCTATACCGCCGCGAATCTCGCCGAGACGACGGGCAGCGTCGTCGTGACGACGACGCTGACATCCAACCCCTTCGCGGGTGACTCGGTCTGGCTCGGCGGTACCGGGACGTCCGCCGCCATCGCCGACCTGTTCACCGGTGACCGTGCCGCGCTCACCGCGAGCGCCGTGGACGCCGGTTACGCGACGAAGTACGACTTCGGCACTGGTCCCGCGGTGTTGCCGCAGAAGTTCGCTCTGATCGGGCATTCGCTCGGCGCCAACCTGGTCTCGGGCGCGGCGGGGTTCCTGGTCGACAACGGCGCCGCCGACGACCTGGTCGGCGTCATCCTCCTCGACGGGGTGCCCATCGGGACCACGCTGCCCGTCGCACTGAAGAAGCTGGACGCCTACGCAGAAAGCCTGGGCGGGCACTACATCCCGGTGCGCGAGATCGGCGCACCGCCGAACCTCTACAACTCCACCAGCAAGGTCAACACCGACCTGACGGCGGCTCGACCGGGCCGGTACAACGGCGTCATCCTCGACGGCGGTGTGCACTCCGACTCCATGCGGGGCGGCAACCCGCTCATCCAGTTGTCGCTGTACATCGCCGCAGGCTTCCCGCTGCCGCAGAACCCGCCGGCCGTGGATTCACTGTCCGCGCAGTGGTTCAACGAATGGTTCGCCGGCAACACCAGCGAGGGAGACGGCCTGATCCCCGGCACGGTGCTCGACGTTCCCACGCCCAGCGGCACGGCCCACGGCGTCGTGATCGGTGACCCGCCTGCGGTGCTGCCGCTGCTCGCACCGGTCGACATCGCGTCGTCGACGCCATCGACCATTCCCACGGCGAACCCGACGCTGGCCACGCTGGCCGCCTAGGCCACATTCGGCGAAGCCCCTCGTAGGCCAGGTTGGTCGACGCCCTAGGCTGACGAGAACGGTATTACCAAGTTCGCCAAAGGTGGTTCTCAGTGGATCGTCAAGAAGCCGGGGCCGACGGTATACGGCTGCTGGTCGTCGGAGCGTCGTCCGGAATCGGTCACGCCGTGGCCGTCAACGCAGCGGAGCGCGGCGCCAAGGTCGCGGTCGCCGCCCGCCGCATGGATCGGCTGACCCAGCTGGCCGACGACATCGGTGGTTTCCCCTTCGAGCTCGACGTCGAGGACCCCGGCGCCATCAAGCGGGTCGTCGACGCGGCGGCCGACACCCTCGGGGGACTCGACGCCGTCGTGTTCACCAGCACCGTGGTGCCCTTCGCCCACATCGAGGACACCGACGTCGCTACCTGGGTCCACGCGTTCAGCGTCAACACCGTCGGCGCCAACAACGTTCTGCGCGCCGCCCTGCCGCATCTCACCGCCAACGGCGTGGTGCTGGTCGCCTCGAGCAACGACGTGGGCCGGCCCCGCGCGGGGGTGGCCGCCTACGACGCCAGCAAGGCCGCACTCGACGAGATCCTGCGCTCGTGGCGCAGCGAGCACCCTGAGCTGTCGATCATCCGCGTCGGCATGGGGCCCACCCAGGACACCGAGATCCTCCGCGGCGCTGACCGCGACCTCTTGGCCCAGCTGTTCGAGTCGTGGACCGAACACGGCCAGCTTCCCGCTCAGATGTCGGCACTGCGCGATGTCGCAGGCACGCTGGTATCGCTGGTCACCATGTCGCACGCCAACCCGACCGTCGTTCCCGAGGTGGTGCAGTTGGCGCCCCGCATCAAGCTGTCCGACGGCTGAACCTCTACGGTCGCCCCGTGGGTCCCGTGCGACGAGGCCCGATCGCGAGTAGGTTGGCCAGCGGGAGATTCATGACCATCAGCGTCTTCGAACTGTTTTCGATCGGCATCGGGCCGTCGAGTTCGCACACGGTGGGACCCATGCGCGCAGCCAAGAGCTTCGCCGACGAGGTCGCACTGCGCGCGCAACTCGAGGCGACGGCCGACGTTCGGGTGGACCTCTTCGGCTCACTGGCAGCCACCGGATCCGGTCACGGCACCATGGCCGCCATCCTGCTCGGGCTGGAGGGCTTCGCGCCGGAGACCATCGATACCGACGAGATGGAACGACGACTGCAGACCGTCCGGGAACAGGGCCGGATCCAGTTCGCAGGCAGCCGACCCGTCCCGCTCACCGAGGCCGCGATGGTGTTGCGGCCATTGACGTTTCACAAGCGGCATGCCAATGCCATGACGTTCACCGCACTCGACGAGCACGGCGCCGAACTCTTCACCCAGACGTACTTCTCCGTCGGCGGCGGGTTCATCGTCACCGCGGACGACGACGACGGTGGCGGGCCCGTCAGCGTCGAGGTGCCGATGGCGTTCGGGAGCTCCGAGGAACTGATTCACCTGGCCGATCTCCACGACCTGCCGATCAGCCAGATCATGCTCGCCAACGAATGCGCCTCACAGCCCGAAAGCGAGGTCCGCGCAAGGCTTCTGCACATCCACGACGTGATGATGCAATGCCAGCGCAAGGGTATCGAGCGCACCGGGCACCTGCCCGGCACCCTGGGCGTCCGCAGGCGTGCGCACGACTGGCACGAGCGGCTAGTTCAGGACGACCCCGACCGTGACGTCGCCTTCGCCGAGGACTGGGTCAACCTCGTCGCGCTCGCGGTGAACGAGGAGAACGCCTCCGGCGGGCGGGTCGTCACGGCTCCGACGAACGGCGCAGCCGGGATCATCCCCGCGGTGCTGCACTACGCACTGCACTACACGCCGCCGGGACGTCAGGACCCCGACGACGTCGTCGTCCGGTTTCTCCTCACCGCGGGTGCCATCGGCTCCCTGTTCAAACAACGCGCGTCGATCTCGGGAGCCGAGGTCGGGTGCCAGGGCGAAGTCGGATCCGCCGCGGCGATGGCGGCGGCGGCCCTGGCCGAAATCCTCGGTGGTACGACGCATCAGGTCGAGAACGCCGCGGAGATCGCCATGGAGCACAGCCTGGGCCTCACCTGTGATCCGATCGCCGGGCTGGTGCAGATTCCGTGCATCGAACGCAACGCCATCTCCGCGGGGAAGGCGATCAACGCGGCCCGAATGGCGCTGCGCGGTGATGGGATTCACCGCGTCAGCCTCGATCAGGTGATCGAAACCATGCGCGTCACCGGGGTCGACATGAGCTCCAAGTACAAGGAGACCTCGACCGGCGGACTGGCCATGCACGTCCCAGTGAACCTCGTCGAGTGTTGAGGTCCGGCCGTCACCTGCCGTGCGCGGCGAAGAACTGAGCGCTGGCCAACGACGCATTGGTCGCGGTGGTGGTCAGCCCGGCGTCCGGCGGAGCGAAGTTCCCGGTGGGCCAGGTGTGGCCGCCCCCGTTGATCTGCAGCAGGACCACCGCAGTGCCGTCGGCGCATCCCACGCCGGAGACGCGGCGTACCACCGTGCCGTCACCCGCACTCGGCAGGTCGTCCTCCTGCGGCGCGCCGGCGCAGCGGTCCAGATCGCGCCACCGTGAAGCCATCGCCGCTGCGGACACGATGTCGCTCGCCCCGCCGCGGCCCAGCATGCCACCGCCGCCGAAGGGAACTATCGGGTCGGCGGTGCCATTGAACTGCAGGACCGAGACCGGCCGGGACGGGGCACACGGCACACCCGACCCGAGCGTGCCCGCCACCGGGGCGATGGCCGCGATGACGTCGGCCCGGTCGCAGCCCATCCGCGTGGCCATGAACGCACCCGCCGACATCCCCGTCGCGAAGACCCGGCCGGGCGGTATGCCGTAGTCGCTGACGAGGCGATCGACCAGTGCCGTCAGGAAGCCGACGTCGTCGACCCCCTGCCGGTCGGGAATCGAGGCTCCGCGCCCGTCGGCCCAGCTCTGGTCGATGCCGTCGGGGTAGGCCACGACCAACCCCAGCGCGTCGGCGGCCGCGTCGTAGTTGGTGGAGGCTGCCTGTCCTGCGCCCGTGGACCCGGCTCCGTGCAGGTTGATCACCAGACCCGACGGCACGCCGCCAGGGGCATGGACCAGGTAGGTGCGCTGCAATCCTCCGAACGACAACTCCCCCCGAGCGTTGCCGACGGGGATCGCCGACGCCACCGGGGCCAACCCCAGCAGCGCGCAACCGAGCACGGTGGTCCACGCCGTCAGGCGTGCGAGGGCGTTCACGAGGGGTTTGGCCACACGGTCAGTATTGGTAGCGAAGTTGGACGGCGGGTGAATATTGGGGGCCTTGGCGGATTTCCGCATTGCGCAACACGTAGTGCCGCAGCGGCAGATGGACCTAGTATTCGACGACCGCGTCGAGGCGGCTCCTATGAGTGGGAGGACGACACCATGGGTTACGTCGCACGTATCGGTCGCGCCGGGGCACTGGCGGTTGCCCTGACGTTCGGGTTTGCGGAAGCGACCACGCTGGGAATCGCCCACGCCGTCCCGTCGGATTCGACTTCGGCGCCCACGCCTGCGGAGGATTCGTCCTCGCCGTCGCAATCACCGTCGTCCTCGACCTCCGAACCACCTGCTACGCCGACGACGGGAGGAGCCGGCACAACCTCAGCCTCGGGGTCGGCGGCGGCGCCGCCGCCGGAATCCATGACGGCGTCCTCGACGACCGTGCTCGACGACGGCCACGGTCCGGTCGTGACGATCAGCAGCTCCGGCGGGGCCCACGCGTCCCCCGATCCCCACGACGACGCCGAGGAAGCCAACGATCGGGTGGACGTCGCGCGCGCATCGAGTCTCCAAGTGGCGAAGAATGATTCGCGGCTGGTACCCGAGGCGACTCCGGCCACGAGGCGCGCGACGTCGCAGGCGGCCACCGTCGACGAACACGAGCAAGCGACGGTGCGGAGCATGGCGGCACCCGCCGACGATGAAGTATCGCCAGCCGCGGTGACACCGGCGATGGCGATGGTCGTCGCTGCCCCCCAGCTGCACGTCGCAAAGGTCCCGGAGCGGCCGCGCCCCCTCCTGATCGGTGCCGTCGCGCAACTGGCCGGTGCAGTTCTGGACGCGCTGATGACGCCCTTTGGGCCCGGCATGCCACTGCAGTCCCCCATGGTGTGGACGGTTCTGGCCTTCGTAAGAGATGAGTTCAAGCGGATTCTCCTCCCGTACGCCGCACCGGCGAACACGGCGTCCAGCCTGGTTGAGAGCCCGAACCTACTGGTCAACCCGGGCGCAGAGGCCGGCGATCCGTCCCTGTCGGGCTACGCCGCAGTGACCGTGCCGGGCTGGGAGTTGACCGGCACACCAACGGTCATCAGGTACGGCACCGAGCGCCGATTTCCGTCGCCGACGGCATCACCGGGCCCGGTGCTTCCTGGCTTCTTGGCGTTCCCCCGCAGTGCCGGCGCCACCCTTGCCCAGGGCGCGCAGTTCTTCGGCGGCGGCCCCGTGGCAGATTCCACACTCACTCAGATCGTCGACCTCAGCGCCGCACACGCATCGATCGACGCGGGCGTTGGCGTCTTCACCCTTGCCGGCGACCTCGGCGGGTTCTTCATCGACCCGTCGAGGACCAAGGCGGAGGTCGACTTCTTGGACGGCACCGGCGTCAAGCTGGGCACCGGCGCGCTCCAGTCGGTGTCGGCCTGGGACCGCTTGTTCGCGACTGGCTTCATCCACCGCCAGACCTCGGGTGCGCTTCCGGTGGGTACCCGCAGCGCGAAGGTCGTGGTGAGCTTCGACGATCGCAACCCGATACTGGGCAATTACAACAACGCCTACGCGGACAACCTGTCGTTCACCGTCAACGATCCGACTCTGACCCCAGCGCTGCTCGCACCGCCCGTGGTGCACGTCGGCCCGCTGGACCACGTGTTCATGGTGTATTTGGAGAACAAGGGCGTCGGCCAGATCGTCGGCAGCCCCAACGCGCCGTACCTCAACCTGCTCATCGACAACTACGGGTACGCCTCGAACTATTACGGCGTGACCCATCCCAGCGATCCGAACTACTACCCGATCATTGGTGGGTCCGACTTCGGGTTCAACTACAACTGTCCGTCGAATTGCTTTCCCACCGGCACGCCGAACCTGGCCGACAACATCGAGGCGGCGGGGAAGTCGTGGGCTGGGTACGCCGAGGGTGGCGGCGGCTACTCCACGCCCACCGATCGGCTTCCCTTCCTGGCCTTCAGCGATATCTTCAACGACCCCCAGCGCGTCGCGACCCACCTGTTCGACATCTCGGCCCTGGGCCAGGGCCTGACCAATCCAGATACCGCCCCGAACTTCGTCTGGTTCGCCGCGGACGACGGGACCAACATGGAAGGCCCTACCGACCTTCCGTTCGGCGTTCTCAATTGGCTTCTGGGGTTCCTCAACCCGGCTCACCAATACAACGTCAAGGCGGGCGACGACTGGCTTCAGGGCCCGTTGACGACGATCTTCAACTCGCCCACGTGGCAGGACGTCGACGAGAAGAGCGCCATCTTCGTGACGTTCGACGAGGACTACAACAATCTCACGACCGGCGTCGGCAATGAGGGCAACCACATCGTCACTGTCGCCATCCCGTCGCTGGGAGCCGTTGCCGGTGGGATGCGTGCAGGCGGCTTCGTCGGCGATGTCCACTACAACCACTACAGCTTGCTGCGCACCATCGAAGCCGCGCTCGGCCTCTCGGCTCTCACCAACAATGATGCATACGCCCAGCCGATGAACGAGTTCTGGGCGTGAGGCGAGATCCGCCATAACGCAAGAACGCGCCAAACTGCGCAAAAGGCAACGGCCGCAGGCGACAATGACCCGATGCGCTTCGGAAACTTCATGGCTCCGTTCCACCCCGTCGGGCAGAACCCGACGCTCGCCATCGAGCGGGACCTCGACTTGATCGTGGCGATGGACCGGCTCGGCTTCGCCGAGGCGTGGATCGGCGAGCACCACTCCGCCGGGTTCGAGATCATCTCCTCCCCCGAGGTGTTCATCGGCGTCGCCGCCGAACGGACCAAGCACATCAAGCTCGGCACCGGCGTCAGCTCGCTGCCGTATCACCACCCGCTGATGCTGGCCGATCGCATGGTCCTGCTCGACCATCTGACCCGGGGCCGGGTGATGCTCGGCTGCGGTCCGGGTCAGCTGACGTCGGACGCACACATGCTCGGCATCCCCGCCGACGCGCAGCGGCCCCGGATGGAGCAGAGCCTGGACGCGATCATGCGCCTACTCCGCGGTGAGACGGTCACCATGCACACCGACGGATTCACGCTTCAGGACGCCCGCCTCCAATTGAAGCCCTACAGCGAGCCGTGTTTCGACGTCGCCGTTGCGGCGTCGTTCTCCCCCACCGGTCCGCGCGGGGCAGGTAAGCACGGTGTCGGCATGCTGTCGATCGCCGCCACCGCGAAGCAGGGCATGGATCTCCTTGCGCAGCACTGGCAGACGTGGGAGGACGTCGCACTCGAACACGGCCACGTCGCCGACCGATCGAAGTGGCGCCTCGTCGGTCCGATGCACCTGGCCGAGACCCGCGAACAGGCCGAGCGCGACGTCGAGCACGGCATCGTCGAGTTCTCGAAGTACTTCAAGCACCTCCTTCCCGCCGGTCCGGTGCAGGGCGACACGGTGCAGGAGATCCTTGCCAACAATCACCAGTCCGGCTTCGCGGTGATCGGCACGCCCGCAGACGCGGTGGCGAAGATCGAGGAACTCGTCGAGGCGAGCGACGGCGGCTTCGGCACCTTCCTCCTGTTCGACCACGACTGGGCGGCGCCTGCCGCGAAGCTGCACAGTTACGAGTTGTTCGCCGAGTACGTGATGCCGCACTTCACCGGTCAGCTCGCGGGGCCGCGGGCGTCGCAGGACTGGGTCCTCGACAGCGGCACCGAGTTCATGGACCGCGCCGCCCACGCGATCGGCAAGGCGATCGAGGATCACGCCGCACAGCAAGCGGCCAAGCAGGCATGACGTCCCCGGTCGACCCGCTGTTGCAGGAAATGCTCGACGAGTACCAGCTCCGCACACTCGTTCACGCCTACTGCCGCGCAGTCGACCGCGGCCAGCTCGAGTCGCTGCGGAACCTGTATCACCTCGACGCCGAGGACTCTCACGGCGCTTTCTCGGAAGGCTCGGCCGACGACTTCATCGGTCAGCTCGCCGCCGCGCGTCCCTACCTTCGCTCGATGCAGCACCACGTCACCACGGTGAACTTCGCCATCGACGGGGAGGTGGCCGAGGGCGAGATCTACACCATCGCCACCCACACCCTGATCGCCGGCGATCGGGACGTCGACGTCGTCGTCGGCGGGCGCTACCTCGACAAGTACGAGAAGCGCGACGGCTCGTGGAAGTTCACCGAGCGAGCCACCGTCACCGACTGGGCTCGGGTGGACGACCCGTCTACCGCTCGGTTCGACCACCCGATCACCGTGGACACCCCCCGCGGCCGACCGGACGCGACCGATCCGTCGCACCAGTTCTTCACGCTGCCTTACCGGTAGCCCCGGGGGTTCTAGAACGGACTGCTGTTGGCTTGCGACCTGGCCGAGTCCGGACGCGGACCGAACCGCTGGATGTAGTCCTCGTGCATTCGGGCATCCCTACGACGTTTGATCGTGTCGACCAGGTTCGGGTCGAGGCCGTGCTGCACCAGGCGGTACCGACGCCACACCTTGTTCAGCGCGAGCGACATCAGGATGACCCAGATGTAGATGGGTGCCGTCATCTCCATGTGGACGTACAGCGACGCGGGAAGTAGCCAAAACGGGGCGAGCACGAACAGCGGCGGGATGGCCATTCGGGTGATGTGGCGGCGGACGGCGCCCTCGCCTGCGAGATCCTCGGCGACCCAGTGACGCATCGAATCGGGTAGCCGCCGACCGTAGGAATAGGCGACGTACTGCAGGGCTGAGGGACGGGCGGTGGCCATGATTGCTCCTGGTGGATCTTGGGATGGATGGGTCATGCGTCGAGCGCGCCCGCGGCCAGCGCGGCTGCGTTGACTCGCGTCAGGACGCGACGGAGTTCCTCGAGTTCGGTCAGGTCGACGCCCAACCGGGCGACGACCGCAGGCGGGATGTCCAACGCGCGGGTCCGCAACGCCTCGCCCTCGGCGGTCAACTCGACGTCGGTGGCACGCTCGTCGACCGCACTCCTGGCGCGGGTGATCAGGCCGAGCGCCTCGAGGCGTTTCAGCATCGGCGACAGCGTGGCCGAATCCAGTTGCAGCGCAACGGCAATCTGCTTCACCGACAATGCCGCTGCGCCGCTGTCGGATTTCCGGTGATCCCATAGGGCCAACATCACCAGGTACTGCGGATGGGTGAGACCGAGCGGTTCCAGCAGCGGCCGGTACACCGCCAGGACGGCCCGGTTGGTGACGGCCAACGCGAAGCACACCTGGTGTTCGAGGGCGAGCGGGTCGATCTCCGGGGACAGCGTCGTCATACTTAGATCGTACGCTAATAGTTAGGGCACTAACAATACCGCCGAATGGGTAGACACATTCGGAGAAGTGTCCTCGCGATCCCTCGGGCGGATCTAGCCTGAACCCGAGGTCAACCCCAGGAGGATTCCGTGACCGCGTCGATTCAGCTTCCCATCGAGCAGACACATCCACTCGAGACGCCGCCTCAACTGCGCGCGCTGCAGGCGGCCGGGGTGATTCACCGCATCCGCACCGAGGTCGGCGATGACGCCTGGCTGGTCACCGGGTATGCCGACGTGCGCCGTCTGATGGACACCGCATCGCTCGGCCGCGCGCACCGGGACCCCGCGAACGCACCCAGGAGCAGGACGTCGGCGTTGTTCGGCGGCCCCGTCGGCAACTTCGACACCGAGAAGGCCGACCACGCCCAGATGCGGCGGCTGCTTCAGCCGCACTTCTCGCCCAAGCACATGCGCAGCCTGCAACCCAAGGTCGAGCGGCAGTGCGCCGAGCTGCTCGACCAACTCGAAGCCCAGGGCCCACCGGCGGACCTCCTCGCCAGCCTCGCCCTGCCCCTGCCCGTGCTGGTGATCTGCGACCTGCTCGGCGTGCCCTACGCCGATCGCGATCGGTTCCGCGTCTGGGTCGACGAAGCCGCGTTCGCCCAGGACGACGCCGCCTCCGAGGCGGGCCTCGTGGCACTGCTCGCCTACGGGATGGAACTCGTCGGCCTCAAGCGGATCCACCCCGACGATGACGTCATCTCCCGGCTCTGTGACGAACCCAATCTTGCCGACGCCGAGATCGCGCTGCTCGCAATGCAATTGCTCTTCGCCGGGCACGAGACCACGATGATGCAGATCTGGCTGGATACGGTGCTGTTGCTCACCAACCCCGGGCAATGGCAACTGCTGCTGGACGCCCCCGAGCTCATCCCGAAGGCCGTCGAGGAACTCATTCGCACCGGGATGCCAGGCGGCATTGGGGTACCGCGCTACGCCAGCGAGGACATCGCCGTCGGGGAGGTGACCATCCGCGCCGGCGACCTGGTGCTGTTGGACCCGGGCTCCGCCAACCACGACCCAGCGGTCTTCCCCGAGCCAAACCGCCTCGACATTCACCGCACCGGCAGCCCGCACGTCGGATTCGGCTACGGCCTGCACTACTGCATCGGAGCCGCGTTGGCGCGCATGGAACTCAATATCGTCTTCTCGCAACTGATTCCACGATTCCCACACATGCGGCTCGCCGTCGAGGCCGCTACCCTCACGGCCGGCTTCCACTCACTGTCGCACGGTCTGGTCGCACTGCCGGTGTCGTGGTAGCCGCGCCGAAGTCACGCGCCCGCGACGTCAGCCTCCCAGCGGGGCGATGAAGTCCGACGTGTAGTGCTCGGCCGGGATCTGGGAGAACTCCGCCGCGCGGTCGATGAACACCCAGGCACCGGTGGCACCGGCTCGTCGAGTGTCCTGCACGGTGGTCTGCCCGTTGCCCAGCTGGTCGGTGTCCAAGGCGCCCACCGCGACACCGGCAACCCCTGGCCCGCAGTCGCGCGTGCTCGGTAGCGGCGTCTGAATCAGCCTGACGGTGTAGTGGGTGTTGGGGGGTGCGTACCCGAACGTCACCTGGGCGATCACGGTGTTCCCGGCGGTGCTCACCGAAGCGACGCCCTGCGCATTCCCCACCGTCGGGACGTACGTCTTGGCGCTGTGATCGCACAACCTGAAGACCCCCGCCAATGGCACGCGCACCGGGCCCGCGGATGGCGCCGCCGATGCCGGGCCCGACACCACCATTGCGGAGGTCGCGACGATCGCGGCCACTGCCGCTACCGTTGCGAGACGCTTAGCCATGGGACTTGTTCTCCACGACGTCCGGGGCCACCTCGCGGGTGGCCATCCCGCCCTGGCGACCGTGGTCGGCCGGCCCCGGCGGAGGGTCGGTGGCCTCAGCGGCAGCCTCGTCTTCGGTCTTCGAGTCACGTTTGCTCATGGACACCGAGTGCCCCGGTCGGTACAGGTTCAAGCCTGCGAATATGACGCCCATGACCCTCCGGTGACGTCCGCCCGTCGACCGTTTCGCGCTGAGCGCGGTGGGCATTTACTGAGTTCATCAACATCCGGAAGGCACTTCAAGCGTGAGCGACCTCCCTACAGACGCGTTCGGAATGGCTGAACCCCGACGGGTCGTGGTCACCGGCGCCTCGGGCAACGTCGGGGCGGGCGTGCTCCGGGCCTTGGCCCGTGAGCTGCCCGGCGCCGAGGTGATCGGCGTGTGCCGCCGCCCGCCCACGACGGGACAGGTCTACGAGCGCGTGCGCTGGCACGCCATCGACCTGTCGGCACCGACGGCCACGGCGGATCTGGAGCCCGCGATGCGGGGTGCCGACGTGGTGATTCACCTCGCGCTGGCGGTGCATCCGGTGCGTGACGAAGAGTATCTGTACCGGGCCAATGTCGTTGGGAGTCAAGCCGTCTTCGACGCGATGGCCGACGCGGGAATCCGGCAGCTGGTGTATGCGTCGAGCCTTGGCATCTATGCACCCGGGTCGACGACCCCCGTCTCGGAGTCGTGGGCGACTACCGGCCAGCCGACGTCGATCTACAGTCGGCACAAGGTGGCGGTCGAGAGCCTGCTGGATCGATTCGAGGCGGAGCACCCGGATACGGTGGTGGCCCGCTTCCGCCCGACGGTGGTGGTACAGCGGGAGACCGCGTCGATGATCCGCTCGCTGTACGTCGGCCCGCTGGTTCCACGGCTGGCATACGACCTCGTGCGGCGGGCCGGCGTGCCGGTCCTTCCCCTGCCGGCCGGGCTGGCGCTGCAGTTCGTCCACGCCGACGACGTCGGCGACGCGGTGATCCGGCTCATTCGTCGCCGCGTTCGGGGCTCGTACAACGTCGCGGCCGACGCCTTGGACGCCGAGGCGCTGGCGGCCTTGGTCAAGGCACGCCCGGTCGACGTCGACGCCCCGTTCATGCGAACGGTGATCACTGCGTTGAGCCGGCTGCGGCTGATCGCCCTGACCCCCGGTTGGTACGACGTGGCGATGAACAGCCCCGTCATGGATACCTCGAAGGCGCGGCGAGACCTGGACTGGTCACCATCGCGGTCGTCTGCCGAGGGTGCGTTGGAACTCCTGGACGGTCTGGCCGAGGGCGCCACCGGTACCAGTGCGGCAATGGGATTCGAGGACGGAGATGGGATGAACGGGCAAGTAATGATGCGGCGCGTGCATGACGCGTCGCTGCTGCTGTGGTGTGCCATGGCGGTGGCGCGGGCGACCGGGAGGGGCCGTGCCGGAGTTCCGGATGCGGCCGTCATCGGGACCAACCTCGTCGCGGGGACCCCAATGGCCCTCGACCGCCTGCGCGAGCGGCGGCGTGATCCCGTGGCGCTGTTGGCCCCGGCCGCCGTCGGTGCGGCCGTGCTCTCGACTCTGCGCGGCGGCTGGGCACCGGTCGCGGCCACCACGGTGCTCGGGGTGCTCGCCCTGGCCGAACGCAGAAGGGCAACGACGTGATGACGACCTCAGACGTCAGGGCTGGCGCCGAACCGCGAGTTGTCGTGGTGATTGGGGCCTCCAGTGGAATTGGCCGAGTGACCGCGTTGTCCTACTCCCGCCGCGGAGACCGCCTCGTCTTGGCCGCTCGGTCCACGGACGCGCTCGAACGAGTGGCCGACGAATGCCGCCGAGAAGGTGCGGCCGCAGTCCTCGTCCAACCCACCGACATCGCCGATGCCGACCAAGTCGACATGTTGTTCGACCGCGCGGTGGAGCGTTTCGGACGAGTGGACGTCGCAGCGCAGTGCGCGGCGATCACGGCCTTCGGCCGATTCGAGGACCTTCCGGCCGACGTCTTCGAGAACATCGTGCGCACCAACCTCTTCGGAGCGGTGAACGTCGCGCGGTCGGCACTCAATCACTTCCAGAGCCGTGGTACCGGCCATCTGGTGTTGGTCGGGTCCCTGCTCGGCGTCATGGCGGTGCCGTACCAATCCGCCTACGTGGTAAGCAAGTTCGCGATGAACGGCCTGGTTCGGGCGCTGCGCCAGGAGAATCGGCATCTGCCGGACGTGCGCATCCACGGCATCTACCCGGGGCCAGTCGACACCCCGGTGTACGAGACGGCCGGCAACTACCTCGGCCGTACGCCGGTTGTGCCACCCACCGCCGACGCCCCGGAGGTCGTCGCGGCCGCCATCGTCCGCGCGACCAGCCGGCGGCGGTCCAGCGAGCGCCAGGTCGGGTTGGTCAACCGCCCGGCGATCGCCTTCTACCGCCTACTCCCTCGCGTCTTCGATGCCGTGATCGGCCCCATGCTGCAGACTGTCTCGTTCTCGTCGGAGAAGACCGAGTCCAACGCAGGCAACGTCTTTCGCTCCTAGCTGGCGACGTCAGTCCTCGCGACTCTCTCCCTGGTCACCAAAGGTGACGTCGATCTGCTGAAATGCCTTGGCGCGCTGAGCCTTGGCCTGCGCCGTGTAGGTACGCCGATCGCCACGGGTGAGCGTCACGTCGTCGGTGAACTGGGTGAGCAGGGCACGCGGATGCAGGCCCTCGATCGCCACCACGTTCGCCGTCGCGCAGATGAGAAGCGTCGTCGCGATCATGTACAGGAAGGCGAGCATGCCGAGAACGAGCGCGAACACGCTGTTGGTCGCGCTCGCGGTCTTGACGACGTGCGCCACGTAGGCCGTCCCAACCCACTGCACGACCTGCCAACCGACCGCTGCGCTGATCGCGCCAGGCGCGATCTGGCGGTAGGTGACGTCCCGGGCCGTCGCGACCCGGAAGGCGACCATGCAGACCGCCGAATTGATCGCGATCGCCGCGACCACGAGCATCATCTTGCCGAAGGCGCCGAAGGACTCCGATGCCCGCCCGACGGCGGAGAGCACGGTGGTCGCCACCAGACCCGTGCCGAGCAGGACGAGCAGCAAAGAGCTGCGCAGACGAGACCGCAACGGGTCGGGCCGGTCGTTGCGCGGCACCGCCCACAACGTGTCCATGCCGTTCTGGACCGCCTGACCCACGCCCAGTCCGCCGTACAACGCACCCGCGATGCCGATGACGACGCCGAGTACCCCGCCGCTGAGCCCTTGCGGTTCACCCAGTTGGTCGCCGATGACGGGGAACTGGGCGAAGGCGGACTGCAGGATCTGCTGTTGCAGTTCGGGATGGCCGACCAGCACGACCCCCAGCACCGTGGTCAACAGCAACAGTGCCGGGAACAGCGACACGAACGCGTAGTAGGTGATCAGCGCAGCGAGGTAGCCGCCCTGGTCGTCGATGTACTTGTAGATGACGGCGATCGCGAAGCCGACCGAACGGTGTCGACGCTGAAGCCGATCCAACCAACCGACCATATGTGCGTCTCCCGGACCCGAATGCCGCCACTTCCCAGCGCCTAGTACCCCGAACATCACCCGCCGACACCGACCGCGGTAAAGGTTCGCCTCCGTCGAACGGGGTACCGCGTCACCATGAACACAAGGGAGTACGGTCCGGGCCGACTGGCCGACGTCTTCGGCGAGTCGTCGCAACCCACGGTTCTGCTGTGGCACGGGATGCAGACCGATGCCCGCGCCAGCGTCCGCACGCTTG
Organism: Mycolicibacterium sp. TUM20985; assembly: GCF_030295745.1. NCBI lineage: Bacteria > Bacillati > Actinomycetota > Actinomycetes > Mycobacteriales > Mycobacteriaceae > Mycobacterium > Mycobacterium antarcticum. The sequence continues at coordinate 4,275,024 of NZ_AP027291.1, forward strand.
CGCAGTCGATCTCGCACCACGACGTTGCCGTGGTGGCGCCCGACTGGGACTCGCACGCGCCCGACGGTGGCCGCGCCGCACTGCTCGAATCGATCGACTTCGCTCGTCGAATCGCCGCCGACCCCGACGGGATGGTCCTCGTCGGTTGGTCGATGGGCGGTCTCGCCGCAGCAGCACTGACTGTGAATTCGACGAGCTTCGACGTCTCGTTAGCCCACACCGTGTGCCTCGCGGGCGCGTTCTCGGCGCTCGCGCCAATCTCGGGCCGACTGGTGGCCGACGACGTCCACGCCGCCCGTGTCGCGCCCGGATCGCGAACCCCATTCACGTTGTTGCACGGCACAAACGATGATGTGGTCCCGGTCAGCGCCAGTGCGGCGTTCGCCGACGCGCTGCGGCGGGCCGACTGGCCGGTCGAGTTCGAGGAGTTGGACGCTGACCACGGATCGATCGCCGGCGCCGCCTACGATCCCGATCTCGACAAATACCTGCCGGCGCAGGACCGCACGACCATGCGCGTCGCCGACGCCGTCGCCGCCCGCATCGCCGCCCTGATCGGGCGCTGACGACCCGTCACGACGCGGTGCGTCGGGTCGCCACTCGAGACACCAGGTAGAGCACCGCCCCGACCGCGACCAGGATGGCCGCGAACAGCCACACCTTGGCACTCTGCTGAGTCAGCAACAGCACACATGACGCGACGCCCAGCACGGGGACTACCGTCCACACGCGAAAGTGGTCGTGCGACACCGTGTCTCGCCGCAACACCAGCACGGCGACGTTGGTCGAGATGAACACGAACAGCAGGAGGAGCACCACGGTCTCGGCGAGCGTCGAGAGGTCACCCACCAAGGTGAGCAGCATTGCCGCCACCGTCGTCGCGACGATGGCGACCCACGGGGTCCGGCGCTGCGGAAGCACCCGTCCCAGAGCGGCGGGCAGCAGACCTTGCTCGGCCATCCCGTAGGAGAGTCGACTCGCCATGATCATCGTGAGCAGTGCGCCATTGGCGACGGCCACCAGCGCGATGGCGCTGAACACCCACGCTGGGACACCGACGCCCGAAGCGGCGACGACGGCGAGCAACGGGCCCGATGACTCGGACAGTTCGTCGGGTGAAAGCGCCGTCGCCGAGGCAATCCCGACGAGGGCGTAGACGACGCCCGCCGTGATGAGGGCGCCGAAGAGCGCCCTGGGATAGACCTTGCGAGGGTTGCGGATCTCCTCGACGACGTTCGCCGACGTCTCGAAGCCGACGAACGAGTAGTACGCGACGATGGCGCCGCTGAGGATGGCCAGCGCCGGCGTCGTGCCGTCGGGGAATTCACCGATGCGGCCGACGTCGCCGCGCCCGCCGCCGACCATCATCGAAACGACCACCACCACGATGAGCAGACCGCTCAACTCGATGACCGTCATCACGACGTTGCTCTTCACCGACTCGCTGATCCCCCGAGCGTTGAGTGCCGCGACGAGGGCCAGGAACACCACCGCCGCAGGCACGGCAGGCACGTCGATGAAGGTGGCGAGGTAGTCCCCGGCGAAGGCGAGCGCCAGACCGGCGGCGCTCGTCACCCCCGCGGCCAGCATGCAGAACCCGACCAGGAACGACACCAGGGGCCGCTTGAACGCGCGGTCGGCGAACACCGCGGCGCCGCCCGCCTTCGGGTACTTGGTGACGAGTTCGGCGTAGGACCCCGCGGTGAGCAGGGCGAGCAGCAACGCCACCAGCATCGGCGCCCACAGTGCGCCGCCGACGTCGTTCGAGAGCACGCCCATGAGGGCATACACCCCTGCGCCGAGGACGTCGCCGAGGATGAAGAGGAACAGCAGTGGCCCGGTGATGCCGCGTTTGAGCCGGTCCTCCGCGTCGCGCGCGTCGGTGATGGTTTCCGATGTCATGAATGCCTCCTGTCGTTCGGCGACATACCCCCCTGACCGGCGGCGCAAGCATCGGGCGGCTTCGGGACAGGTGACCTGGCGATCTTGACGGCACCGCCGATACAGTTCGGACATGCGTAGGGCATTCGTGGCGCTGGTCGCGCTGGTGGCATTCATGATCTCGACGGGTTGTGGGAGTGGCGCCGGCGGTGGCATCACCACCACGACGGAGCAGATGCCGACCACCACGACGACCAGCGCGTCGTAAGGCGCGCAGCCCTCAGATCCGCGGCGGCGGTGTGGCAGCCGGGCCCAACAAGTCGGCGCCGCCGTTCGACGAGGTGCGCCGCCACCGCCCATACAGCGGCAACTCGCGTATCCCCTCGCCGCGCGGGATCGACCACCGTCGGGCAGTGAACCGCAGCACGGTGCGCGCGTAGCGGGTCGTCTCGGAGTACCACCGCCATTCGTACAGGCGACCGGTCGCCAAATACTGTGCCAGCGCCTCGGATTCGACGCCCTGCAGATACGGCCGGATCCACGTCACCATCACCCAGGCCTGATCGGCCATGTCATCGGAGACCCGGAAGGTCCAGTCGATCGGATCGTCACCGGCGGCCATGGTGTGCCGCATGGCGGGGCGTACCTCCCCGGCATCCGGCGCACCGAACAGCTGCACCCCACGCTCTGCTCGTCGCCCACTGAGCCGTTCGTCGATAATTCCGTTGCGGTGACCTTCGACGGCTCGATGTCATCCGCACTCGCTACTGAGGGCGCGTCAGACGAGGTCTGCTGCGACGAGGCGTCCAGCACGCCGACGCGGGAACGTGCGAGCCATTAGCGACCCCAGGTGAGGGTGGCCGTCGAACGTGGCATCAGCGCCCAGGTCCGGTCGAACTGGTGGGCGCCGTCGACGTCCCCACGGGTCCAGCAGGAGTCGAAGGCGCAGGCGTGGGCGGCGGCGATTCACTGCCGCGAAGCTGTGCGTCGGCATCCGGATAGAGTTGTCGGAATATCGGCGTGAACAGGACGTTCTGCGGTGACTCGCCCTGCAGGGTGAGGTACACGGTCGCCAAGATGACCACTGTGTTGCCGGCCTTCGGGTCGTGTACGGCGAGTCCCGAGAATCCGACGATGTTTCCTGGATGCCCGTACATCGGGCCTGCCCCCTCCAGCCCGAAACCGTAGGTTCCGAATCCCAGCTCGGCCGCGGGCCCCGCGGCGGACGGGTCCATCGGCTTCAAACTGGCCAATCGCCACTGCCGGGACGTCTCGTCGAGCAACGATCCGCCGACGATCGCCTCGATGAAATCCGCGACGTCCGCTGCCCGGGAGGTGACCGCACCTGCCGTCCATGCCCACGACGGATTGTCATTGGTGTGATCGGCGGGCGCGAGGGCACCGGTCAGCGCTGCCTTCTGCTGGGCCTCCGGAAGCGGACCTTCGTACGCCTCGTTGGGCCCCCACATATATCCCCGCGGATACGGGGACGGCAGCGCAGAATCGTCCGCGGCCGGTAAAGCCGTGTCGCGCAGCCCCAATGGATCGAAGATCCGGGTCTGCAGCGCGGACGCCGCCGACATGCCCGTGAGTTCTTCAATCACGAGCCCGAGCAGAACGTAGTTGGTGTTGCTGTATTCGTACTGCCTGCCCGGTGCGAAGTTGGGCGGATGAGCGAACGCGACGTCCAGGAGTTGCCGCGGGGCCCAGACGGTGTCGGGACGTTCTTCGAGGGTGGCGGAGAACGCCGGGTCACTGGTGTAGCTGTACAGCCCGCTACGCATCTCCGCCAGCTGGTGGATGGTGATGTTGTCTCCGTTTGGCACCCACGGCAGGTAGCGCGATATCGGATGAGTGATCTCGAGCATCCCCTCTTCTTGCAACTGGAGGATGACAGTGGTGGTCAGTGTCTTGGTAATACTGCCGATGCGCACGTGGTCATCGATCGAGGGCGGAACCTTGCTTCCGATGCCGGCCACGCCGAACGTCGCTGTCCAATCACCTTTTTCGCGACTGCGGACCAACACGATCGCCCCGGGGATCCCGTTGTCTCTCAGGATGGCTGGCAGCTCATCGTGGAGGGCCTCGGCGTAGGCGGGGGCCTGAGGTACCGCGACGTCGCCGGGTGGTCGCGGGTTTCTCGCGCATGCCACCAGCGCAGCCTCCGCGCCGGCAGCACCGGCGAGGAGAAGCAGCGATCGGCGACCGATCACCACACCCGGCTACCGCCACCCCTGGGTAGCGCTGCACCCAGTGTCCTACTGACGGTGTCGTGACCGACGCATACCTTCGGCAGGTCGTGGAGGGCCATCCCTGAGGGTCCCACAGTCACGGTCGCGCAGAGTCCTATGCGACGAAGTCCCCGATCACGCGGCGCCGTGTTCGACGCCTTCGTCCGGCGCAGTACGCCCCGCTACGGTGGCGCAGTCCTCGATTTGATGACGCGGCGTTGACGCCAAAAAGCCCAGGCTCGGGATGTCTCCCTGACCTGGGCTTCTCAGTGGAGCTGCCGGGAATCGCAGTTGGGTGTCAGCGGTCAGGTAATTCCCCCAGCGTGAGGGGTTGTCCGTCACGGAATTCCTCCACCCTGTCTGTCACGTAATTCCCCCACCCGGGGCGGTGTGGCAGCCGGTTGTGGGCTTCGCATACAGGTTCGCTCGACTCACGGATCGACTCGTGAGGAAGGGCGCCGATGGCGAGGAGAAGTTTCGACGTGTTCGACCTGATCGAGTTGTTGACCCATTGGCATGCGGGTCGGTCCCAGCGCCAGCTCTCGGAGAGTCTTGGCATCGACCGCAAGACGATCGCGAAGTATCTGGCGCCGGCGATTGCCGAGTCGCTGACCCCGGGCGGGGAGCCGGTCACGGAGGCGGCGTGGGCCGCCCACGTCGGCCGGTGGTTCCCCGAGGTCGCCGACCCGGGTCTGCGGGCCACGACGTGGCCGGGGATCGAGGTGCACCGCGATCGGATCGTCGACTGGCTCAAGGCCGAGGTGAGTGCGGCGACCGTGGCGCAGCGGCTGCGCGACGACCATGGTGTTGCGGCGTCGGAATCCTCGGTGCGGAGATGGATTTCGGCCAATCTCTCCGAAGAGTCGACGCGGGAGAGGGTGACCGTGGCACGCGGGCCGGTGCCGGCGGGCAGTGAGGCCCAGATCGACTACGGCAAGCTCGGGATGTGGTTCGACCCGGTCAGTGGTCGACGCGTCACGGTGTGGGCGTTCGTGATGGTGCTGGCTCACTCGCGGCACCTGTTCGTCCAACCCGTCCTGTGGATGCACCAATCCTCCTGGTGCGCATCGCATGTGGCGGCGTTCGAGTTCTTCGGCGGTGTCCCCGCCCGGCTGGTCCCGGACAACCTGAAGACCGGTGTCACCCGGTCGGATCTGTATGACCCGAAGATCAACAAGGCCTACGCCGAACTGGGTTCGCACTACGGCTGCCTGATCGACCCGGCGCGGGCGAACAAACCGAAGGACAAACCACGCGTCGAGCGTCCGATGCAGTACGTTCGGGACTCGTTCTGGCGGGGCCGGGAGTTCACCTCGCTGGAGCAGATGCAGGCCGCAGCAGTGGTGTGGTGCCGTGAGGTCGCCGGGGCCCGGGCGTCGCGGGCGCTGGATGGTGAGCAGCCCGGGTTCGTGTTCTCCACCGTCGAACAACACGCCCTGCTGCCGTTGCCGCGCAATGCGTTCCAGCTCGCGGTGTGGTCCTCTGGCAAGGTCGCCACCGACTGTCACGTCAAGGTCGGCGCGGCGCTCTACTCGGTGCCGTGGCGGCTGATGGGCCAGCAGGTCCACGCCCGCACGTGCGGGGACATCGTGCAGATCGTGCACGGCGGGGACGTCGTGGCCACCCATGTCACCCATCCGCGGGGACGGGCCACCGACTTCGAGCACTACCCGCCGGAGAAGATCGCCTTCACGATGCGCAACCCCACCTGGTGTCGCCGGACGGCCGCCGAGGTCGGGCCGGCCTGCACGCAGGTCATCGCCGAGTTCATGGAAGTCAACGCCATCCACCGTCTGCGCAGCGCTCAAGGTGTCCTGGCACTGCGCAAGACCGTCGGCGACGTCCGCCTGGAGACGGCCTGCGCGCGGGCCATCACCGTCGGCGATCCGAGCTACCGCACCGTCAAGGGCATCCTCGCCGCCGGCACCGAACTCGACGGAACCATCCCGCCGACGGCACCGCACGCCCCAGCACATCTGCGCGGACCCGAAGCCTTCGACACCACCACCGGTGAGACTGCATGACTTCCAACGTCTATCCGTCTGTCACCCAACATCATTCGATCCGAACATAGGACAACATCACCATGAGCATCCTCGATCCTTCGCTTCGCAATGCGCTGCGCACCCTCAAACTCACCGGCATGCTCGAGACCCTCGATGCCCGGTTGGCCCAAACCCGCGACGGCACCCTCGGGCACCTGGACTTCCTGCAGGTCCTCTGCGAAGACGAGATCGCCCGCCGCGAATCAGCAGCACTCACACGGCGCATCCGCCGCGCCAAGTTCGAGGAACAATCCACCTTCGAATCCTTCGACTTCACCGCCAACACCAAGCTCCCCGCGGCGATGCTGCGCGATCTCGCGGCACTACGCTGGCTCGACGCCGCCGAATCAGTCATCCTCTACGGACCCGTCGGAGTCGGGAAAACCCATATGGCACAAGCACTTGGACACGCCGTAGCCCGCCGCGGCGGCGACGTCCGCTTCGCCAAGACCTCCCGAGTGCTCTCCGATCTGGCCGGCGGCCACGCCGATCGCACCTGGGGCCAACGTATCCGCGAATACACCAAACCGCTGGTGCTGATCCTCGACGACTTCGCGATGCGCGAGCACACCGCGATGCACGCCGACGACCTCTACGAGTTGATCTCCGACCGCGCCGTCAACGGCAAGCCGCTCATCCTGACCTCCAACCGCTCACCCAAGGACTGGTACAACCTGTTCCCCAACCCCGTCGTGGCCGAATCCCTGCTCGACCGCCTGATCAACACCAGCCACCAAATCCTGATGGACGGACCCAGCTACCGACCCCGAAAAAGACCCGGCGCTCACGCGCCGGTAGACAACACCAAGCCAGCCCGGTAGACCTACACCCGAGGCCCACCGGTGGCGGAATTACATGACAGACGACCCGGCGGAATTACCTGACGGCCGACAGTTGGGTCAAGAAATGCGCTGAACTGCCGAAATGCAGGGTCACACGACGCGAAATACTTCAGGCGACGCGGAAGCACCTGCGGCAACGGGTCAATTGTTGACGCCGTAAACAGCATCCCGGGTCAGTCAACTGCAGCTTTGCGAGGCAACTCGGGTCGGTGCGTCGCCGTGAATTCACGCCGGCGTTGCGCCCGGCCGCAAATGCGCGGCGCCGCTCATTGAGCCTTCGCCTGGATCGACGGCATACGCCGGAAACTGGCCGAAGATCGCACCAGGGTTTCCTGCTGGCCCCCATGCCGAGTTCCGCGAAGACCTTTCGTTCAGACGACGCGAACGGCATCGAGCACGCGAGTGCCAAGCTCGCGGTCGCCCGCGATGCTCAACCCACACTCCCGCCACGGCCGCCGATGGGTTCCCCACGCCGGGAAGTCCTCAGCCGCACCGACAATCGTGGCGGCCGCGGCACCACCGGCGACCGATGTCGCGCTCAGCACACCGCCTCGGCGCTGTAGGGTCCAGTCGGCGCTCCCGGAACCGTTGAACCGCAACGTGATTCGCTGCCCCTCGTCCAACGGGATGCGGTCACCTCCCAACGCGGCCGCCACCAGCATCATCCACTCCAACGTTGCGGTGATCACCGCCGGCGCGGGAGTGGGCAATCGCAGGCCGAGTGCCGGTGCGATGTCGTGATAGAGATGCGTGTAGGTGTCGAAGACGATCGCCGAGGGCAGCACGCGCGACGGGAAGCTGCCCAATTCGGCCATCGGCACCTTCACCGCACCCACTCCAGGGAGCTGGGTGAGGCCGAGCAGCCGCCGGGCCCGGGGCGCCCACTGTCGATATTCCGCGACCAGGTCGGCGTCCGGCCAACTGCGGCGGATGGTGACGGCGTCTTCGTTGAGGCCTTCGATGTCCTTCGACCGCGCCACCTTCAGCATGAGCGGGCCGAACAACTGACGCACAGCCGACGACATGTGCGCGACGACGTCGTGGACAGTCCAGCCGGCGGCACGGCTCTCGGTACGCCACTGCACTGCGGTGAAGCCGGTGATCGTAGTCTCCGTCAACGCCTGGATCTGCTCGACGGCCGCCACGCGGACGGCTGATTCGACCCCTGTCACTTGCTTCATCCCGCTCGGTGATGTTCCCGCCGAATTGCTCGCCGCGGCCTACAGCCCGTAGGTCTTGGCGATGATGTTGCGCTGCACCTCGCTGGTCCCGCCGAACACCGTGCCGACCACGGTTTCCCGCATCATCTGTTCCATACCGGCCTCCTGGGTGTAGCCCATGCCGCCGAGCATCTGCATGCCCTCGATGGCGATGTGCTTGGCGAGTTCAGTGGCCTTGAGCTTGACCATGGAAGCCTCCCGCGGCATCAGGGTTTCGGGATCCTCGTCGGCCCGCTGGGCGATGTCATGCACCAGCAGCCGAGTGGCTTCCACTTCGGTGGCCATGTCGGCGATCCGCTGAGAGAGCGCCTGGAAGGTGCCGATCGGAACGCCGAACTGGTGGCGCTGGGTGACGTAGGTGACGGTGTCGTCGAACGCGCGACGCGCCTGCCCAAGCGCGTACGCGCCGATGATGATCCGTTCGATGTTCAGGCCGGCGACCAACTGATACCAGCCCTGGCCCTCCACTCCCACCAGCCGCGACTCGTCGACCAGGCAGTCGGTGAAGAACACGTCATTGACCTTCAGGCCCAGGGTCTTGATCGGCAGGACCTCGACACCGGCCGAGGCGGTCGGCACCGAGAACATCGAGATGCCCTGATGCTTCTCGCCGGCGTCAGAGGTCCGCGCCACGAGCAGGATGTGATCGGAGATGTGGCCGTTGGAGATCCAGGTCTTCTGGCCGTTGAGCAGATAGCCCCCGTCGACCTTCTCGGCCTTGCAGCGCAACGACGCGACGTCGGAGCCCGAGTCCGGCTCGGACATGGCGATTGCGGTCGGCTTGCCGCTCACCACGTCACCGAGGATTTCACGCTTGAGGTCCTCGTTGGCGAACTTCAGGTAGGTGTGCGCCACGATCAGCGTGACCATGAAGCTGCCGAACGGGATCTTGTTGTACATCAGCTCTTCGGCGAACAGGCAGGCGTCGAACAGCCCGCCACCGGAGCCGCCGTACTCCTCCGGAATCGACAACCCGAGGAATCCCAGCTCGGCCAGTTTTCGGCCGATCTCGGCGTTGCTGTTGCTGTCCCCGTCCTGGGTCAGCTCGGCCAGCTTCTCGCGGCTGGGGCACTCCCGCTTGGCGAAATCGCGGATGGTGTCCACCATGCTCTTCTGCTCATCGGTCAATCTCAGGCTCATGCGATCACCCTTCGTGTTGTTGATTGTTGGGTTCGGCTACCGGCTCTGGCGACGGGCTGATACAGCTCGTCGATCAATGACTTGTAGTTCTCGGCGATCAGGTTTCGCCGCAGCTTGAGCGTGGGCGTCAGTTCGGTGGTGCCGGGCGCCCAGGCATGGTCGAGAACGCGGTAATGCTTGATCTGCTCCACTCGCGAGACTCTCTGGTTTCCTGCGGTGACGGCGGCGTCGATCTCGGCGAGCAGGTCCGGGTGGCCCGCTAGGTACGCGAAATCGCTCGCCGCCAGTTCGCGGTGCTCAGCCCACGCGGCGACGCCGTCAGAATCCAGGACCACAAGGGCCACAAGATAATTGCGCTGGTCACCCACCGCGACGACATGCCCGATCAGAGCCGATTCCCTTTTGATGGAATTCTCGACGACGGTAGGCGTGATGTTCTTGCCGGCGGAGGTGATGATCAGCTCTTTCTTGCGGCCCACCACCCGCAGGTCACCGTTGTCGTCGATGCGGCCGAGGTCCCCGGTGTGCAGCCAACCGTCGCGGTCGACAGCCTCCGCGGTCGCCTCTGGGCGGCCCCAGTAGCCGGGGGTGATGTTGGGGCCGCGCGCCAAGATCTCACCGTCGTCGGCGATTCGCATCTCCACCTCGCGGTGGCACGTCGTCCCGACCGCGCCCGGTCGCGGGGCGGCCAGCGAGGACAGCGTGATCAGGCCGGTGGACTCCGTCATCCCGTATATCTCGATCAAGGGGATACCGATGGCGTTGAGTGTCTCCAGCAGGTCCTCGTCAACCGGGGCCGCACCGCACACGGCGATGCGGCAGCGGTCCAGGCCGATCGCCGCACGCAGCATGGCGGTGTTCGGTAGCGCGTGCAGGGCGGCGCGTCCGAGGGCGGCGGGCTGGCCGGTCGCTGCTGCCAGCCTGGCCGCCATCGCGTTCACCATCTTCTCCCACACCCGAGGCACCCCCAGCAGGAAGGTGGGCCGAGCCTCGATCAATCCCATTGGCAGCGAGTCCATCTCGGGCACGAAGTGCACGTGCGATCCCCACGCCCAGGCCAGATAGTGGGACTGGAACCGTTCAGCAACGTGGGCGAGGGGCAAGTAGGACACCATCCGGGAACCGGGGCCGAGTGGGTCGTCGTCCTCTGGGGCACCGGCCGAGGCGGCCTCCTTCTCGGCGAGTTGCCGGCCGAAGGCGGCGCTGAGCCAGTCGGCGGTGAAACGGATTCCGCGGTGAGTCAGGATGACACCCTTGGGGTTCCCCGTGGTACCGGAGGTGTAGACGATCGTCGCCGGGTGATCCGACGTGATCGCTGCGGGCGAAAAGGCTTGTCCGCCAACTGTATGTTCCCGGCCCCGGGCCAGCACGTCGGTGAAGGACAGCACATCGGCATCGGCGGCACCGTCGAGGACGATCACGTGCTCCAGCCGGGGCAGGGCCTGGCGGATGCTCTGCCACGTCGGCAGATGGAGCTGATCGGTGATGACTACCTGCATCCCGCAGTCGCCGGCCACGTAGGCGGCCTGTTCGTCGCTGAGGGTGTTGTAAACACTGACCCCGATGGCACCGGCAAGCAAGGCGGCGGTGTCGGACACCAGATGCTCGTAACGGTTGGCCATCTGCATTCCGACGACGCTGCCCTGTCGCACACCGAGTTCAGCGAGGCCGGCGGCGAGGGCCCGCGCCGTCTCACCGTATTGACGCCAAGTCAGCGTGGTGCCGGCATCGGTGAGTGCCGGCTGCTCGGGAATCGTGTCGACGTTGCGTAGAAAGAGGTCGACGAGCGTGCCGGTGTCACCGGCGGGGGCGGGCAGTGTCATGACGGCAGCTCCTCGGTCAGACGGTTCACCCGTTGGTCGTAGGCGGTGCGCGCGCCGCGATCCTGGCCGGCCAGCACCCGCTCGGACCCGAACAGACGCAGCACCGGGTCGGAGATCCCCTGCGGCAGGAATCTGTACATGACCGCCAGCACGGCGAAGGTCCACGGCGTGTAGACCCGGCGGCGCGGACGGCGGGCGGCCTCCACGATGGCCTCGGCGATCGACTCCGGGGTCGCCAGACGAAAGCCCCGGACCGGCGTCAGCCCCGATGTCAGCTCGGTGTCGGCCTGGCCCGGCAGCACGAGGGTGAATTTCACTCCGCTGCGGCGCATGTCCAGCCGGGCAGCATCGGTCCATGCGATGATCGCCGCCTTCGACGCGCAATAGTCGGCAAACGCGGGGCCGACGATCACCCCGAGCATCGAGGAGACGTTGATGATGTGTCCGCGTCGACGGGGAGCCATGTGAGTCAACGCGACTCGCGTTCCGGTGGTCATGCCCAAGAAGTTGATGTCGTTGACTCGGCGGGCCAGCGCGTCGCCGATCTCGGTGACCGGCGCCACCGGCATGATCCCCGCGTTGTTCACCAGCACGTCGACCGGACCGAGTTCGGTGATCGCTTCGAAGAGCCTCTCGAACGACTCCCGGCTGGTCACATCCAGCGGCAGGGCCAGTGCCGGCTGCAGCCTGTCCTTCGCAACGGCGAGGGCGTCGGTGTCGATGTCGGCGATCACGACTCTGGCGCCGGCTGCGATGAATGCCTGGGCGGTGGCCGCGCCGATCCCGCGTGCCGACCCCGTCACGACGACGACCGATCCCTGCAAATTGCGCTTCACGGGACATACCATACCTCAGGGTATTGTCTGCCGTGACACGTTCCCAATCGCGCCGCCGGCCCCGGCCATGACCTAAGTTCAAGCAAAGGACTCTGATCGAACTGAACGGCGGGACACGATGACGGCCTCCCCGGCGCGGCTCACCCAAGACGACTATTTCGCCTTCGCGTTGAAGGTTCTCGCCGAGGGCAGCCACGAAGACCTGACCATCCAGGCGATGTGTGACGGGCTGCAGATCACCAAGGGCAGCTTCTACCACCACTTCGGCAGCTTCCCCGGCTTCGTCGAGGCATTTCTGCACCATTGGGAGCGGGAGACCGCGGTCAACGTTGAGAATCTCGCCAGGCGAATCGAAAGCGTCACCATGCGCCAGCGGTTCATGGAAGCGCTCATCGAGACGATTCCGCATGACGCGGAGGCGGCGATCCGGGTCTGGGCCCGCACCGACCCCACCGTGCGGGCGGTCCAAGAACGCGTGGACAAGAGCCGCACCACGATGCTGGCCGACTTCTTCGTCCTGCACATGCCGATGGCCCAAGCGCGGCTGATCGGCGAGCTCTACAACGCGGTTCTCGTTGCCGGACAGATGTCTTCGAAGCCGGTCGCCGTCAAATCCCTGCGCCAACAGATGACCGCGCTCAGCAAGCTCGTCGTCGGGCGGTACGGACACATCTTCCGCGACGACGTCCCGGCCAAGCGCTAGTCCCGATCAGGCCCTCAACATACCCTCGGGTATGGTACCCTACGCACCCATCATGAGCACCTCTCCGCCACCCCTGCTCGACGAGCTCGGCTTCTGCATGCTGCTCGGCGGCTCAGATCAGACCCGCGATCTGATCGCCGAGAACCGCAAGGCCGAGCAGTTGGGTATCGGCCATGCCTGGATCTCCGAACGCTGGGGAACCAAGGAGGCCGCGACGGTCTGCGGCGCTGCCGGCGCGGTGACCGAGCGGATCCACATCCACACCGGGGTCACCAACCACAACATTCGTCACCCCGAGGTCAATGCGGCCTTCATCGCCACCATGTGGCGCCTGACCGGCGGCCGGTTCACCCTCGGAATCGGCCGGGGCGGAACCATGGCGCACCGGGCCTTCGGCATACCGGCAGCCACCAACGCACAGATGGAGGAATTCGCCACCGTCATGCGCCGGATGCTGCGCGGCGAGACGCTCGTGGGTTACGACGGACCCCTGGGCACATACCCGGCATTGCGCCTGTTGCAGTCCGGTTTCTCCGAGGAGGTGCCACTCGGCATCGCGGGGCTTGGCCCCAACACACTGCGGGTCGGCGGACGCGCCTACGACGAGGTGCTGTTGTTCACGTTCTTCAGCGACGAGGCGCTCACCCGATCGGTCCAGACGGTCAAGACCGCAGCCGAACAGGCCGGCCGTGACCCCGACGACGTCGTGATCTGGTCGTGCCTCGCCACGGTGAGCGACGGTGTGCCCTACGAAGACCGGATGATGAAGACGGTGGGGCGGCTGGCCGCCTACCTGCAAGCCATCGGGGACACTCTGGTGGCGGTCAACGGCTGGGATCCTCTGTATCTCAGCCGGTTCCGCGAGGACCCGCTGGTCCGGAGTTACAGCGAAGGCGGCGTCCGGCCGATGGACACCCCGGGTACGCCCGTCGAGCATCTGGAGCGGGTCGCGGAGATCATCCCCAACGAATGGTTGACGACCGCGGCCGTCGGTACCCCTGAGCAGTGCGCCCGGGAGATCCGGCGGCAGATGGAGCTAGGTGCCGACAAGGTTTTCATGCACGCCTCCACGCCGTGGGAACTCGAGCCCGTCGTGGCCGCCTACCGCGCCGCCAACCCCTGACGATTCGGAGCATCGATGACTGAGCTGCTGATCCGCCGTGCCGAGGAGATTACCGGTGACTGGCTCGCGGCGGTCTTGGGCACGTCCGGCCTGCGGCTGATCTCCGCCGACCGGATCGGACTCGGCCAGGTGGGCCATACGTTCCGAGTATCATTCAGCAACAACGACTCTCGTCGGCGAACCGTCGTGGTGAAACTGGCCTCCGATGACGAGTCCAGCCGTGCCGCCGGGGTGGGACTGGGGATCTACTACCGCGAGGTCGCGTTCTACCAGAACCTGCGTGATCGGATCGAGGGGCCGCTGCTGGCCTGCCATCTGGCCGAATACGACCCGGCCGAGGGCTGGTTCACCCTGGTGATCGACGATGCCGTCGGAGCCGAGGTGGGTGACCAGATCGCCGGATGTGATGTCGCCACAGCGGAGAAGGCAATGCGCGCCCTGGCCCGGTTGCACGCCCCGGTGTTCAACGATGCCGACGTGTGCGGCCTGGAATTCCTCAACCTGCCGATCCTGGTCAATCAGGCGATGCTGTCGGGTCTGCTACCGCTGTTCCTCGACCGCTACGGCGACCAGATCGCCTCAGAGCACGCCGAGGTGTGCCGACGATATGTCGCGACCGCGGACGCCCACGCCGCTGACGTACAGCCGCCCACCGGACTGGTCCACGGCGATTACCGGCTGGACAACCTGCTGTTCGGCGCCGACCCAGAATGCCTGGTGATCGACTGGCAGACCGTGCAGTGGGGCCCGGTGATGACCGACGCCGCCTACTTCCTCGGTAGCGCGCTCGACGTCGACGCCCGCCGCGCGAACGAACAGCGCTTGGTGCGTCTCTATTTCGATACTCTCGTCGAACACGGCGTCTCCGGCTTCACCTGGGCGCAGTGTTGGACGGAATACCGGCGCCAGGTGTTCTGGGGTCTGACCATCATCCTGTCCTCCAGCATGCTGGTCGGCAGGACCGACCGTGGCGACCGGATGTTCATGGTGATGCTGCAGCGCGCCTGTCAGCAGGCCCTGGATCTGGAGTCGCTGAATCTGCTTCCCGCGGTGGCGGTCTGATTCACACCGTCCGCACGTCGAAGTCTGAGACCACCGGCTCGCGCAGCAGTTCGGTGTGCCGATCGGGCACCCACGGGAAGAGTTCCGGAATCCCGTCCGTGCCCAGATACCAGCTGTTACAGCCAGCCACCCAGGTGGTGTTCGGCATGGCGGCCCTGATCTCGTCGTTGTAGCGATCCGTGGCGATGTCGGTCGGGGCGACGGCTTTGATGCGCCCATCGCGGATCTGCTGAATCCACCACAGCGCGTAGCGGGCCTGGTCCTCGGCGATCGGCACCAGTGATTGATTGCCTACCGGCGAGTGCGGACCGAGCATCAAGAACATGTTTGGGAAGTTCGGCACCGCGACCGAGCGGTACGCTCGGGCGCCGGTGGCCCATTCGCCGGCCAGAGACCGGCCGCTCTCCCCCAGCACCGTCATCGGCTGGGCGTAGGCACGTGCGTCGAATCCGGTGGCGTACACCAGCACGTCGAGTTCGTGCAGCATGCCGTCGGCAGTCACCACACCCCGGGGCTCGATGTGGTCGATCGCGTCGGTGACGACGTCCACACCCGAGTTCTGGATTGCCCGGTAGTAGCGGGGGCCCAGGATTCCGCGGCGGCACAGTGGCTGGTCCGTGGGCGTCAGAGTGGCGCGCAACTGCGGGTCGCGCACCGCGAATCGCAGATTCCACCGAGCCATGTTGGCGAACAGCCAGCGCTGGAATCCTGGCCGCACCGGTGCAGGTCCGATCACCTTGCGGACGAAGCCGCCCCAGAACCGGTATCCGGCCGCGCCCAGTACCGGCCAGCGCCGGATGGCGGCCTTGGTCCATGGCCCGTAGTGGGCGTTGACCCAGGGCAGCACCCACTGCGCGCTGCGCTGGAACACCGTCAGCTGTCTGACGTTGCCGCCTAGCGCCGATACGATCTGCACGCCGGTGGAGCCGGTGCCGATCAGCCCGATGCGTTTGTCCCCCAGCGCAACCGAATGATCCCAGCGCGACGAATGGAACGCCGGCCCGGCGAAGGTGTCCTTGCCGGGGATGTCGGGATAGCGCGGAACGCGCAGGATGCCCGTCGCCAACACCAGCACGTCGAACTGCTCCTCGCCGTCGGCAGTGGCGATCCACCATGTGCCGTCGTCGTAGCGTGCGGCGATCACGTCCGTGTGGAATCGAATGTGCGGCAACACGTTGCGCTCGACAGCCACGTGGCGGAAGTACTTCTGGATCTCGGGGCCCGGCGGCATGAGCCGCGACCACTCCGCGTTCGGCTGGAAGGAGTAGGAGTAGTAACGCGATGGAACATCGCAGTACAGGCCCGGATAGGTGTTGTCCCGCCAGGTCCCGCCCACTTCGCCGGCTTGCTCGTAGATGGTGAAGGACTCGATACCCGCACCGAGCAGTGTGACTCCCATGCAGATGCCGGACATCCCGGCGCCGATGATCGCCACCCGCGGCGACGCCGTCGGCGACTCACTCATGCGGCCGCGCACCTCAGCGCGCAGGTGGCAGGAAACGGCCCGTCAAGGCCATGAGCACCCGTTGGTAGCCCGATCCAGTGACCCGCACGAAGAGGTCGAAGACCTTGGCGTCGTTGCCGATGAGTACCCGGGGCTTGTTTCTGGCCACCCCGTCCAGAATGACGTTGGCCGCCTTCTCCGGTGAGGTGCGGGCCAGCTTGGCGTCGAAAACCTGTGCCATGGTGGCCGTGTCGACACCGTCGGCGCCGCTCATGTTTCGGACGATGGGCGTCTGGATGCCACCGGGATGCACCGTGGTGACCTTCACCGGATTCTTCGCCATCGTCATCTCCATTCGGAGGGCCTCGGTGAACCCGCGCACAGCGAACTTGGCCGAGTTGTAGGCGGCCTGTCCCGGCATTGCGAACAGTCCGAAGACGCTCGAGACGTTGATGATGTGCCCGTCGCCGGAGGCGATCAGGTGCGGCAGGAATGCCTTGGTGCCGTTGACCACACCCCAGAAGTCGATGTCCATCACCCGCTCGATGTCCTTGAACGAGCTGACCTCGACATCGCCGCTGAAGCCGATGCCGGCATTGTTGTAGATCTGGTTCACCCTGCCGAAATGGGCGTTGATCTGATCTGCGTAGAGCAGGAACTGCTCGCGTTCGGTCACGTCGAGGCGGTCTGCTCTGACGGACGCACCGATCGAGGTCAGGAGCCGCTCAGTCGCCGACAAGCCCTCGGTGTCGATGTCGCTGATCGCCACCGCCGCGCCGCGGCGCCCCAGTTCGGCGGCCAGCGCCCGACCGATACCCGACCCGGCTCCGGTGACCACGACGACTTTCCCGGCGAATCCAGACATCAGCACTCCTTCCGATCGCCGTCAATATCAGCTGTGATGGTGGAGCGCTTCGCCTGGGTCGGCTCGAGAACCACCATCACTTGGTGATCAACCCGTACGCCCAGTTCCATCGGGACTCATCCGCGAAGAGGTGCCGAGATGTCCGCCGAGCCGGCGCCACCCGTGGGCGGAGAATGCGCGCATGGCGGCCAGCGCGAAGCGGTACTGACCCTTGGGCGCGGAGTACCACAGCGGTTCGGACTTCTGGGTCGGGATTCGCGGGGCAGTGATCGCCTGCTGGCGACAGAACTTGAGCACTCCGTTGGGCCCGCCCGCCCGGTACCCGATGCCCGAGTCCTTCCAGCCGCCCATCGGCAACGACGGGCAGAACACGTTGATCAGGGCGTCGTTGATGTTCACCGCGCCGCACTCCAAGCGGCGTGCCACCCGTTGACCCCGCTTGGTGTCCCCGGTCCACACCGAGGCGGACAGGCCGTAGGTCGAGTCGTTGGCCATGCGGATGGCCTCTTCCTCGTCAGCCACCTTCAGCACCGGCAGGGTCGGTCCGAACGTCTCTTCGGTCATACACGACATGGCCGGGTCGACGTCGGCGAGCACGGTGGGGCTGAAGAACGTGCCGACCCCCGTCTTGGTGCCGCCGGTCAGAATGCGCGCCCCGGCTGCGGTCGCCTCGTTGACATGTCTTTCGACGATGTCGCGTTGCGCGGCCGTGGCCATGGCTCCGGTGTCGTACCTGAGACCGCCACCGGACTCGCTGCCTTGCTTGATGTTTCGGACGCGCTCGGTGAGCTTGCCCACGAACTCGTCGTAGACGGGCGCTTCCACGAACACCCTTTCCACCGAGATGCACACCTGCCCCGAGTTGAACATGCCGCCCCAGGCGATGCCGTTGGCTGCACGGTCCAGGTCGGCGTCGGCCAGCACGATGGCGGGGTCCTTGCCGCCGAGTTCGAGACTGAAAGGAGTCAGCCGCTCAGCGCACGCCACGGCGACCTTGCGGCCGGTGGCCGTCGACCCGGTGAAGTGGACGTAGTCGGAGTTCTGAATCACCGCCTGTCCCGTGGCGGCGTACCCGGTGGACACTGCGAGCACCGGCAAGGCGCCGACTTCCACCCAGCCGCGGACGAACTCGACCGCTGATAGTGGCGTCACTTCGGAAGGCTTGAGCATCACCGCGGCGCCGGCTGCCAGTGCGGGCACTACGTCCAGAGCCAACATGGCCAGTGGAAAGTTCCACGGTTCGATGATCCCGACCAGGGGGAAGGGCCGGTACACAGTGGTCAGCTTCTTCACCCGATACAGCGGGGTATGCGGCTTGGCGGTGCGGTCGGTGAGAAACGCCTCGGCATTTCCGGCCCAGTAGTCGATGGCGTCGGCTACGGCGACCGGCTCGACGCTGGCATCGCCGCGCGACTTGCCGGTTTCCGACATCAATACCTCGGTGAGGTGGTCCGCGTTGTCGAGAACCCAGTTCTGCCACTTGAGCATCCACGTCTTGCGGCTACGAGGGCCGATGGACTCCCACTCGGTTTGCGCCAACCGTAGCTCTCTCGCCTTGGCAGCGACGGTATCGGGTTCGTCGACGGGAACCGAGCCGACCGTGCGCCCGTCGGCAGGGTTTCGGACGGTGATGGTGGCTGGATCGCTGCGCGGCTCGGCCGTCGTCATGTCGACTCCTTCGATCTTGAATCCAGTCTTGCCGTCGACCAGAACAGCCTTGGGCCATATTCGTCACCGTGGCGGTGCGACCCGATCGCGGTCAGCGACGCTCGAAGCCTCAATTCCACTGGGGCGCACCGCCGCCAGCGAGGTCGATGACGGTGTTCGCGAGCGCAGCGCCCTCGCGGCCCACGACCCCGACGCTCAGGAGAATCTGTTTGTCCTCGCGCCACATGTCGATCTGGAGCGTCTCACCGGGAAAGACCGGTTGGGCGAACCGCGTCGAGTACTTCGCCACCGCGGTGACGTCGCCGCCGAGCAGCTCGTCCACCGCCGCCTTCAGCGCCATGCCATAGGTACACAGGCCGTGTAGCAGCGGAAAGTCGAAACCGCCCAGTTTGGCGATGGCCGGGTCGGAGTGCATCGGGTTCTTGTCGCCGCACAGCCGATAGAGCAGAGCCTGCTGGACCATGATCGGCCGCTGCACCGAGACGTCCGGCTTACGGTCGGGCAGTTCCACCGAACGGCTTTCCCCCTTGTCACCGCCGAAGCCGCCCTCGCCCCGGATGAAGGCGTGATACCGGTTGGTCACCAGCGTCGACCCGTCGGCCGCACAGGTGTCGGCTTCCACCACCAGCAGAGCGGCTTTTCCCTTGTCCCACAGTTCGGCCACCCGACCGCTATGGGTGACCGTCGCCGACCTGGGTAGCGGCTGGTGCACGATCATCTCGTGCTCGCCATGCAGTAGCGCCGTCGGCGGAAAGCTGACACCCTCCAGCGCGAGGACCGCCGCCATCGTCGCCATCGGCCCGTTCACCGAAAAGCTCGGCAGCACCTTGAGACGGTCCTCCAAGCAGTACTCCAGTTCGCCCGCATCGGTCTGCGGCACACCGCCTCCCAGACCCAGGTGATAGAGGATCACGTCATCGGCATCCCACGAGGTGCGGTAAGAACCCAGATCGCTTCCCACGATGGACGGGTCGATCGGCATCCGGAATCTCCTGACCAAAGCACTTGTCGGTCCGCGACTTCGCCAATACCATACCTGATGGTATTCTCTGCTGGTTCCAGAATGGCTGGGCTGAGGGAGCAGGGTGTTATGAGCGGACGCGTTTTCGTCGTGGGAACCGGAATGACCAAGTTCGAGAAGCCGGGTCGCCGGGAGAACTGGAACTTCCCCGACATGGTCAAAGAATCGGTGCCGGCCGCCCTGGCCGATGCCGGGTTGGAGTACTCCGACATTCAAACCGCGTTCGCCAGTTTCGTTCAGGCACCGACGTGCTCGGGTCAGCGCGCACTCTACGAAGTCGGCCTCACCGGCATTCCGGTGATCAACGTCAACAACGCCTGTGCCTCCGGGTCCACCGGCCTCTTCCTGGCCCGGCAGGCGGTCTCTTCCGGTGCGCTGGACTGCGCACTGGCGGTGGGTTTCGAGCAGATGGCACCCGGAAGCCTCAGCCTGGACACCGGCGGCCTGCCGACTCCATTGGACAAGCATCTGGGCGTGCTGGCCGAGATGGGTCCGTTCAGCGGCGCCCCGCTCACTCTGGAGATGTTCGCCCGCGCCGGCATGGAACACATTCAGAAATACGGTTCCACACCGGAACATTTCGGCTGGATCGGCTGGAAGAACCACCACCACTCGGTCAACAACCCGTACGCCCAGTTCCAGAAGGACTTCACCCTCGAAGAGGTGATGGCGTCGGCCGCCGTCGCGCCGCCGCTGACCAAGCTGCAGTGCTCGCCGACCTCGGACGGTTCGGCGGCGAGCATCTTGGCCAGCGAGCGGTTCGTCGACGAGCACGATCTCTGGGCCAAGGCCATCGAGATCATCGGCCAAGCTCTGGAAACCGACCAGCAGTCCAGCTTCGACCCGCCATCGGCCATCAAGGTCGTCGGTGCGGATGTCTCGGCGCGCGCCGCCCGACGCGCGTACGACATGGCCGGCGTGGGACCCGAGGACATCGATGTCATCGAGTTGCACGACTGCTTCTCGGTCAACGAGGTGCTCACCTACGAGGCCCTCGGCATGGCAGCCGAGGGTGAGGGACACCTGCTGGTCGACAAGCAGGACACCACTTACGGCGGACGCTGGGTGGTCAACCCCTCCGGCGGGCTGATCTCCAAGGGCCACCCGCTCGGGGCGACCGGACTGGCCCAGTGCAACGAGCTGACCTGGCAACTGCGCGGAACCGCCGATGCCCGCCAGGTCGACGGCGCCGTATACGCACTGCAGCACAACCTCGGACTGGGCGGCGCCGGAGTCGTCACGATCTACGCCAAGCCCACCCGCTGAGCCACACCAAAACCCCTGAGCAGAAAGACAAACATGGCGGACATCAGGTTTGACGAGCAGGTTGCCGTCGTTACCGGCGCAGGACACGGACTGGGCCGCACCTACGCACTGGAGCTGGCGCGCCGCGGCGCGGCGGTGGTCGTCAACGACCTCGGGGTCGACGTTCACGGGCTCGGCACGGGTCCCGCCGCACAGGTCGTCGTCGACGAGATCAAACAGGCGGGCGGACGGGCCGTGGCCAATACGGACTCGGTCGCAACACCGGAGGGCGGACAGTCGATCGTCGATGCAGCGATCAACAGCTTCGGCCGGATCGACGTCCTCATCAACAACGCCGGAATCCTGCGCGACAAGAGCTTTCACAACTTGTCCTTCCAGGAGATGGACGACATCTTCGACGTGCATCTGCGCGGCGCCTTTTACGTCAGCCAACCCGCCTACAAAGTCATGCGAGAACAGAAGTACGGCCGATTCCTGTTCACCTCCTCAGCCGCCGGCCTCTTCGGCAACTTCGGGCAGACCAACTACTCTGCGGCGAAGCTAGGCCTGGTGGGGTTGTCGAACACCATCGCAATCGAAGGCGCCAAGAACGGCATCAAGTCCAATGCCATCGCCCCTGTCGCCCGCACGCGGCTCACCGAGGAGTTATTCGGTGCGATGGCCGAAGTCACCGACCCGGAGTTCATCACTCCGCTGGTGATGTACCTGTGCTCACGCAACTGCGAATTGAGCCACGAGGTCTTCTCCGTAGGCGCGGGGCGTTACGCCCGGGCGTTCATCGGGGTCAATGAAGGGTGGTTCTCCGGCAAAGGTGGCGTCCCGACTGCCGAGGACGTCGCCGCACACATGGATCAGGTCCGCGACCTGAGCGACTACATCATCCCCGACGACGCGAACGGCGAACTCGCGATAATCGCCAAGGTGCTCGGCTAGGTCGGACACCGAACATGACGAACGCGGTCATCATCGACGGTGTGCGCACGCCGGTCGGGCGGCGCGGCGGGGCCTTGGCAGGCTGGCATCCCACCGACCTGCTCGCCCAGACTTTGCAGACCCTCGTCGATCGCACCGGTATCGATTCCGCCCTTCTCGACGATGTGATCGTCGGATGTGCACTGACCCGGGGGGAACAAGGCTCCAATTTCGCCCGCTACGGTGTCCTCGCCGCAGGATTGCCGGAATCGCTGCCTGCCACCACCATTGACCGCCAATGTGGATCCGGCCAGCAGGCAGTGCATTTCGCCGCTCAAGCCGTGCGCAGTGGCGACTATCGCTTTGCCATCGCCGCCGGAGTCGACTCGATGAGCCGGGTGCCACTCGGTGAACTGTTCGACCCGTCACTGGGTCCCGGACCCTGGTATGGGCAGCGCTCGCAGATGCGCTACCACGGCGGCCTGGGCGCGCAGGGTCCAGCCGCCGAGGCCGTCATCCAAAAATGGGGACTGACCCGCGAGGAACTCGACGACTTCAGCGCCGAGAGCCACCGAAGGGCGGACGCCGCCACTGAGGCTGGATTCTTCGCCGATCACCTGGTGGGCATCGATGGCCTGACCCGCGACGAGGGCATCCGATCCGACATCGACCGGGCCAAGATGTGGACTCTGCGAACGGTTTTCGCTGACGACGGTGCCATCACCGCGGCAAACTCCTCCCAGATCAGCGACGGCGCGGCCGCACTGCTGATCGCCGACGAGGATGGGGCCCGCACGGCGGGTCTTCGTCCCAAGGCGGCCATCCGGGCGATGACGGTGGCCGCTGACGACCCCGTTCTCCAATTCACCGCCGTACTGCCGGCAGCCCGCAGCGCCCTCGACAGAGCAGGCCTGAGTATCGAGGACATCGACCGGGTGGAGGTCAACGAGGCGTTCGCCTGCGTTCCAGTGCTTTTCGCCAAGGAGTTCGGGATCGGGTTCGACCGGCTCAACGTCAACGGCGGGTCGATCGCCATCGGCCATCCCCTGGGCTCCACAGGCGCCCGGATGATGACCGACCTGGTCTACGAACTGCATCGGTCCGGATCCCGTTACGGGATGTTGACCATCTGCGAGGGCGGCGGGATGGCGAACTGCACGATCATCGAGCGGATCGACGGCTGATGTACATACCCTATGGTATGGTACTGCTCGTGCGGATCCTGGTGGACGAGAGCAAGTGCGTAGGTGTCGCCTTGTGCGAGAACCGGCTCCCGCAGTTGTTCGAGGTTTCCGATGACGGGTTCGTGATCGCGAACCCCGGTGATGTTCCCGCCGACCTGCTCGGCGAGGTGCGGCTGGCCGTCGAACACTGCCCCAGCGGGGCACTGGGTCTCGTCGACTGACCGGAGAATCCATGCCTGCCTTCACTGAACCCGGTGAACTTCGTCGTTACGTCGGCGCGGTGTTCGAGCACGCCCTGGCGGACGATGACCTGGGCCCGAAGCTGTCCGGCTTGGGCATCGTGCTGCGAATGGTCACCACCGATCCCGACGACCAGCTGACGGTGGACCTGACCAACAAGGTCGTCGGCGCCGAGGACACCACGCCGAACACCACCATGCACCTCTCCTCGGAGACCGCCAACGGATTCTGGCAGGGCAAGGTCAACATTCAGGCCGCGATGGCCCGCCGCAAGGTGAAGGTCGACGGCAAGCTGGCACCGCTGATGGGCCTGCTGCCGGCGGCGCGACAACTCTTCCCCGTCTACGTCGACGTACTTCGCGGTGACGGCCGCACCGACCTCATCGTCGACTGAACCACAGGAGCATTCATGACGAAGGCGCTGACAGCGGCGAACCGGCCCTACTCCGACATCGACATCTCCAGCATCGCGTTCTGGGGTCAACCGCCGGAGGTGCGCGACGAGACCTTCGCCGTCCTGCGGGAGCGCGGTGGTGTCTCTTGGCACCCCCCGGTCGAAGCCCAGCCCGTGGAGCCCCAGTCCCCCGGCTTCTGGGCGGCGACCACCCACGCCGTCGTCACCGAGGTGAGTTCGGACTGGCAGCGCTTCTCCAGCGCAGGCACCTCTCCCTCGGTCTATGAGTTCGACCCGGAGATGATGGCCACCAGCACCTCCTTCGCGCCGATGGACCCACCACAGCACACGCGCTACCGGCGGCTGGTGAGCAAGGCGTTCTCCCCCGGCCAGCTCAGGCGTATCGAGTCGCTCATCGCCCAGCACGCCAAGGTCGCCGTGGACGGGCTGCTCGAACGCGGGCCATGCGATTTCGTCCAGGCAGTCTCCAATTACGTTCCCTCCCATGTGATCGCCGACATGGTCGGCTTCGAGGACGACAAGCTTCGCACCGTCGTGCTCAAATCGGTGACCAAGATCCTCGCCTTCGGCGACCCGGATGTCCGCGACGGCCAGGACACCATCGAGTTCTTCGCGCACACGCTGCTCGACCTACACTCCGCCGGATACGCACATCTCGACGAGCGCCGCTCGAACCCCAGCGATGATCTGATGACCGCGCTGATCAATGCCGAGGTCGACGGTGAGCGGCTCGCCGACCAGGAAATCGTCTCCTTCTTCACCACGCTGGTGACGGCCGGCATCGACACCACCTTGAACACCATGACCTTCGGCTTGCGGGCACTCACACAGTTCCCAGATCAGCGGGCCCTGCTGCTCTCAGACATGCCCAGGCACATGGGCCCGGCGGTGGTGGAGATGGCCCGCTGGACCACCCCGGTGTCCTCGTTCGTGCGCCGCGCCACCGAGGACACCGAACTCGCCGGTGTCCCGATCGCCGAGGGTGACCGGGTGGCGCTGTGGTACCGATCCGCCAACCGCGACGAGACGATGTTCGACAACGCCGCAGCATTCGACATCCTGCGGGACAACACCCGTCAGGTCGCCTGGGGTGCGGGCGGCCCGCACTACTGCCTCGGGGTCAACCTGTCGAAAGTCGAACTGTCCCATGTCTTCACCGAACTTCTCACGCGGATTCCGACGATCCGTGCGGTCGGTGAGGCCAAGTACGCGTCATCGCCCATGGTGAACAGCATCGAGCACCAATTCTGCGAGTGGGACTGACGGCAGATGCCAGGACCCTTGCGGCGCCTGCGCGTGGTCGAACTCGCCGGCATCGGCCCCGGTCCACACGCCGCGCAGATCCTCGGCGACCTCGGCGCTGATGTCGTCCGCGTCAAACGGGCTGGCCCGAGCGGGCTGCCTGAGGTGATGACCCGCAACCGACGCTCGGTCACCGCCGACCTCAAGACCGCAGGTGGTCGAGCCCTGGTGCTGCGCTTGGTAATTCACGCGGACGTGCTCATCGAGGGATTCCGACCCGGTGTCGCCGAACGCCTCGGCGTGGGCCCGGATGACTGCGCGGCGGTCAACGAACGGCTGGTGTACGCCCGGATGACGGGATGGGGGCAGAGTGGCCCCCGCAGCCAGCGCGCCGGCCACGACATCAACTACCTCTCGCTCAACGGTGTGCTGCACGCCATCGGCCGGGCCGGCGAGCGGCCAGTCCCGCCGCTGAACCTGGTGGGCGACTGCGGCGGCGGCTCCATGTTCCTGGTCACCGGTGTGCTCGCCGCGCTGTGGGACCGCCAATTCTCCGGCAGCGGCCAGGTGGTCGACGCCGCCATGGTGGACGGCTCCAGCGTGCTGAACCAGATGGTGTGGGATCTGCGGGCGCTGGGCATGTGGAGCGACGAGCGCGGGGTCAACATGGTCGACACCGGCGCGCCCTACTACGACACCTATGAATGCGCCGACGGCCGCTACGTCGCGGTGGGCGCGATCGAACCGCAGTTCTACGCCGAGTTGCTCACCGGCCTCGGCCTAGATGCCGGCGTGCTGCCCGGGCAGAACGACACGAGCCGGTGGCCGCAGTTGCGTACTGTGATCGCCGCGGCGTTCCTGGCCCACGACCGCGACCACTGGGCGAAGACACTCGCCGACACCGATGCCTGTGTCACCCCGGTACTGTCCTTCGCGGAGGTGCAGACCGACAGCCACATCAGCGAGCGCCGCACCTTCCTGTCCGACGGCGACCATCTGACACCGGCCCCGGCACCGCGGTTCTCCCGGTCGGTGCCCGACGACCCCGGCCCCGAAGCGCCAGTCGACGCGGAATCCGTTCTGGCACAGTGGGCGGCGGCCCGATGAGCCGGACGGCCATGACCATCGACGCCGACGGGGAGGGGCGCCTTGCAGCGGACTTCACCGCGGCTTCCGACGACGCACTCGACGGACCGCGGGGACGACCGTGCGTCGTCATGGCCCACGGCTTCACCGGCACCCGCGACTGCGGCCTGGACGGCTTCATCGATGTGCTCACGGCAGCAGGCGCGCACGTCCTGGCCTTCGACTACCGACACTTCGGCCAATCCTCCGGCATCCCAGACCAATTGGTGAGCCCCGCACGGCAGATCAGGTACTACCACGCCGCGATCCATCACGCGCGCGCCCTTCCCGGTGTAGACCCCTACCGCATCGCGGTGTGGGGTGTGTCGCTCTCCGGTGGTCATGTCATGCGGGTGGCGGCGGAGGATCGGCGATTGGCTGCCGTCGTGAGCCTAACGCCGGGTATCGACGGCGGCGCGGCGGTGGCACTCATGCTGCGCACACGGGGTCTGCGAGATCCGATGCGCGTCGTCGGACGTGCCGCCGCGGACGTGGCCGCAGCCGCACTCGGTCGCCCGCCCGTCCTCACCCCGGCGATCGGACGTCCCGGAGACGCCGCCGCCATCACACCACCGGGCGCCCTCGAGGCGATGACCACCATCGCCGGCCCCATGTGGCGCAACGAGTTTCCGGCTCGCGGTCTGCTCGCCGTCGGGGCCTATCGCCCTGCCAGCAAGGCGGGACGGATCAGGTGCCCGGTGCTCATGCAGATCGCTGACCACGACCAGGTGGCACCGGCCCACAGCGCTCGCCGGATTGCCGAGCGTATCGGCGCGAGCACCCAGCACTATCCGTGTGACCACTTCGACGTGTACACCGGCATGGCTTTTCACGAGCAGGTCGCCGCACATCAGGTCGAGTTCCTGCGTCGAGTACTGAGCTCACCGACGGATCAGAAGGACCGCTCATGACCCCCGACCATCACACCGTCATCATCGGCGCCGGCTTCGGCGGAATCGGCACCGCGATCAAACTCGACCAGGCCGGCCTGTCCGACTACCTGATCCTGGAAGCCGGCGACGGGCCCGGTGGCACCTGGTACTGGAACACCTATCCCGGTGTGGCGGTGGACATCCCATCGTTTTCCTACCAGTTCTCCTTCGAACAGAATCCGAACTGGTCCCGGTCTTATGCACCCGGGCAGGAGTTGCGCGGCTACGCCGATCACTGCGTGTGGAAGTACGGACTCGCCGAACGAATCCGCTACGGGGCAACAGTGGTCAGCGCTGACTTCGACGAGCCGGACAGCTTGTGGCGGCTGAAACTAGCTTCTGGACAACAGGTTACGGCCCGCTTTCTGGTCAATGCGTGCGGCCTGATGACCACCCCGAACGTGCCCGACTTCGACGGTCTCGACGACTTCACCGGGCCGCGGTGTCACACCGCGCGCTGGGACGCCACCATCGATCTGGCCGGCAAGCGGGTGGGCGTCATCGGGACCGGGGCGTCGGCTGTGCAGGTGATCGCCGAGATCGCGCAGTACGTCGACCACCTGACGGTGTTCCAGCGGACTCCGGTGTGGTGCTTCCCCAAGTTCGACTTCGAAATTCCCGCGTCCGCCCGCCGGGTGATGCGACTGCCCGGCGGAAGGCACCTGCTGCGGCTGGCTAGCCAGAGCTACGTGGAGGTGCTCTTCCCCGGGGTGGCGAACTACTTTGCGAAGCTGCCGATCAAGGGTCAGGCCGAGAAGATCGGCCGGTCCTACCTCGAACGCGAGGTGCGCGACCCGGCCACCCGCGCGAAACTCACGCCCACCTACGCGGTCGGCTGTAAGCGGCCGGCCTTTCACAACACGTATCTGTCGACGTTCAACCGCGACGACGTCGACCTCGTCACGGACCGGATCGAGAAGATCACCTCGGGCGGGATCATCGCCGGCGGCGCCGAATACGACGTCGACGTCCTGATTCTGGCCACCGGGTTCAAGATGATGGGTGAGGACTGGATCACCTATGAACTGACCGGAACGGGTCAACGATCCCTCAACGAGACGTTCGCCAAGGACCGCCAGCGTGCCTACGAGGGCGTCAGCGTCCCCGATTTTCCCAACCACTTCCTGATCTGCGGTCCCTACGGTTACGTCGGGTCCTCCTACTTCGCTCTCATCGAAGCGCAGAGCCGCCACATCGTGCGCTGCCTGACCCGGGCGCAAGAAGTGGGTGCGGCCCGCGTCGAGGTGCGTCTGGAGGCCAACGACCGCTACTTCGCGGAGATGATGGCCAAGCGCGGCCGGCAGGTGTTCTGGCAGGACAGCTGCCGCAACGCCAACAGTTACTACTTCGACGCGCACGGCGACGTCCCGGTCCGCCCGGGGACCACGTTCGGAACCTACTGGCGCAGCAAGCGTTTCCCGCTGGAGGACTACCACTTCGACCGGACGATGGCGGTCACCGCCGCTCAGGTGCGGTAACCGCCGGGGCCGGCCTCCGACGTCCGGGCCGCAATCGAGGAGTCCAGATCACATGGTGGAGCAGGATGGCTTCGAGGGACTCACCGTCGACGTTCGCGACGACGGTGTCGGTGTCGTCCTGTTCAACCGTTCCGAGAAGTTCAACGCGTTGACCGCTGCGACCCTCGGCATCCTCGCGCGGGCGCTTCGCACGCTCGGTGACCGGCAGGACTGCGGTGCCGTCGTGCTCTCCGGCGCGGGGGCGGCCTTCTGCGCCGGCATGGATCTGAACGATCCCGGACTGGCCGAACCAGAACGCGACCCGGTGCAGCAGGCATACGGAGCGATGCGCGACGCGGTGACGTGCGTGCTGACGATGCGGGAGATCCCACAACCGGTGATCGCCGCCGTCCGCGGTCCCGCAGTGGGTGGCGGCTTCGCCATTGCTGCGGCCGCCGACATCCGCATCTGTTCGCCCGATGTGGCGTTCATGGCGCCCTTCGTCAAACTCGGCATCTCGATCGGGGACATGGGGCTGTCGTGGTTGCTGCCCAGGCTGATCGGAGCGGGTGCGGCCGCGGAATTGTTCTACAACGGAGGGACGCTGGGCGCCGAAGAGAGCCTGCGGCTCGGGCTGGTCCAGCACGTCGTCGACGATCCACTGCAGGCCGCTGTCGAACTCGCCGCGAAGGTGGCGTCCCGGCCACGCCTCGCCGTGCAGATGTCCAAGGAACTCCTCAACGCCAGCATCGCCGCCGGCGGTCTGCGCGAGCACCTGGAGATGGAGATGCGCTCGCAGGTGATCGCGCTAATGACGCAGGATCATCGCGCGGCAGTGCGGGCATTCGGGTCGCGAACCAGGGACGACGCCAAGCCCGGCGGATAGCTCCCGGGATGCATGTCTTCGGTCAAACTAACAAAGCAGGCCAGGCCTTTCGGCCTGGCCTGCTTTGTTGTGGAGCTGCCGGGAATCGAACCCGGGTCCTACGGCATTCCCTCGAGGCTTCTCCGTGCGCAGTTCGCTATGTCTCTACTTGGATCTCTCGGTCACGCGAACAAGCCAAGATGACGATCCCAGTCGCTGTTTGATGTCCCCGTATGTCCCGCGACCGGACGTATGGGTTTGTCCCTCTTGATGACGCCAGGGTCCGGGTCGAGGGCTCTCCCGGTCTGACGGACACACCGTCGCTTAGGCAGCGAGGGCGTAGTCGCGCTGATTGGAATCGGCGCTTAATTGGTTGCAACGACGCTTACGGTGGTCATTTGCCTGCACCGGCACGCTTCCCTTGATTCGATGCGCGAAGTCGAAACCGTTCAGCCCCTCGCACCCCTGCCGAACTTCAGCAGGAATACCGATCTTACTCATCGATCCGACAACGGCCAGTGAATAAGGGTCCCGGTCAGGTCACGTCGGCGAGATCAGGGGACGCGGACAGTCCCTCCGGGTGGTGTCAGACGCCGAGCGCAGGCCCGATCGTCGAAGGCGGCAAAACGCGATCAATGCATTCCCGCGGCGATGAAACCCACCGAGATCAGCGCCAACACCATGCCGACCACCTGCCAGCGCGTCACCCGCTCCTTGAGCACCACCAACGCGAGCCCGACCGTGGCCGCGGGATACAGCGAGATCAGGACGCTGGTCAGCGAGAGCATCGACGCGTGCAACGCGAGAAGCAACGCGACGTTGGAGACGGTGTCCAAGACCCCCGCCGCCAACGCCAGTTTGAGCGGCACTCCCGACGGCACGGTGAGCTGGCCCGAGACGGCGGCGATCCCAACGACCGTCAGGCTGGCCGTCAACCGGGCGAACACCAGTGGCCACAACCCCGCCTCCACCGGCGCCTGATCGATGAGCACGAAGTTCAGGCCGAACGCGAGCCCAGCACCCAGCGTCAGCCACGCCACCTTCGTGGTGAACCGGTGTGCGGTCAAATCCCCTTCACGCACTTGGCGGCTGACGAAGACCACCGCGATCAACGCGATCGCGATGCCCACGTACGCGAGAGCACTCGGCCGCTCCCCCAGCGTCACCCCGGCGATGACGGGGACACCTGCGACCAGGATGGCCGTCAACGGCGACACCATCGACATCGGCCCCGACGCCAGCGCAGCGTAGAACCACCACACCCCGAACGCCTGGCTGAGGCCGCAGAGCCCGCCCCACACGATTGCGGGCGTCGACACGTGCCCGCCGACCACCAAGGACAGCATGGTGAGCAGCACCAACGCCACCGGATAGGACACCAGCACCACCCGCAGCGCGGCGACCCGTCGTGACGCCAGACCTCCGACGAAGTCGCTGACCCCGTAGCCGAGCCCGGAGATCAGGGCGAAGACGATTCCGATCAGGTCATGCCCTTGGAGCGCCTGCCAAGCTCCCGGGTGACTTCGCGGTCGGCGTCGCGCTTGGCGATGTCCTGACGCTTGTCGTGCGCCTGCTTGCCGCGGGCCAGGGCGAGTTCCACCTTGACCTTGCCCTCGGTGAAGTACAGCGACAGCGGCACCAGCGAGAGGTTGCCGTCCTTGATCTTGCCGATCAGATTGTCGATCTGCGTGCGGTGCATCAACAGTTTTCGATTGCGCCGCGGCGCGTGATTCGTCCAGGAGCCGTGGTGATACTCGGGGATGTGGAGGTTGCGCAACCACACTTCGCCGTCGTCGACGGTCGCGAAAGAGTCCGCCAGCGACGCTTGACCCTCCCGCAAGCTCTTCACCTCGGTACCCATCAACGCCACCCCGGCCTCGAAGGTCTCCAGGATCGAATAGTTGTGGCGCGCCTTGCGATTGGTGGCCACGACCTGATTGTTGCGGTGCTTCTTGACGTCCGCAGCCGACTTCTTGACCACCGCTAACGCCGTACGTACAGCCGCAGGGTGACGTACCCCGTGACGCCCGCCATGGCCACGCCGACGAACAGCAGGATCGGGGCGATGTACAAGATGTCGGCGTAGTCGATCCGGGCGATCAGATTCGCTTGGTAGAACTGGTTGAGCGCCTGCTCGAGGAACAGTGCCCGGACCACGATCAGGCCGAGGATCGAGATCACCACACCGATGAACGCCGCGAGCATGGCCTCGACGAGGAAGGGCAGCTGCGTGTACCAGCGGCTGGCGCCGACGAGTCGCATGATGCCCACCTCCGTTCTTCGCGTGTACGCGGCGACCTGAACCATGTTCGCTATCAACAGGATCGCGCCGACCGCCTGTACCAGTGCCACCGCAAACGCCGCGGCACTCAACCCGTCGAGCACCGCGAAGAGCCGGTCGATCAGCTCCTTCTGGTTCAACACGTTCAAGACGCCGGGCTGTGCCTTCAGCGCTTCGTCGAAGTCCGTGTGCTGCTCGGGATTGTCGAGCTTCACCACGAATGATGCCGGGAACGCGTCCTTGCCCGCAACGTCTTTGTATTGGGGAAACTTCCTGATCGCGTCGTCGTAGGCGTCCTGCTGGTTCAGGAACCGGACCGACCGCACGTCGTCGCGGTCCTCGATCTGCTTGCGCAACGCCTTGCACTGATCCGCATCGCACGTCGGATCGTTCGCCGACACGTCGTTGGTCAAGAACACCTGACTCTCGACGCGATCCAGATAGATGGTGCGCGAACTGTCGGCGAGGCGGACCACGAGGAGCCCACCGCCGAAGAGGCCGATCGAGATCGCGGTCGTCAAGATCATGGCGACCGTCATGGTGACGTTGCGACGAAGTCCGGTGAGGACTTCGTTGACGAGAAAGCCGAAGCGCACTTAGCGGTCCATTCCGTAGACACCGCGCTGCTCGTCGCGAATCAAGCGACCGAGCTCGAGTTCGATGACACGCTGGCGCATCGAGTCGACGATGTGGTGATCGTGGGTGGCCATCAGCACCGTGGTTCCGGTGCGGTTGATCCGCTCGAGCAGATCCATGATGTCCTTGCTGGTTTCCGGATCCAGGTTTCCGGTGGGTTCGTCGGCCAACAGCACCAGCGGCCGGTTCACGAAGGCACGAGCGATGGCGACGCGCTGCTGCTCGCCGCCGGAGAGTTCGGTGGGCAACCGGCTGGCCTTGCCCGACAGGCCCACCATCTCGAGGACGTCGGGCACGACCCGATTGATCACGTCCGAGCGCTTCCCGATGACCTCCAGCGCGAAGGCGACGTTCTCGAACACCGTCTTCTGCTGCAGCAGGCGGAAGTCCTGGAAGACACACCCGAGAACCTGCCGCAGGCCGGGGATGTGTCGGCTGGCCAGCTTGTTCACGTGGAACTTCGACACCTGGATGTCGCCGTGGGTGGGGGTGTCCTCAGCAAGCAGGAGCCGCATGAACGTCGACTTGCCCGAACCGGACGGTCCGATGAGGAAGACGAACTCACCCTTCTCGATCTTGAGCGAGACATTGTCCAGAGCTGGCCGTGCCGAGGATTTGTACTGCTTGCTCACGTGGTCAAGGGTGATCATCACGGCACGCCAGTGTAGCGGGGCCCAATGGGAGGTTCGGACTACCCGGCCGGCAAGGGCGCAGGCGACACCGGCCCGACACCCGGCACGGCGCCCGTCGTGGTGGTCACGGTGCCCGAGCGGTTCGGCAATGGCCAGGACGTCGAAGGCGCAGGCGTGATCGTGGTCCCCGACAATGGACCTGGACCGTCGGGGTCCACGACGGTCGTCGGCGGGGGGCCGGTGGTCGTCGTCGCGCTCGTCGTTTCCGACGGGCTCGTCGTCTCCGTCGGAGAGGTTTCCGTGGTGGTCATGGTCGTCGTCGGGGTGCTGTAGGTCGTCCTGGGCCGCGTCTCGACGTTGGTGCGGGGCACCCAGGTGTACTCCGGGTCCGGGACATAGCCGGGCGGTACAACTTGTGGCGCCTCCTGGACCGTCGGATCCGGTGGCGCCGGAGCGTAGGTCGAATGGAGCCACCAGGTGAAGCAGAACGCCACGATGAGAGCGAACGTCGACGTCCGTACCCGCCCGCCGGGCAGATACGCCGGCCAGTCGCGTCCTTCGCCGTCCCTCCGGAACTTCATCGGTCATCCCCCTGGGCCTGCGGGTCCTCGGCGATCGCCGTTGTAGCGGACGGCGACAGCGCACCGATCGTCGGCGTGGCCTCCACCGGGCTGGCGATGCCCGCCCTGCGCAGGGCGGCGACGATGAGGACGCGGAGCTGTCGACCCACTTCGAACTGCTTGCCGGGCAGCGTGCGCGCGACCATCCGCAGGTTCACGGTGTCGAGTTCGATGCTCTCGACGCCCATCAGCTGCGGCTGGTCGAGCATGAGAGCCGCCATCTGCTTGTCGTCCATCGCGCTCTCAGTCACCTGGTGCAGCACGTCGTTGACCTTGTTCAGATCGGCTGTGGTGGGAACCGGGATGTCTACGACGGCGCGCGCCCAGTCCTTCGACTGGTTGACCGTCTTCACGATCTGCCCGTTGGGGATCGTGAAGACCTCGCCCTCGCTGGATCGCAACTTGGTCACGCGCAGCGTGACGTCCTCGACCGTGCCCTCGGCGGGCTGCGCGATACCGCTCACCGTCAGCGCCACGAGGTCACCGAAGCCGTACTGCTTCTCAGTGATGATGAAGAACCCCGACAGCAGGTCCTGCACGACGCGCTGGGCGCCGAAGCCCAGGGCCGCGCCGAGGACTGCAGCGGGCGCCACCAGGGAGCCGACCGGTATCGCGACGATGTCGGTGATCTCCACGAGGACCACGACGCACAGCAGGGCGATCGTGACCCAGGAGATCACCGAGGCGACCGCTTGACGGTGCTTGGTGGCCTCCGATCGCACCAGCGCGTCGCTCTCGCGGAAGTCCGCATCGATGCGGCGGGTGATCCTGCGCGCGGTCCACTGCACGAATCGCGCGGCCAGGATCGCAGCCAGGACCAGCATCACGATGCGGAGGCCGCGCGTGATGATCCATTCGCCGATGTCGCCGCGCCAAAAGTCGTGCCAACTGTCGGCCAATCCGATGGCCAAATACGTGTTAGTCGTCATCTTTCCTATTGCGCCAACGGATCCCCGCTTCGAGGAATCCGTCGATGTCGCCGTCGAGTACTGCGGCCGGGTTGCCGACTTCGTAGTCGTTACGCAGGTCCTTGACCATCTGATACGGGTGCAGCACGTAGGAGCGCATCTGGTTGCCCCACGAACTACCGCCGTCGCCCTTGAGGGCGTCCATTTCAGCGCGTTCTTCTAAACGCTTGCGTTCCAACAGTTTTGCCTGAAGGACTCGCATTGCCGAAACCTTGTTCTGCAACTGCGACTTCTCATTCTGGCAAGTTACGACGATACCGGTGGGGACGTGGGTGAGTCGAACCGCCGAGTCGGTGGTGTTGACCGACTGCCCGCCGGGCCCGCTGGATCGGTAGACGTCGACGCGGACGTCACCGTCGGGAATGTCGATGTGATCGGCGGTGTCCACGACGGGCAGCACCTCCACGTCGGCGAAGGAGGTTTGACGCCGGCTCTGATTGTCGAACGGGCTGATCCGCACCAGGCGATGGGTGCCCTGCTCCACCGACAGGGTGCCGTAGGCATACGGCGCGTGCACCGCGAACGTCGCGCTCTTGATGCCCGCCTCTTCGGCGTAGGACGTATCGAACACCTCGACGCCGTAGTCGTGCTTCTCGGCCCAGCGGATGTACATCCGCATGAGCATCTCGGCCCAATCGGCGGCGTCGACGCCGCCCGCGC
Organism: Mycolicibacterium sp. TUM20985; assembly: GCF_030295745.1. Taxonomy (NCBI): domain Bacteria; kingdom Bacillati; phylum Actinomycetota; class Actinomycetes; order Mycobacteriales; family Mycobacteriaceae; genus Mycobacterium; species Mycobacterium antarcticum. Next base: position 4,310,363 of record NZ_AP027291.1, read on the forward strand.
CCGACCGGATGGTGACGACGGCCTCGCGCGCGTCGTACTCACCCGAGAGCAGGGTGCGGACCTCCAGGCCCTGGATGTCCTCGCGCAGCTTTGCCAGCTCGACGTCGGCGTCTTCGAAGGCCTCCGTACTGCTGGCGCCCTCTTCCTCGGAGGCGAGCTCGTACATGACCGGGAGGTCGTCGAGCCGCTGCCTCATTTCCTCGACCCGGCGCAACTCGCTCTGCGTATGCGACAGCTCGCTGGTGACCTTCTGAGCGCGCGTCTGGTCGTCCCACAGCTTGGGATCCGACGCGGCGTCCTCGAGGGTCTTGATGCGGTCGCGCAGGCCGTCGACATCGAGTACCCGCTCCACCGTCGTCAGAGTGGTGTCGAGCGCGGTGATGTCGTCTTGCCTGTCGGGATCCACGGGAGATCAGGGTACCGACCGTTGCGCCGGTCTAGCATCGGCTTGGTTACCAGACCGGCGATCACGCGACAGCCCCTTGCGGATCGGCGGGCGAATACGACTTGCCGTCGGAAGGTTCATGCATGCGCTCTCATCGCGTCGCGATCGTCGGTTCGGGTCCGTCGGGCTACTTTGCCGCCGCCTCCCTGCTGAAGTTCGCCGACTCGACCGCCGACTCCGAGACGCCGACGGACGTACGCGTCGACATGCTCGAGATGCTGCCGACCCCGTTCGGTCTGGTGCGCTCGGGCGTCGCGCCCGATCACCCGAAGATCAAGACCATCAGCGCGCAATTCGACAAGACGGCGACCGATCCCCGCTTCCGGTTCTTCGGCAACATCCGGGTGGGTGAACACGTACAGCCGGCCGAACTGGCCGAGCGCTACGACGCGGTCGTCTACGCCGTCGGCGCCCAGGCCGATCGTCCCCTGGGCATCCCCGGCGAGGAGTTGACCGGAAGCGTGGCCGCCGTCGACTTCGTCGGCTGGTACAACGCCCACCCACACTTCGAGGAGATGTCACCCGATCTGTCGACGGGGCGGGCGGTGGTCGTCGGCAACGGCAACGTGGCCCTTGACGTCGCCCGCCTCCTGGTCAGCGATCCCGACGCGCTGGCCAACACCGACATCGCCGACCATGCCTTGGCGGCCCTGCACTCGCGGGGGGTGGAGGAGGTGGTGATTCTCGGGCGCCGAGGACCACTGCAGGCCACGTTCACCACCATGGAACTGCGCGAGCTGGGCGACCTCGACGCGATGGCCGACGTGGACGTGATCGTCGACCCCCTCGACTTCGTCGGCATCTCCGACGAGGACCTGGAGGCGGCGGGCAAGACCGCCAAGCTGAACATCAAGACCTTGCGTGGGTACGCCGAGAAAGGACCGCGAGGAGCCAAGCGGCGCATAGTGTTTCGCTTCCACACCTCCCCCATCGAAATCAAGGGGACCGACCGGGTCTCGTCGATCGTGCTCGGCCGCAACGAGTTGGTGAACGACGGTGGCCGTCTGGTCGCCAAGGACACCGGTGCGCGCGAGGAACTGGCGACCCAACTCGTCGTCCGCGCCGTGGGATACCGGGGCGTGCCGACACCGGGATTGCCGTTCGACGAGCGGTCGGGAACCATCCCGCACACCGACGGCAGAATCGACGGCAGTCGCAATGAGTACGTCGTCGGCTGGATCAAGCGGGGACCGTCGGGCGTCATCGGCAGCAACAAGAAGGACTCGCAGGACACGGTGAATACCTTGGTGGCCGACCTTGGCGCGCCCCGCGAACTGGACGGTGTCACCGACGATGCGGTCGAGTGGCTGCTGTCGCGGCAGCCGTTGCTGGTCACCGACGATCACTGGAAGCTGATCGACACCCACGAACGAACGTCCGGGCAGCCGGGCGGCAGGCCGCGGGTGAAGTTGACCAGCGTGGCGGAGTTACTGCGGATCGGGCACGGCTGACGACGATCCCGCGAGGCACGAGCCGGTGAGGAGTCGGCCCAACAGCCACGGCTGATCGGCCACGGCTGACGCTCAGCCGCGCATCGGCGTCGTGACCGAGTCGGCTTCGATGGTGATCAGCACCCGCGTCTCATCCGGGTTTCCGCTAAAGACCGGATACGGGATTCCCAAGTACTTCTGCGAGATCTCGTCGATGCTCTCCCGTCCACCCTCGGTGGTCGTGGACACCACGCGGCCGCGCACGCCGTAATAGCGATTGACGTCGTCGGGGTCGGCGACGTTGACCGCGACGCGCGGATCGCGGGCGATGTTCCTGGCCTTCTGCATCCCCTCGACGATGTTGATGACCACGTTCTCACCGTCGGTCGTCACCCAGGTCTCCGTCAGCTGCGGCGATCCGTCCGGCATGAGCGTGGCGATGAAGCAGGGGCTCGGCTTCTGAAGCAGCTCGATCAGGCCTTCGGGCAGCGGTACGGACATGAAATCTCCTCTGGTCGGTTCGCTTGTCGTAGCCATTATCTATAGTCGAACACATGTTCGATGAACTGTTGGCAGCCAACCCGGATGCCGACGAGGCAACCCTGATGGACCGCATCGCGGCGCTGGAACGGGAGAAGTCCGCCGCAGCCGCCGAGCAGGCGGTGCTGACCGCGGACCTCGATGACAAGCGTCGGGCGCGGGAGGCGGCGGCGGGGGTGCCAGCGGCCAAGCGGGGTAAGGGTCTGGCCAGTGAGATCGCCTTGGCGCGGCGTGATTCGCCGAACCGGGGTGGCCGACATCTCGGGTTCGCCCGGGCGCTGGTGCACGAGATGCCCCATACGTTGGCGGCGTTGGCGGCCGGGGCGCTCTCGGAGTGGCGGGCCACGCTGATCGTGCGGGAGTCGGCGTGCCTGGACCTCGAGGACCGGCACACCCTCGACGCCCGGATGTGCGCCGACCAGGCGTCCCTGCACGGCAAGGGTGACCGGCGGATCGAAACCGACGCCAAGGCCATCGCCTACGAGCTGGACCCGCATGCCGTCGTGGACCGGGCGGTGCGCGCGGAATCCGAGCGCACCGTGACCAGCCGACCCGCCCCCGACGACATGGCCTATGTGACCGCGCTGTTGCCGATGCCCCAAGGGGTGGCGGTCTATGCCGCCCTGCGCCGGGCCGCTGACACCTGCGGTGACGGCCGCGGCCGCGGGCAGGTGATGGCCGACACCCTGGTCGAACGGGTCACCGGCCGCCCCGCCGAGGTGCCGGTGCCGGTCGCGGTGAACGTGGTGTTGACCGACGAGGCGCTGCTGGGCGGGAGCACGACCGCGGCGCGGGTGCCCGGGTACGGGCCCATCCCGGCGGAGGTGGCGCGGCGGTTGATCGGCGCTGCGGTGGGTGATGCCCGGTCGCGGGCGACGGTGCGGCGGCTCTACGCGCATCCCGGCAGCAGTGCGCTGGTGGCGATGGAGTCCCGGGCCCGGTTGTTCCCCAAGGGGTTGGCCCGGTTCCTCGACCTTCGCGATGACACCTGCCGCACGCCGTACTGCGATTCCCCGATCCGCCATCACGATCATGCTCGCCGGCACGCCCGCGCCGGGCCGACCTCGGCGCTCAACGGGCTCGGGGCGTGTGAACGCTGTAACTACGCCAAGGAGGCGCCGGGCTGGTCGGTGACCACGGCTACTGACGAACAGGGTTGCCACACGGCCGAATTCGTCACTCCGACCGGTGCTCGGCACCGGTCGGTGGCGCCGCGGCTACCCGGGTTGCGGAGCACGCTGTTCAGCGACCGCGAGATTCGGATCGCCGTGACGATCGCCGAACCCGCCGCCTAGCGGAGTTCGGTGGGGCCGGCCGGCCCAGGCGCCTCGGGCGGCTGGGACGGTGCGAAACCCCACTTCTCCGGGTTCTTCGGTGAGTACACGATGGGCATCAGTTGGCCCATGGTCGGCGACGTGCCCACCTGCATCGTCATGCGCGCGTAGACCTCCTGCTCACGAACGGTCGGGCCGTTGATGACGCCGGTGATGGTGACGAACTGCGAGCCGTCCGACTCGGGGCCCGCGCTGACCCCGGTGACGAGCAGGGTGCCGTGCGCGAGTTGTCCGCCTAGTCCACCGGGACCGCGCCTCCCCCTCATCCTGGGTGCCAACAACAGCACGATGCCACCGACCAACAGCAAGAGCACGGCGATTTCCCACACACCGGCCATGGTAGGACTGCACGCATGGGAGTCCACCAATGACCGGCGTCTCGGACGACATCACCCTTGCCCTCCGCATGGCCGACGAGGCCGACCAACTGACGTTGGACCGGTTCGGCGCATTGGATCTCCGCATCGAGACCAAACCCGATCTGAGCCCGGTCACCGACGCAGACGAGTCCGCCGAGGAGTTGCTCCGCAGCCTGCTCACGGCGAACCGTCCCGATGACGCCGTGCTGGGCGAAGAATTCGGTGGCACGGCGGTTTTCGCAGGGCGCCAATGGGTGCTCGACCCGATCGACGGCACCAAGAACTTCGTCAGGGGCGTGCCCGTCTGGTCGACGCTCATCGCGCTGCTCGAGGACGGAGTTCCCACGGTCGGCGTGGTCAGTGCGCCTGCGCTGGCGCGACGATGGTGGGCCGGTTCCGGCGAAGGGGCGTTCGCGTCGTTCAACGGGTCCAGTCGACCGATCACCGTGTCGGGTGTGTCGGACCTCGACTCGGCCAGCCTGTCGTTCTCCGAGTTGAGCACCGGCTGGGAGGAGCGCCGCGCAGCCTTCATCGAGTTGGCCGACGCGGTGTGGCGGGTGCGCGGGTACGGCGACTTCTGGTCCTACTGCCTGTTGGCCGAGGGCGCGGTCGACGTCGTCGTCGAACCCGAGGTGAAGCTCTGGGATCTGGCTCCCCTGGACATCCTCGTCCGCGAGGCCGGCGGCCGGTTCACGAACTTGGACGGCTCACCCGGCCCGCACGGCCGCAGCGCCCTCGCCACGAACGGGTTGCTCCACGACGAGGTGCTCGCCAGGTTCGCCCTGCCGGGCTGATCGCGGGTGATCTCGGTAACAGGTATCGGATACCTTACTCAAGAGTAAGATACGGTCATGGAGCATTGCCCCAACGACGCGAGGCTGCCGACATGACCAATAGATCCGAAAGCTCCGTGGGCCTGAAGAAGCACAAGCGCTCCCCGACCGCCTACGGGTTGGCCTTGATCACCCCGCTTCTCGGACAACAGTTCCTGGACAAATACGGTCTGCGGAAGCCGTTCAATCGCGGACTGCGCTTCGGCGTCAAGACGGCGTTCTCGGCGCTGGGCGCATCGACCCGGCAGTTTCAGCGCGTACAGGGCCTCGGTAAGCCACCTACCCGGCTCGCCCCCAACGGGACCAGGCGGTCCGACTACTTCGACCTGACCCCGGACGACGAACAAAAGATGATCGTCGAGACCGTCGCGGAGTTCGCCGAGGAATTGCTGCGCCCGGCCGCCCACGACGCCGACGCTGCGGTCACCTTTCCCACCGACCTCGTCGCCAAGGCCACCGAGATCGGTGTCACCGCCATCAACATCCCCGAGGACTTCGACGGGATCGCGGCCCACCGCAGCACGATCACCAACGCCCTCGTCGCCGAAGCACTTGCCTACGGCGACATGGGGTTGGCCCTTCCGATCCTGGCGCCCGGCGGCGTCGCGTCGGCGTTGACCCACTGGGGCAGCGCGGATCAGCAGGCGACCTACCTGCCCGAGTTCGCCGGCGACAACGTCCCGCAGGCATGCGTGGCGATCGCCGAGCCGCACGCCCTGTTCGATCCGACGGCGCTCAAGACGGTCGCCGTGCGCACCCCCGGCGGCTACCGCCTCACCGGCACCAAGTCGCTGGTGCCGGCCGCCGCCACCGCCGAATTGTTCGTCATCGGCGCACAGCTCAACGGCAAGGCCGCACTCTTCATCGTCGAGGCGGGTTCCGAAGGCCTCACCGTCAAGGCCGATCCGAGCATGGGTATCCGCGCCGCGGCGCTCGGTCGGGTCGAGCTGAACAACGTCGCGGTGCCATTGCACAACCGGCTCGGCGAGGACGAATCAAGCGAGGCCGACTACGCCCAGAACTATTCAGAGGCGATCGCGCTCGCCCGATTGGGTTGGGCCGCACTGGCAGTCGGCACGTCGCATGCCGTGCTCGACTACGTCATCCCCTATGTGAAGGAACGCGAGGCGTTCGGCGAGCCGGTCGCACGGAGGCAGTCGGTCGCCTTCATGTGCGCCAACATCGCGATCGAGCTCGACGGACTGCGCCTGGTCACCTGGCGTGGCGCGGCGCGGGCCGAGCAGGGCCTGCCGTTCGCCCGCGAGGCCGCGCTGGCCAAGCGGCTCGCGACCGACAAGGGCATGCAGATCGGTCTCGACGGCGTGCAGTTGCTCGGCGGTCACGGCTTCACCAAGGAACACCCGGTCGAACGCTGGTACCGCGACCTTCGCGCTCTCGGCGTCGCCGAGGGTGTCGTCGTCCTGTAAAGCCGAACCACCGAACTAGGAACGGACTCCCCGTCATGGCAATCAACCTGGAAATGCCGCGCAAGTTGCAGGCCGTCATCGACATGGCCCACGACGGCGCCGCCGAGATGCTGCGGCCGATCTCCCGCAAGTACGACCTCGCAGAGCATGCATACCCCGTCGAGCTGGACACGCTCGCAGACCTCTTCGAGGGCTTGACGGACGCCAACACCATCTCCTTCGCGGGCACCGACGCGTTCCGGGGCGTTGAGGGCCCCAAGGAGAACGTCAACGGCGCCAACATGTCCGCACTGGTCAACGCCCTCGAGATCAGCTGGGGTGACGTCGCCCTGCTGCTGTCGGTGCCCTTCCAGGGCCTCGGCAACGCCGCGCTGTCGGGTGTCGCCACGGACGAACAGCTCGAACGCCTCGGCAAGGTCTGGGCCGCGATGGCGATCACCGAGCCGGGCTTCGGATCGGACTCGGCGGCCGTGACGACGACGGCCAAGCTCGATGGCGACGAGTACGTGATCAACGGCGAGAAGATCTACGTCACTGCGGGCGCGCGCGCCAGTCACATCGTGGTGTGGGCGACGCTGGACAAGAGCAAGGGGCGGGCGGCGATCAAGTCGTTCATCGTGCCGCGCGAGCACCCGGGCGTGACCGTCGAGCGCCTGGAACACAAGCTCGGCATCAAGGCGTCCGACACCGCCGCCCTTCGCTTCGACAACGCCCGCATCCCGAAGGAGAATCTGCTCGGCAACCCGGACATCCAGGTGGACAAGGGTTTTGCCGGTGTCATGGAGACGTTCGACAACACCCGCCCCATCGTGGCCGCGATGGCGGTCGGCGTGGCGCGCGCGTCGCTGGAGCAGTTGCGCGCCATCCTCGACGACGCGGGCGTGGACATCTCCTACGACAAGCCGGCGCACGCGCAGAGTGCGGCCGCGGCCGAGTTCCTGCGGATGGAGGCCGAGTGGGAGTCGGGCTACCTGCTGACCGTGCGGTCGGCGTGGCAGGCCGACAACAAGATCCCCAACTCGAAGGAAGCGTCGATGGGCAAGGCGAAGGCCGCCAGGGTGGCCAGTGACATCACCCTCAAGGCCGTCGAATTGGCAGGCACCACAGGCTATTCCGAGGACACCCTGCTCGAGAAGTGGGCGCGCGACTCGAAGATCCTCGACATCTTCGAGGGAACTCAGCAGATTCAGCAGCTGGTGGTCGCACGTCGCCTACTCGGGCTGTCCTCGGCTGAGCTGAAGTAGCCGACCTCTCGCAGCGGCGGGCACGATAACGTCGGACCCATGGATGACTTTCAGGCATTGGTCGCGCGGCAGCACGAGGATCGCATCGAGGCGGCGGTCGAGACGCTGGCGGAATCGGATCTCCCCCCCGGCGAGGTGACCATCCGGGTGGCGTACTCCAGCGTCAACTTCAAAGATGCGCTGGCGCTCACCCCGAAGGGTGGCGTGGTGCGTGACTACCCGATCGTGCCCGGTATCGACCTCACCGGCGAGGTGGTCGAGTCGTCGTCCGCCGAGTTCGCGGTGGGTGACGCGGTCCTCGCGCACGGCTACGACATCGGCACCGCGCGGCACGGCGGCTACGCCGAGTATGCGCGGGTACCCGCCGACCAGATCGTCACCCTCGGCTCGCTCAGCCCCTACGAGGGTGCGGCGATCGGCACGGCCGGGTTCACCGCCGCGATGAGCGTGCAGGCGCTGATCGCGCGGGGGATCGATCCGCAGGACGGACCCGTCGTGGTGACGGGTGCGACCGGGGGCGTCGGCTCCGTGGCCGTGGATCTCCTGTCCGCGGCAGGCTACGAGGTGTTCGCGTCGAGCGGGAAGCCCGACGCCGAAGACCGCCTGAAGGCACTCGGCGCCGCAGAGGTAATCCCCAGGCTGCCCGCCGACCCGGACGCGAAGCCGAGGGCGCTCGGCAAGACGCGCTGGGCGGGGGCGGTGGACTGTGTGGGCGGCGCCACGCTCGCCGACGTGCTCAGCACCCTGTCCTACGGCGGCGCGGTGGCCGCCAGCGGACTGACCGGCGGGACCGCGCTGAACACGACGGTGATGCCGTTCATCCTGCGGGGCGTGGCTCTGCTGGGAATGGATTCGGTGATGATGCCGATCGGGCTGCGCCGTGAACTATGGGCGCTTCTCGGCGGCTCGCTCAAGCCGCAACGGCTAACACAGATCACCCACGACGTCGACGTGAAGGACGTGGTCGAGGTGATTGACCGGGTGCGGGCCGGCACGTTCTCCGGCCGCGCCGTCGTGAAGGTGGCGGGCGGGTTCTAGACCCACCCGCCATCAATCATCGTCAGAGCAGGTTGGCGATCAGGTCGGGCTTCATCTGCTGGAGCTGCGAACCCCAGTACGGCCAGTCGTGGGTGCCGGTGTTCGGGAAGTTGAACACGCCATTGCTGCCGCCGGCGGCGATGTAGTTGTCCTGGAACGTGCGGTTGGTGCGGATGGTCAGACCCTCGAGGAACTTCGCGGGCAGGTTGTTGCCGCCCAGTTCACTGGGGGTGCCGTTGCCGCAGTAGACCCAGATGCGCGTGCCGTTGGCGACGATCGTGGGGATCTGGACCATCGGATCGTTGTACTGCCAGGCCGGATCGCTCTCGGCGGGGCCCCACATGTCGTTGGCCTTGTAGCCGCCCGCATCACCCATGGACAGGTTGATCAGGCCGGGCCACTGGCCCTCGGACGGGTTGAGGAAGCCCGACATCGAGCCGGCGTAGATGAACTGACCGGGGTGGTGTGCCGACAGCACCAGCGCGGCACCGCCCGCCATCGACAGGCCGACCGCGGCGCTGCCGGTGGACTTGACGTTGTTGTTGGCCGCCAAGTAGTTCGGCAGCTCGGAGGTCAGGAACGTCTCCCAGTTGTAGGTCAGGCAGCCACTCTTGCCGCATGCGGGCTTGTACCAGTTGGAGTAGAAGCTGGACTGGCCGCCGACGGGCATGACGATCGACAGACCCGAGTCCAGATACCACTCGAACGCCTGGGTGTTGATGTCCCAGCCATTGAAGTCGTCCTGCGCGCGCAGGCCATCGAGGAGGTAGACGGCGGGCGAGTTGGGGCCGCCGCTCTGAAACTGCACCTTGATGTCGCGGCCCATCGAGGGCGACGGAACCATGAGGTACTCGACTGGGAGACCGGGGCGCGAGAACGCTCCCGCGGTCGCGCTGCCCCCCACCGCACCGATCATGCCCGGCAGCAAGAGAACCGCCATGGTCGCCATCAGCAGTCGGCGCGCCCAGCGCCCGAGAATTCCGTCAAACAACATCTACGAATCCATCCAGTTCCTGTTACGGATAAGCCGTCGTCACCTGCGATGCGAGATCGCCCAAGCGGCAGCGGGATCGCCGCAACCGCGTCCGCTTGATGTTTGCAGGCGGACCTGAGTATTGAGTTGTCGACACGCAGTAAAACATGTAGCCGGCGTTGCCAGCCACCCCGACTCCCGTCTGGGCTGGTCAGGGCACTGACGCGGAACAGGGCTTTTCGGGGCGGATGGTGGGTATTGCACGCGGCGGTGAACGAAAGTAACGTCAGTTTCAGTTTTGCGGGGGGGTGCCCCTCTACCGCCGAGCAAGTCATCGGAGACAGCCATGGAATCGTTCGTCCACTTGCGCAAGGGCAGCACGCCGCGGCGGCTGCACGCCGACCTGAACGGCCTCAAGGACGACGAACTCGGCCGCGGCGGGTTCACCGGACGGACCGCCAGCCTCTACCGGCGCCACGATCCCACCGAGTATCGGTCGGCTGGACCCCTGCGGCCCGTCGACGTGCTGTCCAGTGAGCTGAAGCCGACCGACGCCACCGATGCCAACGGTGGCCCGCTGTTGATGTTCTCCAACGCGGACTGCCAGGTGCTGCTCTCCCGTCGCACCGAGCCGATGCCCTACTTCGCCCGGTACGTCGACGGCGACCTCCTGTCCTTCGTTCACGCCGGTGCCGGGCTGCTCGAGACGGAGTTCGGCCCACTGCGCTACCGCGAGGGCGACTGGATCTACCTCCCCAAGGCCTGCACGTTCCGCCAGGTGCCAGACGCCGAGACGACCTTGCTGATGATCCAGGCCACCGAGGAGTTCCGGGTACCGCCGCCCGGGCAACTGGGCAGGCACTTTCCGTTCGACCCGTCGCTGGCCGTGATCCCCGAACCGCAGCCGATCGACGATGACGGACGCGACTCCTACGAGGTCCGGCTCGTGCACGCCGGTGGTCCGACGACGCTGTACTACCCCCACCATCCACTCGACGTCGAAGGTTGGCAGGGCGACAACTTCCCCTTCACCTTCAACATCGCCGACTACAACGTCGTGACCTCCGACAGCGTGCATCTGCCGCCGACCGTGCACGTGTTCATGCAGGCCACCGGCGTCTACGTGATGAACTTCCTGCCCAAGCCCGCCGAAGGCGTGCCGGGCACGGAGCGCACGCCCTGGTACCACCGCAACGTCGACTACGACGAGATCGCGTTCTTCCATGGCGGCTCCCTGTACGGCATACCGATGCCACCCGGGCTGGTGTCGCATGCGCCCCAGGGCCTACACCACGGCGCACCGGAGAAGGCGCGCGAACGGGCCAGGCGCAAGTTCGACGACTACGACCGGGTCGACTGGTCGGTGATCGCGGTCGACACCCGCAGCCGACTGGTGCCGTCCGCCGAGGTCCTGGCCAACGATCTCGGACAGCACTGAATGAAGCACGCCTACGACCGGATTCCGTATCTCGTTGCCTACCAGAACACTTCGAGTGTCCGCGACGTGTACGGCGGCGTCGCCGACTTGGTCGTCCTGGAGAGCTACCTGCTGCGCCCCGAGACACCCTCCGACACCGTGCTGGTCTTCATGCACCCGATCGGCGGCGGCGCCTACCTGCCGATGATCAACGGCCTGGCCCGCGCCGGGCACCATGTCATCTACTGCAACAGCAGGTTTCGCGGTACCGACTCGGCCCTGTTGATGGAGAAGGTCGTCGAGGACCTCGGCGAGTGCATCAAGGACGCCAAGAACCGGTTGGGCTATTCCAAGGTGGTGCTGGCCGGCTGGAGCGGCGGCGGCTCGCTGTCGGTGTTCTACCAGCAGCAGGCCCAGCATCCGACGGTGACGGCCAGCCCGTCCGGCGACGGTCCGGACCTGACGAAGCTCGGACTCATCCCGGCCGACGGGATCATGCTGCTGGCCGCCCACGTCAGCCGCCACGGCACGATGACGGAATGGATGGACGCCTCGATCCTCGACGAGTCCGATCCGTCGAAACGCGATCCCGAACTCGATCTGTATGACCCGAACAATCCCAACCAGCCGCCGTACACCCCAGAGTTCCTGGAGCGCTACCGAGCCGCGCAGATTGCCCGCAATCGCCGAATCACCAGCTGGGTCAAGGACAAATTGGTCGAGCTGAAGGCAGCGGGACGCCCGCAGGACGAGTTTGCGTTCGTGGTCCACGGCACCATGGCGGACCCGCGCTGGCTGGATCCGACCGTCGATCCCAACGATCGCACCCCGGGCACCTGCTACCTGGGCGATCCTCAGGTGGTGAACTCGAGCCCCGTCGGCCTGGCCCGCTTCTGCACACTCCGCAGCTGGCTCTCGCAGTGGAGTTACGACGACGCCAACGGCGACGCCGTGGACTGCGGACCCGACATCGCCGTACCGGCCCTGGTGATCGGGAACCTGGCCGACGACGCCTGCACCCCGAGCCACACCCGGAGGCTCTTCGAGGCGATCGGGCATCCCGACAAGGAAATGTACGAGATCGCCGGCGCAAACCACTACTACGCCGGCCCCGATCAACGCGACACCCTGCGTGAAGCGGTCGGCATCGTCACGGATTGGCTGCAGCGGCACGGATTCTCACCGGAGGGCAGGAGTGTAGCGACCGGGGAATTGGCGCTGTGATCACCGGCCCGCTCGACGGCATCCGCGTGCTCGAGGTCGGCACGCTGATCTCGGGTCCGTTCGCCGGGCGCCTGCTTGGTGACATGGGCGCCGAGGTCATCAAGATCGAACCGCCGGGCGCGCCAGACCCGCTGCGCACCTGGGGTCAGGCCGAACTCGACGGGCACCACTTCTTCTGGACGGTGCATGCGCGCAACAAGAAGGCCATCACGCTCAATCTGCGGGAGGACGAGGGCCGCGAGGTGTTCCTCGACCTGGTCGAACGCTCCGACGTCATCGTGGAGAACTTCCGGCCCGGCACGCTGGAGAAGTGGAATCTGGGCTACGACGTTCTGCGCGAACGCAATCGGGGCATCATCCTGGTCCGGGTCTCCGGGTACGGGCAGACCGGGCCCGATGCCCACAAGGCGGGCTATGCCTCGGTGGCCGAGGCCGCCAGCGGACTGCGGCACATGAACGGCTTCCCCGGCGGCCCTCCCCCGCGACTGGCACTCTCGCTGGGTGACAGCCTGGCGGGCATGTTCGCCGCACAGGGCGCGCTCGCGGCGCTCTACCGCCGAACCGTCACGGGCGAGGGTCAGATCGTCGACGCCGCGCTCACCGAATCATGTTTGGCGGTCCAGGAATCCACCATTCCCGACTATGACGTCGGCGGCGTGGTCCGTGGACCGTCTGGCACCCGGCTGGACGGGATCGCGCCGTCCAACATCTACCCGACCGCCGATGGCAGCTGGGTGGTGATCGCCGCCAACCAGGACACCGTCTTCCGCCGGCTTTGCAGTGCGATGGGAAGGCCGGAGCTCGCCACCGACGACCGCTTCGTCGACCACGTCGCCCGCGGGAGGAACCAGGACCTGATCGACGAGATCATCGCCGCGTGGGCCGCCGAGCGGCAGCCGGCCGACATCATCGAAACGCTCAGCGCGGCAGGTGTCATCAGCGGGCCGATCAACACCGTCGCCGAGGTGGTCACTGATCCACAGCTGGTGGCCAGGGGCATGATCGCCGACCACTGGGACGAGCGCATTGGTCGCAACGTCAAGGGGCCGGGGGTGGTACCGGTGCTGTCCGAGACTCCCGGCAGCATCCGCTGCGCCGGCTCGACCGCGCCGGGGCAGGACAACGCCGAGGTGTACGGCGGACTGTTGGGCAGGTCGACTGACGAACTCGAGGCACTTCGGGCCAAGGGGGTGCTGTGAGCTCTCAACCGGACCACGTCACCATCCGCGAGGTCTGCCTCCGCGACGGTTTGCAGATCGAAGATCCAATCCCCTTGTCCGCCAAGCTGGAAATCCTGGAGGCGGTCATCGCGACGGGTGTCCGCGAAATCGAGGCGACCGCATTCGTCTCACCTTCGAAGGTGCCCGCGCTCGCCGACGCCGCAGCGCTGGCCGCGGAGTTGCCTCGCCTGCGCGAATCCCACGGGGTGGAGTTCTCGGCGCTGGTCGCCGGGTCCGGCGGCGCGAACCGCGCCATCGCCGCGGGGATGAGCTCGATCGAATACGTCGTGTCGGCGGCCGACGGCCACAGCCGGGCGAATGTGGGGCGCTCGACCGCCGAGTCCACCGACCTGATCGCCGACATCGCCCGCACCGCCCACGAGCACGACGCCACCGTCGAGGTCATCATCGCGACCGCATGGGACTGCCCATTCGACGGGCCGACGGATCCCAGGCGGGTACTCGACATCGCCACCGCCGCCGTCGAGATCGGCGCCGATCGCATCGCCATCGCCGACACCATCGGAACCGCCACACCGCGACGGGTGAGGGCACTGATCGAGCTCCTTCGCCCGGTCATCGGCGACCTCCCGCTCGGCGCCCACTTCCACAACACCCGCGGCGCCGGTCTGGCCAGTGCCTACGCCGCCGTCGTCGCCGGGGTCCGCAGGCTGGATTCGTCGGTCGGAGGGCTCGGCGGGTGCCCCTTCGCGCCGGGCGCCAGTGGCAACATCGCCACCGAGGATCTGGTCTACCTGTTGCGCGACAGCGACATCGGCACCGACGTCGACCTGCAGGCGGCGATCCGCGCGGCGGAGGTCGCCCGTCGAGCCGTCGGCCACGACCTGCCCGGTGCGCTCCTGCGCGCCGGCGATCGCCTCCTCGGCTGACGATGCAGAGGGACCCGCTCACCGCCAAGGGCCGTCACACGCGTGAAGCCCTCGAGCTTGCTGCCCGGAAGCTGTTCGCCGAGCGCGGCTTCCATGGCACCACGTTGGCCGACATCACCTCGGCGGCGGGTAGGTCCACCGCCGTGTTCTACCGCTACTACGACGACAAGGAAGACCTGCTCGCCGCGTTGGCGGAGTCCTTCCTGCACGACGTGGTGATGCCCTCGGGTGTGAAGGTGCACCCACCGGGTTCGCCCGACGACACGACGTTCTTCTCGGCTGTCGTGACCGGGTACTGGAACATGTTCAAGCAGAACATCGGCATCATGATCGCGGTCAGCCAACTCGCCGACACCAAGCCGAGATTCGCCGACGTGCAGAACGAGTTCCGCCGATTCGGCATGGACATCGTCGCCGCCTCGGTGCGCCGCGCGCAGGAGCAGGGCTACGCCGCCGATCTCGACGCCGAGCACACCGGTGCGGCCATCGCGCTGCTGTTCGAGAACTTCACCGCGGTGAGCCTGCGCCCGTCGGGCCTCAACTTGCAGATCAGCGATGCCGACGCCATCGCCACCCTCTCGACCATCTGGAAGAAGACCCTGTACGGCTACTAGGAGGAAATCACCGTGGATTTCGCACTGCCCGAACACCTTCCAGGTCTGCTGGCCGAGATGGATGCCTTCATCGAGGCCGAGATCAAGCCGCTGGAAGCCGAACACATGCAGTACTTCGACCGCCGCCGGGAGTACGCCAGAACGGATTGGGAGAACGGCGGCATCCCGCAGCGAGCCTGGGAGGATCTGCTCGACGAGATGCGACGCCGAGCCGACGCGGCGGGTTGGCTGCGGTACGGTCTGCCGTCCAGGTTCGGCGGCCGCGACGGCACCAACCTCGACATGGCCGTGATCCGGGAACATTTGGCGCACAGAGGTCTTGGCCTGCACAACGATCTGCAGGACGAGTCGTCGATCGTCGGCAACTTCCCCCAGGTCATCATGATGGACCGGTTCGGCACCGATCAGCAGAAGAGGGACTGGGGTGAGGCCCTTCTCACCGGCGAGCGGTCCATGGCCTTCGGGCTCTCGGAGCCCGACCACGGGTCCGACGCCACCTGGCTCGAGACCACCGCGGTGGCCGATGGTGACGGGTGGGTGATCAACGGCACCAAGCGGTGGAACACCGGCGTGCACCGCGCCACCCACGACCTGGTCTTCGCCAGGACCTCCGGCGAACCGGGCCAGGCCCGTGGCATCACCGCGTTCCTGGTGCCGTGTGACTCACCCGGGTTCAGCGTGCCGTTCTACTGGTGGACGTTCAACATGCCCACCGACCACGGTGAGGTGGAGCTGAGGGACGTCCGCGTTCCCCTCGACGCGGTGCTCGGCGAGGTGGACCACGGCCTCGAGGTCGGCCAGACCTTTCTGCACGAGAACCGGATTCGACAGGCCGCCAGCAGTTTGGGCGCCGCGCAATACTGCATCGACCGCGCGGCAGCCTACGCCTCCCAGCGCGTCGTCTTCGGCAAGCCGCTGTCGGTGAATCAGGCGGTCCAGTGGCCTCTGGTCGAGCTGCAGACCGAAGCCCAGATGGTGCGACTGCTCGTCTACTACGCCGCCTGGCATCTGGACCGCAACCATCACATGGAGGTGTCCGACAAGGTGTCGATGGCGAACTATCGCGCCAACCGACTGGTGTGCGAGGCCGCCGACCGGGCGATGCAGGTGCACGGCGGCCTCGGGTACAGCCGCCACGAGCCCTTCGAACACATCTACCGACATCACCGCCGATATCGGATCACCGAGGGCGCCGAGGAGATTCAGATTCGGCGGGTTGCCCAGCGAATGTTCAAGTTCGGCCGGTCCAGCACGTGACCCCCGAGGCGCTGGCGACCGCGCTGACCGACGTCCTGCAGCCCGTGCTCGGCCGAGTCGGCGTGACGGAGCTGCGCGTGCTGACCGGCGGTGCGAGCCGGGCCACGTGGGCGTTCTCGGCGGACACCGACAGCGGCTCCCGGGAACTGATCCTGCGCATCGGTCCGCCCGACGAGATCCACGCTGGCATGGAGCTCGAGGCGGCAGCCCTGGGCCGGGCAGCGGCGGCGGGCGCACCGGTGCCGCACGTCCTGATGGCCACCAATTCCGCAGAAGCACTGGGTCATCCATTCTTGGTCTGCGACTTCATCGCAGGCGAGACCATCGTCCGTCGCATCCAGCGGGCCCTCGACGACGACTCACGGGCCGACCTGCTGCGACAGTGCGCCCAGGCGCTGGCGGCCATCCACCGCGCGGACCCGTCGGGTATCGGCCTCGCCGCGTCCGACCAGATCGACGAATGGCACGCCCAGCTCGACGAGATGGGTGACACCACGGCGACGTTCGAGTGGGCCTTCCGGTGGCTGGCCGCGCACCGACCACCGGCATCGCCGAAGGTGTTGGTGCACGGCGACTTCCGGATGGGTAACCTCATCGTCGACACCGGTCGTCAGCCGGCTCTGTTGGCGGCGGTGCTGGATTGGGAACTCACCCATACCGGTCAGGTGTACGAGGACCTGGCGTGGTTCTGCATCCGGGCCTGGCGCTTCGGTGCGCCGGAATCGCTCGACGCGGGTGGCCTCGGCAGCATCGAGGACTTCCTACTTGCCTACGAAGACGCCTCGGGCCGCACGCTGGACCGTGCGTCGATGCGATGGTGGCTGGTGCTGTCGACGCTGCGGTGGGGCGTGATCTGCCGGTATCAGGCCGAACGGCATCTGTCGGGTCAGACGCGGTCCGTCGAGCTCGCCGCCATCGGACGTCGCGTCTGCGAGACCGAGTTCGACCTGCTCACCCTGTTGGAGGCATCGTGACCGCTATGCACGGCAGGCCGACCGCCGCCGAACTGGTGGCCGCGGTCGCCGAGTTCCTCGAATCCGACGTGAAGGACGCCACCACCGGCGCCGTCAAGTTCCACGCCCGCGTCGCCGCCAACGCGCTGCGCACCGTCGAGCGCGAACTGCGCGACGAGTCGGCCGCGCCGGATCTGCTCGGCTTCCCCGATGAGCAGGCGTTGGCGGCGGCCATTCGCACGGGCGAGCTGGACGACCGCGCCGTCGACGTCACGACGGCGTTGCGGAACCTGGTGCTGCACCGAATCTCCGTCGCCCATCCGGGCTATGAGAACGGCTAGCTGGTCAGCGTCGGCGAATCCGCGCCAGCCACGCGGGCTCGTCGACGACGGTCCCCATCGCCAGCCCGAGGCTCTCCGCGTGCGCCGGGCCGACGATCCCGCGATACGTCGCGGTGTCGAGAGCCTCGACGACCCAGCCGTCGGCGAACGCCGCGCGGATCACCTCGGCGCTCACCGATGGCCCGAAACCGCGACCGGCATCGGAGAGGGCGAGGAGATGCAGCACGCCGTCGGGTCGCATGGCGCGGTGCAGGCTCGCGGCGTAGCTCGCTCGTTCCGCGTCGCGGCCGAAGACGTGGAACAGCGCGCTGTCGACCACCGTCGCGTAACCCGGTTCGACGGGAAGGTCCATCGCGTCGGCGACCTCGAAGCGCGCATCGACGCCCTTCGCCACGGCGTTCGCCCGCGCCCGCTCGACCGCCTTGGGGGCGTAGTCGACGCCGAGCACGTCGTAGCCCAGCGCCGTGAGCAGGATGGTGTGCTCGCCAAGGCCGCAGCCGACGTCGAGCACGGGCCCGCGAATGCCCCCGGTCTTCTCGAGCTCGACGATCACGGGCTGAGGTTCGCCGATCACCCAGGGCGGCGTGCCCGAGTGATAGGCGTCATCGAACAGTTCGCGCGACGGTGTGGTCATGCGAACCAGGGTCACACCCGAACGGTAGTTGAGGTCAACCCCGAGGGAGAAGAACCGTGACTGCAGATGTGAGCCGCGACGTCGCGGACCGCCTCTTCGGGGCCATCGAACGCGGTGACTACGACGCCGTCGAGCAGCTGTGGTCGGCCGAGGTGACGGTGTGGCACGCCGGCGACGAGGCGGACGACGACCGCGTCAGCGCACTCAAGGTGATCAGGTGGTTCCTGCGCACCACGACAGTGCGCACCTACGACGTCCTCGACCGCCAGTTCTTCGAGGGTGGATTCGTCCAACAGCACGTGCTGCGCGCCGACGGCGAGAACGGAGCGTCCATCGCCATGCGGGTGTGCATCGTCGTCAAGATCGACGCCGACGGACGGATCGTGCGGATCGACGAGTACTTCGACCCCGCCGACATGGCCGCTCTGCTGGCGCGATGACGCTAGCATCGCCCGTGTGCCCTCGACCCTCAAGATCCTGGTCTACAGCGATAACGCACGCACACGGGATCAAGTCCGCGGTGCGCTGGGCAAACGGGTCCACCCCGACCTCCCCGAGCTGGAGTATCTGGACGTAGCCACCGCGCCGGTCGTCGTGGGCACGTTGGACGAAGGCGGTATCGACCTCGCCATCCTCGACGGTGAGGCCACCCCCGTCGGTGGGCTGGGCCTGGCCAAGCAACTCAAGGACGAGGTGGCGCACTGCCCGCCCATCCTGGTGCTGACGGGGCGCCCGGACGACGCGTGGCTGGCCAACTGGTCACGAGCCGAGGCGGCCGTGCCACACCCGATCGACCCGATCCGCCTGGGCGAGGCCGTCGCCGGCTTGCTGCGCTCCATCGCGCCGTAACCAGCCCGAAACACGCTGGCAGCACGCGTTTCTCGCGATGATCTTGACGACGGAGGTCGCGGCACGGTTGCGTGATTGATCCTAGCCAAAACGCGGCAGCCCGAACGTTAACGAGGCTAAGCTGTGTCTTAGCTCACATCGCCGGCCCAACGAGGGAGCCACACAGCTGTATGAATGCCTACCTGCCCATCCTGGTTCTTGGCGGGATCGCGGCCGCATTCGCGGTCGGATCGGTCGGAATCGCCGTTCTGATCGGGCCGCGACGCTACAACCGGGCGAAGCTCGAGGCCTACGAATGCGGTATCGAACCCGTCGCACCAGGGTCGCCCGGCGACCTGCTGACCGGACAACGGTTTCCGGTGAAGTACTACCTCGTCGCGATGTTGTTCATCGTGTTCGACATCGAGATCGTGTTCCTCTACCCCTGGGCCGTCGCCTTCGACTCGCTCGGGATGTTCGCCGTCGTCGAGATGCTGTTGTTCATGGCTACGGTGTTCGTCGCCTACGCGTACGTGTGGCGGCGCGGCGGATTGAGTTGGGATTGAGCTGACCCATGGGACTAGAAGAACAGCTACCAGGCGGCATCCTGCTCTCGACGTTGGAGAAGGTGGCGGGATACGTCCGCAAGGGGTCGTTGTGGCCAGCGACGTTCGGGCTGGCCTGCTGCGCCATCGAGATGATGGCCACGGCGGGACCGCGTTTCGACATCGCCCGGTTCGGCATGGAGAGGTTCTCCGCCACGCCCCGGCAGGCCGACTTGATGATCGTCGCAGGCCGGGTGAGCCAGAAGATGGCGCCGGTGTTGCGTCAGGTGTACGACCAGATGGCCGAGCCCAAGTGGGTGCTCGCCATGGGGGTGTGTGCCTCCTCGGGCGGGATGTTCAACAACTACGCCATCGTGCAGGGTGTCGACCACATCGTGCCGGTCGACATCTACCTACCGGGTTGCCCACCGCGGCCCGAGATGCTCCTCAACGCAATCCTCATGCTGCACGCCAAGATTCAAGACATGCCGCTGGGCGTCAACCGTGCCGAGGCCATCGCCGCGGCAGAGCAGGCCGCGCTGGCGTCCCGGCCGACCATCGAGCTCAAGGGGTTGTTGCGCTCATGACGGGGGCGAACGGCGACGAACAAGAGCGGCGGGCAGGAGCGCAGCGACCCGGGACCGAACACGAGCGGCGGGCAGGAGCGCAGCGACCCGGGGCCGAACACGAGGTGATCGGCCAGCGGCGCGGCATGTTCGGCGTCGAGGGCACCGGCGACACGTCGGGTTACGGGCGGCTGGTGCGCGAGGTTGCGCTGCCCGGTAGCTCGCCGCGACCCTACGGCGGTTACTTCGACGACGTCGTCGACGCCCTGGCCGTAGCGCTTGGCGAGGATGCCTTCGGCGACGCCGTCGAAGGTGTGGTGGTGTTCCGCAAGGAACTGACCCTCGAGGTGCGGCGCGAACACCTGGTGGCCGTCGCCCAGGCGCTGCGTGATGACGCCACGCTGAGATTCGAGCTGTGCCTCGGCGTCTCCGGGGTGCACTACCCCGGTGACGTCGGACGCGAACTTCACGCCGTGTACCCGTTGATGTCGATCACCCACAACCGCAGAATCCGCGTCGAGGTCACCGCCCCCGACGCGGATCCCCATGTGCCGTCGTTGTTCCCGGTGTATCCGACCACTGACTGGCACGAGCGCGAGACGTACGACTTCTTCGGCATCGTCTTCGACGGGCACCCGTCGCTGACCCGCATCGAGATGCCCGACGATTGGGTGGGACACCCGCAACGCAAGGACTACCCGCTGGGTGGAATCCCCGTGGAATACCACGGCGCCGAGATACAACCGCCGGACGCGCGGAGGTCCTACAACTGATGACCAAACCCGACAACCCGCCCGAAGAGATCCTTGTCACGGTGGGCGGTGAAGACTGGGACGAGGTCGTCAACGCCGCCCGCGCCAACGCCGTCGCCGGCGAACGAATCGTCGTCAACATGGGCCCTCAGCACCCGTCGACCCACGGCGTGCTCCGGCTCATCCTCGAGATCGAGGGCGAGACCATCACCGAAATCCGCTGTGGCATCGGCTATCTGCACACCGGCATCGAGAAGAACCTAGAATTCCGCAACTGGACGCAGGGCGTCACGTTCGTCACCCGGATGGACTATCTCTCCCCGTTCTTCAACGAGACGGCCTACTGCCTCGGCGTCGAGAAGCTGCTCGACGTCACCGACGACATCCCCGAACGCGCCAGCGTCATCCGGGTGATGCTCATGGAGCTCAACCGCATCTCCAGCCATCTGGTGGCGTTGGCCACCGGCGGCATGGAACTCGGCTCCATGTCGGCGATGTTCTTCGGGTTCCGCGAACGTGAGCTAGTGCTGTCGGTATTCGAGACGATCACGGGCTTGCGCATGAACCACGCCTTCATCCGGCCCGGTGGCCTGGCCGCCGACCTGCCCGACGAGGCGATCCCGCAGCTCAGGGAATTGCTCGAGCTGCTGCCGAAGCGGTTGCGGGACATGGAGAATCTGCTCAACGAGAACTACATCTGGAAAGCCCGCACCCAGGGCATCGGCTACCTCGACCTCACCGGCTGCATGGCGTTGGGCGTCACGGGTCCCTGCTTGCGCTCCACCGGTCTGCCCCACGACCTGCGCCGCGCCCAACCCTACTGCGGTTACGAGACCTACGACTTCGACGTGATCACCACCGACGAATGCGATGCTTACGGCCGCTACATGATTCGGGTCCGGGAGATGCGCGAGTCACTGAAGATCGTCGAACAGTGTCTCGACAGGCTCAAGCCGGGCCCGGTGATGATCACCGACAAGAAGCTGGCCTGGCCCGCCGACCTGAAGGTCGGGCCCGACGGGCTCGGCAACTCGTCCGAACACATCGCCAAGATCATGGGGGGTTCGATGGAAGCCCTGATCCACCACTTCAAGTTGGTGACCGAGGGTATCCGCGTGCCCGCCGGGCAGGTGTACGTCGCCGTCGAGTCCCCGCGGGGCGAACTCGGCGTGCACATGGTGTCCGACGGCGGCACCAGGCCCTACCGCGTGCACTATCGCGATCCGTCGTTCACCAATCTGCAGGCCGTGGCCGCGATGTGCGAAGGGGGCATGGTCGCCGACGCCATTGCCGCGGTGGCGTCGATAGATCCGGTGATGGGCGGGGTGGACCGATGAGCGCTCGCACGAAGAGGAGACGGCACAGGTGAGCGTCGTAGACCTCCAGCTGGGCCCCCGGCCGGACGAGCCGGGTCCGCCGATATCGGCAGGGCCGCAGACCTATTCGGCCGAGGTAACCGAGCGACTGACCGCCGACGCGGCAGTGATCATCGCGCGCTACCCGGTCGCCCGCTCGGCGCTGCTCCCCCTGCTGCACCTGGTGCAGGCCGAGGACGGTTACCTCACGCCGGCGGGAATCGACTTCTGCGCAACCCAATTGGCCCTTAGCCCCGCAGAGGTGACGGCGGTGGCCACGTTCTACTCGATGTACCGCCGCACTCCCACCGGTGACTACCTGGTCGGCGTCTGCACCAACACGCTGTGTGCGGTGATGGGTGGTGACGCCATCCTCGAGTTACTCGAAGAGCACCTGGACGTTCATGCCGGACAGACCACCACCGACGGGAAGGTCACCCTCGAGCACATCGAGTGCAACGCCGCCTGCGATTACGCACCCGTGATCATGGTCAACTGGGAGTTCTTCGACAACCAAACCCCCTCGTCGGCAAGGGCTCTCGTCGACGACCTGCGCGGCGGGGTACCGGTCACGGCCACCCGCGGCGCCACCCCGTGCTCCTTCCGCGACACGGCGCGGATACTCGCCGGTTTCCCGGATCCCCGGCCCGGTGCCAACGACGGCGCCACCGCGGGTGACGCCACGCTAGCCGGCCTGCGGATCGCCCGCGACCGGGACATGACGGCACCCGAGGTGAACGAAGCCGGGCCCACCGCAAAGGGTCCCGACGACGAGGCGATCACCGCGGAGGTGGCGCGCGACCAGCCGGCACCCGCTCCGTCGGCGGACCTGCCGCCGAAGAACGGGACGCAGCCATGACCCTGACGCCGGTGCTCAGCAGCTACTGGGATGAGCCGTCCTCGTGGACCCTCGACTGTTACGAGGGTCACGACGGTTACCGCGCGCTCCGTACGGCCCTGGCCATGGAGGCCGACGCGGTGATCGGTCTGGTGAAGGACTCCGGGTTGCGAGGGCGCGGCGGGGCCGGCTTCCCCACCGGTCAGAAGTGGTCGTTCATCCCCCAGGGCACCGAGGGCGCCGGGGCGAAGCCGCACTACCTCGTGATCAACGCCGACGAGTCCGAACCCGGTACCTGCAAGGACATTCCGCTGATGATGGCCACGCCGCACGTGTTGGTGGAGGGTGCCATCATCGCGGCCTACGCCATCCGCGCGCGGCACGCGTTCATCTACGTCCGTGGCGAAGTGCTGCCGGTCCTGCGGCGGCTGCAGACCGCCGTGGCCGAGGCCTACGCCGCCGGATTCCTCGGTACCGACATCCTGGGATCCGGCTTCGACCTCGACCTGGTGGTGCATGCGGGCGCGGGCGCCTACATCTGCGGCGAGGAGACGGCGCTGCTGGACTCGCTGGAGGGCCGACGTGGGCAGCCTCGCCTGCGGCCGCCGTTCCCCGCCGTCGCCGGTCTGTACGCCTGCCCGACGGTGGTCAACAACGTCGAATCCATCGCGAGCGTGCCCGCCGTCGTCCGCGGCGGCGTGGACTGGTTCAAGTCGATGGGCTCTGACAAGTCACCCGGCTTCACGCTGTACTCGCTGTCGGGGCACGTCACCACCCCCGGACAGTACGAGGCGCCGCTGGGGATCACGCTGCGCGAACTGCTCGGCTACGCGGGCGGGGTGCGGGCCGGCCACGAGCTGAAGTTCTGGACGCCCGGCGGATCGTCGACTCCCCTCCTGACCGGCGAACACCTCGACGTGCCGCTGGATTACGAGGGCATGGCGGGTGTCGGTTCGATGTTGGGCACCAAGGCGTTGCAGATCTTCGACGAGACCACGTGCGTGGTGCGGGCGGTCCGCCGGTGGACGCAGTTCTACGCCCACGAGTCCTGCGGCAAGTGCACGCCGTGCCGCGAGGGCACCTACTGGCTGGCGCAGATCTACGAACGACTGGAGAACGGCACCGGTCGCCGGGAGGACGTGGACAAGTTGCTCGACATCGCCGACGCGATCCTCGGCAAGTCGTTCTGTGCGCTCGGCGACGGTGCGGCCAGCCCGATCATCTCGTCGATCAAGTTCTTCCGCGCCGAGTACGAAGCCCACCTCGACGGCGGGTGTCCGTTCGATCCGCTGGCCTCGATGCTGGCCGCACCGGAGGGGGTGGGCGTATGACCACTGCCATCCCCACCCGAGCGTGCGAATTCATACGCTCATCGCGGCGATTCGCGGATGAATCGGCACGCTCGGCGTCGAAGGGGGCAAGGTTGTGACGACCACGGAAGAGCCGGTGACCGGCGTCGAGATGGTGACGCTCACCATCGACGACCATCAGATCAGTGTCCCCAAGGGCACGTTGGTGATTCGGGCGGCCGAGCTGATGGGCGTCCAGATTCCGCGGTTCTGCGATCACCCCCTGCTGGAACCCGTCGGGGCGTGTCGGCAGTGCCTCGTCGAGGTCGAGGGGCAGCGCAAGCCGATGGCGTCGTGCACCATCACCGTCACCCCCGACATGGTGGTGCGCACGCAGGTGACCTCCGAGGCAGCCGACAAGGCGCAGCACGGCGTCATGGAGCTGCTGCTGATCAACCACCCGCTGGACTGCCCGGTCTGCGACAAGGGCGGCGAATGCCCGCTGCAGAACCAGGCGATGTCCAACGGTCAGGCCGACACTCGCTTCACCGACGTCAAGCGCACCTTCCCCAAGCCCATCAACCTGTCCTCACAGGTGTTGCTCGACCGCGAGCGGTGCGTGCTCTGCGCGCGATGCACCAGGTTCTCCGACCAGATCGCCGGTGACCCGTCCATCGAGCTGCTCGAACGCGGCGCGTTGCAGCAGGTCGGAATCGCCGACGACAAGCCCTTCGACTCGTACTTCTCGGGCAACACCGTCCAGATCTGCCCGGTCGGCGCGTTGACGGGCACCGCCTACCGGTTCCGGGCCCGGCCGTTCGACCTGGTGTCCACCCCGAGCATCTGTGAGCACTGCGCGTCGGGATGTGCGCAGCGGACGGATCACCGGCGCGGAAAGGTGTTGCGCCGCTTGGCCGGTGATGATCCCGAGGTCAACGAGGAATGGAACTGCGACAAGGGCCGCTGGGCCTTCACCTACGCCAACCAGGGCGACCGCATCGCCACCCCGTTGGTGCGCGACGCCGACGGCAGCCAACGTCCGGCATCGTGGTCGGAGGCCGTTGCGGTCGCGATCCGGGGCCTGACCGCGGCGGGCGCAGCCACCGGGGTGCTGGTCGGCGGGCGCGCGACCCTGGAGGACGCCTACGCCTACGCCAAGTTCGCCCGAATCGTACTGGGCACCAACGACATCGACTTCCGAAGCCGGGCCCACTCCGACGAGGAGGCCCAGTTCCTGGCCTCGGCCGTCGCGGGGCGGACGATGGCCGTCACGTACTCCGACGTCGAGGCCGCGGGCGCGGTGCTCCTCGTCGGGCTGGAACCCGAAGAGGAATCCCCCATCGTCTACTTGCGCCTGCGCAAGGCGTTCCGCAAGCGTGGCCTGGAGGTCAGCTCCATCGCACCGTTCGCCACGCGCGGCTTGCAGAAGATGGGCGGCACCCTGATCGCCACGACGCCCGGTGACGAGGCCGCCGCCCTCGACGCACTCGGTGGCGGCATGGATGCGGGGACGATCATCCTGGTCGGCGAGCGGCTCGCGACGTCGGCGGGCGCGTACTCGGCGGTGCTCCGACTCGCGGCACGGACCGGTGCGAGAGTCGGGTGGATCCCCCGTCGCGCCGGTGAGCGTGGTGCGCTGGAAGCCGGTGCGGCGCCACATCTCCTGCCGGGTGGGCGACCACTGTCGGACGCCGACGCCAGGGCCGAGGTCGCCGCGGCGTGGCACGTCGACGATCTCCCCGGCGATGCGGGCCGGGATACATCGGGCATCCTCGCCGCCGCGGCCGACGGCACCCTTCGAGCCCTGCTCGTCGGCGGGGTCGAGGTCGACGACCTACCCGACCCGGGGGCCGCACGCGCGGCCCTCGACGCGACCCCGTTCCTCGTCAGCCTCGAAGTGCTCCACAGCGCCGTCACCGAACGCGCCGACGTCGTGTTTCCCGTCGCCCCCGTCACCGAGAAGTCGGGCACGTTCCTCTCCTGGGAGGGCCGGGGTCGCTCGTTCGGACCGGCGTTGCCGCCCAACGCCACCCCCGATTCCCGGGTGCTCACCGCCCTGGCCGAGGAGGTCGGCGTGGACATCGGGCTGTACGACGCACCCGCCGCGTGGTCGGAACTCGAGCGGCTTGGCGCCTGGCAGGGCGCCCCCGTCGCCGCCCCGAGCGTTCCCGTCCCGCAGCGCGACGCGCCGGCCGCGGGCCTGGCAGTGCTGGCGAGTTGGCGAATGTTGTTGGATGCCGGGCGTCTTCAGGACGGTGAGCCGCACCTGGCCGGCACGGCGCGATCACCCGTCGCGCGGTTGTCACCGGCGACCGCCGCCGAGCTCGGCGCCGAGGAGGGCCGGCTGATCACCGTCGCCACCGACCGGGGTGCCATCAGCCTTCCGTTGGAGCTCACCGAGATGCCGGACCAGGTGGTGTGGTTGCCGCTCAATTCCGCAGGCTCGCACGTCAGCACCGCGCTCGGCGTCACGTCGGGTGCCGTCGTCGCCCTATCCGTCGGAGGTGAGTCAGCGTGACGTACCCCGACCTCGGCTCGTTCGGCCACGACCCGTGGTGGCTCATGTTGGCCAAGGCGCTTGGGGTGTTCGTCTTCCTTCTGCTCACGGTGCTCGTCGCCATCCTGCTCGAACGCAAGGTGCTGGGCCGGATGCAGATGCGCTACGGCCCCAACCGGGTTGGACCCTTCGGTCTGCTACAGAGCCTGGTGGACGGGGTCAAGCTGGCCCTGAAGGAAGGGCTCATCCCGGCCGGCGTCGACAAGCCGATCTACCTGGCCGCCCCGGTCATCGCCGTCATCCCCGCGTTCATGGCCTTCGCCGTGATCCCGCTGGGGGGCATGGTCAGCGTCTTCGGCCACCAGACCCCGCTGCAATTGACCGACCTCTCCGTCGCCGTGCTGTACGTGCTGGCGGTGACGTCGATCGGCGTCTACGGAATCGTGTTGGCGGGCTGGGCATCCGGATCCACCTACCCGCTGCTCGGCGGGCTGCGGTCGAGTGCGCAGGTGATCTCCTACGAGATCGCCATGGCGTTGTGCTTCGCCGCGGTCTTCCTCTATTCGGGCACAATGTCGACCTCGGAGATCGTGGCCAAGCAGCAGGGCCTCTGGTACGTGTTCCTGCTGCTGCCGTCGTTCGTCATCTACGTGACCTCGATGGTCGGCGAGACCAACCGTGCGCCCTTCGACCTGCCCGAGGCCGAGGGCGAACTAGTTGGCGGATTCCACACCGAGTACTCCTCGCTGAAGTTCGCGATGTTCATGCTCGCCGAGTACGTCAACATGACCACGGTCGCCGCGCTCGCGACGACGCTGTTCCTCGGCGGCTGGCAGGCGCCATGGCCGTTCAGCATGATCGACGGCGCCAACTCCGGGTGGTGGCCGCTGCTGTGGTTCGTCGCCAAGGTGTGGACGTTCATGTTCGGGTTCATGTGGCTGCGCGCCACGCTGCCGCGGCTGCGCTACGACCAGTTCATGAACCTCGGCTGGAAGATCCTCATCCCCATCTCACTGGGCTGGATCGTGACCGTCGCCGTCGTGCGGACCCTGCGCAACGAGGGTTACGACGGCCTCGCCGTGGTCCTCATCGCGACAAGTGCGTTCGTCGGCCTGCTCCTCGCGGTCTACCTCTATCGCACGTTGCGGCACAAGCAGGCTCGTCCCCAACGCCTCGCCGACCCGCCGTCCACCGTGACGGGCGCGTTCCCGGTACCCCCAATCCCCGCCAAGGAGTCCGCCGATGCCTAAGAGGCCGCACCTGATCGACGCCATCGCCGGGTTCGGGGTGACGTTCAAGACGATGTTCAAGAAGCCGATCACCGAGGAGTACCCGGAGAAGCCCGGCGCGACGGCCGAGCGGTATCACGGCCGCCACCAACTCAACCGGTACGACGACGGCCTGGAGAAGTGCATCGGCTGCGAACTCTGCGCGTGGGCGTGCCCGGCCGACGCGATCTTCGTCGAGGGCGCGGACAACACCGAGGCGGAACGCTTCTCGCCCGGTGAGCGTTACGGACGGGTCTATCAAATCAACTATCTGCGGTGCATCGGCTGCGGCCTGTGCATCGAGGCCTGCCCGACGCGGGCGCTGACCATGACCAACGACTACGAGATGGCCGACGACAACCGCGCCGACCTGATCTACGGCAAGGACAAGCTGCTGGCGCCACTGCAGCCCGACATGACTGCCCCACCGCACGCCATGGTGATCGGTAGTACCGACGAGGACTACTACCGGGGCAACGTCCGCGCGGACGGCCTCGGGTGACCGGCGAGATGGGGCTCCTCGCGGCCGAGACCATCTCCCGCACGTCG
The DNA here is from genome assembly GCF_030295745.1 of Mycolicibacterium sp. TUM20985. Lineage (NCBI taxonomy): Bacteria > Bacillati > Actinomycetota > Actinomycetes > Mycobacteriales > Mycobacteriaceae > Mycobacterium > Mycobacterium antarcticum. The sequence continues at coordinate 4,339,023 of NZ_AP027291.1, forward strand.
ACGATGGAGGCGGTGACGTTCTGGGTGCTCGGCACCCTCGCGGTGCTCGGCGCGGTCGCCGTCGTCGCGGCGCCCAAGGCCGTCTACTCGGCGATCTTCCTGGCGATCACCATGATCATCCTCGCCGTGCTCTACATCGCCCAGGACGCGCTGTTCCTCGGCGTCGTGCAGATCGTGGTCTACACCGGTGCGGTAATGATGCTCTTCCTGTTCGTCCTGATGTTGATCGGCGTCGACTCCGCCGATTCCCTGGTGGAAACCATTCGGGGACAACGGGTTGCCGCCATCGTCGCGGGTGCGGCCTTCGGCATCCTGCTCATCGCCGGTATCGGCAACGTCTCCGTCGCCGGCTTCACCGGGCTCGCGCAGGCCAACGCGGGCGGTAACGTCGAGGGCCTGGCGGCCCTGATCTTCGTCCGCTACCTGTGGGCCTTCGAGCTCACGAGTGCGCTGCTCATCACGGCCACCCTCGGCGCGATGGTGCTCACCCACCGCGAGCGCATCGACCGTCGCAAGACCCAACGTGAGCTCGCCACCGAACGGTTCGCCCCCGGCGGGCACGCCACACCGATGCCCAATCCCGGTGTCTACGCCCGGCACAACGCGGTCGACGTGGCCGCTCGCCTGCCCGACGGCTCGGACGCCCTGACCTCGGTCAGCGGCATCCTGCCCCCGCGCACCGTGGCGGCCGCGAAGAACGGGGCGCCGCGGTGAATCCGGGGAACTACCTGTATCTGTCCGCGCTGTTGTTCACCATCGGCGCCGCGGGAGTGCTGTTGCGGCGCAACGCGATCGTGATGTTCATGTGCGTCGAGCTGATGCTCAACGCCGGCAACCTGGCCTTCGTCACGTTCTCCCGAATGCACGGTCACCTCGACGGTCAGGTGGTGGCGTTCTTCACCATGGTGGTCGCCGCCTGCGAGGTCGTGGTCGGCCTGGCGATCATCATGACCATCTTCCGGGCCAGGCAGTCCGCCTCGGTCGACGGCGCGAACCTGTTGAGGCATTAGCCGATGACCCTTCCCATCTGGCTGCTGATCGCGCTGCCGCTCCTCGGTGCGGCGGTGCTGCTGTTGGGCGGCAAGGCCACCAATGCCTGGGGTCATCTGGTGGGTTGCGCCGCGGTGCTGGCCTCCTTCGTCGTCGGTGTCCTGCTGTTCGTCGGGCTGCTCGGCCAACCGGCGGAGGACCGCGGTCTCCACGAACACCTCTTCAGCTGGGTGCCCGTCGGTGAGCTGCGGGTCGACTTCGGCCTCCAACTCGACCAGCTGTCAGTGTGTTTCGTCCTGCTCATCACCGGCGTGGGATCGCTGATTCACGTCTACTCCGTCGGCTACATGGCCCACGACCCCGAACGCAGACGTTTCTTCGGCTACCTCAACCTCTTCGTGGCGGCCATGCTGCTGCTGGTGCTGGCCGACAACTTCCTGGGCCTCTACATGGGTTGGGAGGGCGTCGGTCTGGCGTCGTACCTGCTGATCGGCTTCTGGTCGTACAAGCCGTCGGCCGCAGCGGCGGCGAAGAAGGCGTTCGTGGTCAACCGGGTCGGTGACATCGGGTTGGCGCTCGCGCTGATGGTGATGTTCACAGAAGTCGGGACCGTCTCCTACGAGGGCGTGTTCGGGGCCGCCGATCAGATGACGCAGGGGACGTTGACGGCAATCGGGCTGCTCCTGCTGTTGGCTGCGTGCGGCAAGTCCGCGCAGGTGCCGCTGCAGTCCTGGCTGGGCGACGCGATGGAGGGCCCGACGCCGGTGTCGGCGCTAATCCACGCGGCGACCATGGTCACCGCGGGCGTCTACCTCATCGTCCGCTCGGGACCCGTCTACGACCTAGCGCCCGACGCCCGCCTCGGCGTCGTGATCGTGGGCGCGGTGACCCTGCTGTTCGGCGCCGTCATCGGCTGCGCGAAAGACGACATCAAGAAGGCCCTCGCCGCGTCGACGATGAGCCAGATCGGCTACATGGTGCTTGCCGCGGGCCTCGGTCCGGCCGGTTACGCCATCGCAATCATGCATCTGCTGACGCACGGCTTCTTCAAGGCGGGACTGTTCCTCGGCGCCGGTTCGGTGATGCACGGCATGGACGACGAGACCGACATGCGCCGGTTCGGCGGCCTGCGCACGTTCATGCCGATCACGTTCGTCACCTTTGGGCTCGGCTACCTGGCGATCATCGGCGTGCCGCCGTTCGCCGGGTTCTTCTCCAAGGACGCGATCATCGAAACCGCCTTCGCCGCAGGCGGACCCAAGGGTCTGCTGCTCGGTGGCGCGGCGCTGCTCGGTGCGGGCATCACGGCGTTCTACATGACGCGGGTGATGCTGATGACGTTCTTCGGGGAGAAGCGCTGGGCCGACGGCGTGCACCCCCATGAGTCGCCGGGCAGCATGACGTGGCCGATGATCGTGCTCGCCGTCGGATCCGTCGGCGCGGGCGGGCTGCTCGCGATCGGCGGCACCCTGGAGCACTGGCTCGAGCCCGTCGTCGGTGCACCCGAGGAAACCGCGCACGCCATACCGGTCTGGTTGATGACGACCATCACGCTGGCCGTCGTGGCCGTGGGCGTCGCCGTCGCCTACCGCAAGTACGCCACCCGCCCGATTCCCGAGGTGGCCCCGGACGACGTGTCCGCGCTGACCGTCGCCGCCCGCCGCGACCTCTACGGTGACGCCTTCAACGAAGACGTCCTGATGCGGCCGGGACAGACGCTCACCAGGGGTCTGGTCGAGATCGACGACGACGGCATCGACGACGTGTCGCGCGTCCTCGGCTCCCTAGTCGGCGGCTCCTCGGAACGGTTGCGACAGTTCCAGACCGGGTTCGCCCGCTCGTACGCGCTGTCCATGCTCGGCGGCGCTGCGTTGATCATCGCCGCGATGCTGGCGGTGAGGGTCTGGTGACCGGCGTGCCGTGGCTGACGGTGCTGTGGGCCGTCCCGATGGTCGGCGCCGTCATCGTGATCCTGTTGCCCTCGGCGGCAAGGCATCTAGCGAAGTACGCGGCGCTTGCGGTGTCCCTGGTGGTGTTGGCGATCGCGGCACTGCTGGCCGTGACGTTCGACCCGACCGGCCCGCAGTACCAGTTCGTCGAGGATCATGCCTGGATCCCGTCCTTCGGCACGGGCTACATCCTGGGCCTCGACGGCATCGCGTTGGCCCTGGTGGCCCTCACCGCCGTGCTGGTGCCCCTGCTGATCGTCGCCGGCTGGAACGACGCCAGCGATCAGGCCAGGTCCGTGCACACGTACCTGGCGTTGACGTTGGCCGTCGAGGGCATGGTGCTCATCTCCCTGACCGCGCTCGACGTGCTGCTGTTCTACGTGTTCTTCGAGGCGATGCTCATCCCGATGTACTTCCTCATCGGCGGCTTCGGCGGCGGCGCGAACCGCTCGAAGGCAGCGGTGAAGTTCCTGCTGTACAACCTGTTCGGCGGGTTGATCATGCTGGCCGCCGTCATCGGACTGTACGTGGCGACGGCCAGGAGCGACGCCTTCGCCGACGGCACCTTCGACTTCCGCGCGATCGTGGCCGCCGTCGCCGACGGCTCACTGGGCATCGACCCCGCGGTGCTGAACGCGCTGTTCCTCGGCTTCATGTTCGCCTTCGCCGTCAAGGCGCCGCTATGGCCGTTCCACCGCTGGCTGCCCGATGCGGCGGTCGAGGCCACCCCCGCCACCGCGGTGCTGATGATGGCCGTCGTCGACAAGGTCGGGACGTTCGGGATGCTGCGGTACTGCCTGCAGCTGTTCCCCGATGCGTCGATGACCTTCCGGCCGTTGATCATCACGCTGGCAGTGGTCGGCATCGTCTATGGCGCGGTCGTCGCGATCGGCCAGACCGACGTGATGCGGCTGATCTCCTACACGTCGATATCCCACTTCGGCTTCATCATCCTCGGCATCTTCGTGATGACCAGCCAGGGCCAGACCGGATCGACGCTCTACATGGTCAACCACGGCATCTCGACGGCGGCGCTGTTCCTCGTCGCGGGATTCCTGGTGTCGCGCAGGGGAAGCCGTGCCATCGCAGCCTTCGGCGGGGTGCAGAAGGTCGCGCCCGTCCTCGCGGGTACCTTCCTCATCGCCGGGCTGGCGACGTTGTCCCTACCGGGCCTGGCACCATTCATCAGTGAATTCCTGGTGCTACTGGGTACGTTCACCACATATCCCGCCCTGGCCGTGTTCGCGACCTCCGCCCTGGTGCTGTCGGCGATCTACATCCTCTGGATGTATCAGCGGATGATGACCGGACCGGTGTCCCCCGACGTCGAGCCGCTGCGCGACCTCGTCCCGAGGGAACTCGTCGTGGTGGTGCCGCTGATCGCCATCCTGCTGGTCCTGGGCGTCTATCCGAAGCCCGTCCTCGACGTCATCGATCCGGCCGTCGGCCACACGCTGACCACCATCGGCCAGCAGGACCCCGCACCCCGCGTCGCGCAAGGACCAGTGAAATGACCCTCACCCCGCCCTCGGTCGAATACGGCCTGCTCTCACCGATGTTGATCGTGCTAGGCGTCGCGGTGCTCGGCGTACTCGTCGAGGCGTTCCTGCCCCATGGGGTGCGCTACCGGGTGCAGTTGACGTTGGCCGTCGGGGGTCAGATCGCCGCGCTGGTGGCGGTCGTCATCCAGTGGCTCGGGCTCGGGTCGTCGCTCGGGCAGACCGCCGTCATGGGCGCCGTCGCCGTCGACAAGCCCGCGCTCTTCCTGCAGGGCACCCTGCTGCTGATCGGCGTCCTCGGCACACTGCTGATCGCCGAGCGCCGCGTCGCCTCCGAAGTCGACGCCGCACAAGGGGAAGCCGGGGCCAGCGGCCTGGACGCGTTCACACCGATGGCGTCGGCCGTCCCGGGCAGTGTCGCCGAGAAGCTGGCCACCAAGGCCGGTATCGCGCAGACCGAGATCTTCCCGCTAACCATGTTCGCGCTCGGCGGCATGATGCTGTTCGGCGCGTCCGACGACCTGCTGACGATGTTCATCGCGCTCGAGGTGTTCTCCCTGCCGCTGTATCTGATGTGCGGCCTGGCGCGGCGCCGGCGGCTGCTCTCCCAGGAGGCGGCTCTCAAGTACTTCCTCCTGGGCGCGTTCGCATCGGCCTTCTTCCTCTATGGCATCGCGTTGCTGTACGGCTACTCCGGTGGCCTCAGCCTCAGCGGTATCCGCGAGGCGGCGAACCCGGACGGTACGACGCTGGCCCTCGTCGGCATCGCGTTGCTCTCGGTCGGCGTGTTGTTCAAAGTCGGTGCGGTGCCTTTCCATTCGTGGATTCCCGACGTCTATCAGGGCGCTCCCACCCCGGTGACGGCCTTCATGGCGGCGGCCACCAAGATCGCCGCGTTCGGCGCCATGCTGCGCATCTTCTACGTCGCACTCCCCGGGTTCAAGGACGACTGGCGACCGCTGATGTGGGGCGTCGCCATCCTGACGATGGTGGTCGGAACGGTGACCGCGGTATCGCAGCGCGACGTCAAGCGGATGTTGGCCTACTCGTCGGTGGCGCATGCCGGCTTCATCCTCACCGGCGTGATCGCACTCAACGACAGCGGTGTGTCCGCCACGTTGTTCTACCTGTTCGCCTACGGGTTCAGCACCCTCGGCGCCTTCGCCGTCGTCAGCGTCGTGCGCAATGCGGCGGGCGAGGAGGAGACGGACATGTCGAAATGGGCGGGGCTCGGGCGGAGTCATCCCCTGGTCGGTGTGGTGTTCTCGTTGTTCCTCCTCGCGTTCGCAGGCATCCCGTTGACCAGTGGCTTCGTCAGCAAATTCGCGGTCTTCAAGGCCGCGAGCGAGGGTGGCGCCGCACCCCTGGTGATCGTCGGCGTCTGCGCCAGCGCCGTGGCGGCGTACTTCTACGTGCGGGTGATCGTGCTGTTGTTCTTCACCGAACCGTCCGCTGATGCGCCGACGGTGATCGTCCCGAGCGCGCTGAGCATGGCCACCGTCACCGTGAGCGCGGCCATCACCCTGATCCTGGGCGCCGTCCCGCAGCCAATCCTCGACCTCGCGAACAGCGCGAACCAATTCGTGCGCTAGCGTTCGCGAATGACTGACGACGAGTTGGTGATGCGCACCGATCACGGTGCCGTCCGGGTGCTGACCATGAACCGCCCGGAAGCCCGTAACGCACTGAACCGCATGCTGATCCGTTCGCTGTATGCGGCCCTCAAGTCCGCCGACGGCGACCCCTCGGTGCGGGCCGTCGTCCTGACCGGGACCGATCCCGCCTTCTGCGCAGGCATCGACCTGAAGGAGGCGGCGCGCGACGGGCTGACGTACTTCGAGGAGTTCAGGTCGCAGAGTTGCATCTCCGCGGTCGCCGACATGCGCACCCCGATCGTCGGCGCGATCAACGGGCCGACCTTCACCGGGGGTCTCGAACTGGCGCTGGGGTGCGACTTCCTGGTCGCCTCAGAGCGGGCCGTGTTCGCCGATACCCATGCTCGGGTGGGCATCCTGCCCGGCGGCGGGATGACGGCGCGGCTGCCGCAGGTGGTCGGCGGCGCGATGGCCCGGCGCATGTCGATGACGGGTGAGGTGGTCGACGCGGTTCGCGCCGAACGCATCGGGCTGGTCACCGAAGTGGTCCCCCACGATCGGCTGCTGGCGCGGGCCCTGGAGCTGGCCGCGCAGGTCGCCGGGGTGCCCAAGCCAACGATGCTGGGGCTCAAGGAGATCTACGTCCGCGGCGCGTCAGCCGTCGTCGACCCGGCACTGGCGGCCGAGGACGCGATCGCAGGCTCCCGGGATCAGGACCTCACCGGCTTGGAGCAGCGGCGCCTCGACGTCGTACGCGAGAACAAGGCTCAGATGGGTACCATCGCTAAGTGATCGAAGAGGACTTCGTCGTCATCGGTTTCGGCAAGGGCGGCAAGACACTTGCGGCAACGCTCGCCAAGCAGGGCAAGCTGCAGCTACGACTCACACGAGGTCATCGATTTGGTCGCCCTCGCCATGCGGCACGGCATCACGGCCACGGCGTTGCGCGACGGCATCTACACCCATCCGTCGAGGAGCGAGGCGTTCAATCAGCTTCTGGGCGCCTTGCTCTTCTGAACGCAGTTTGAACCATTCGCACCGCGGGGCCGTGTGAAGATCGATTCATCCGACGAACAAGGACGTTCACATGCCTACTTTTCCTGCCCTGACCCACGTCGCACTGACCGTGCGGGACCTCTCGGTCAGCGCGCCCTGGTACCGCGAGCTCATCGGCGTTAATCCAGTGATCGACGAGGACACCGACGCCGGCTACCGGCACGTCGTCTACGCGCTTCCCAATGACACGCTGTTCGGCCTCCACCAACACACGCAATCAGCACCCGACGGGCAGTTCAGCGAGTTTCGCGTCGGTCTCGACCACGTCGCGTTCGCCTGCGGGTCACGCGCGGAGCTGGAGGAATGGGTGGAACGCCTGAACGAGCTGGGCATCACTCACGGCGGGATCGTCGACGCACCGTACGGCTCGGGCCTCAGCTTCCGCGACCCCGACGGATCGGCGCTGGAGTTCTTCGCGCCGCCCGCCGCCGGTTAGGAATCCGTCGCAGAGTCGTCGTCGGACCCGGCCATCAAGACGTTCCACGCCTCGCGACGCTTGCGGTCCTGGACCTCCTTGCGCCACTGCGTGCCGCGTTGGCTGAACTGGCCCTCCGCGGCCCGTTCCGCGATCTCGGTGATGCGCCTGCCGAGGACCAGCGCCTCGCCGATCGTCATGGTCAGCAGCACACCGGCCCGGTCACCGTCGGGTCTTCCCACGGGGTCGACGACGACCCTGGCGGTTTCGGCCCGTCCGTCCGCGTCGTCGGTCCAGGGCGGCGTGGAGTACACCTCGGGCACCCCGTCCTCGTCGTTCAGGGTCAGCTGCACGTACATGCGCTCAACGGTAGCCGGTCAGGCCTTCACACCGTGACTGACGATGGCGGCGGTGTGCTCGACCCAGGCGTCGTCCTGTCGTCCGTCGGGATCGAGGAGCAGCCGAAGAAGCGTTGCACCACCAATGATTTCGATCAGCCGGTCGGGGTCGACGTCGGCGCGAACCTCACCCCTGGCGACGGCGTGCACCAGGCGTTCCCGCACCACGTCGAAGAGCCCCACGAAGCGGCTCGTGACCCGGGCGCCGAGGTCGGCGTCGGCGGCCATGTCGGCGATCAATCCAGGTAGGGCGGCCCGCACCACCGGGGTGGCGAACACGTCACTAGCGGCGGCGACCATCGCCCGCACGTCACCGACGATGTCGCCCTCGGGTGTCGTCAGCGCGGTGGGTGCCACGGGGAACGCGGCCTCGTGGACCAGCTCGGCCTTGCTCGACCAGCGCCGGTACAGCGCCGTCTTCGTGGTGCCAGCGCGTTCTGCGACCGCGGCCATCGTGAGATTCGCGTAGCCGATTTCAACGAGCAGATTTGCCGTCGCCGCCAATATGGCAGCGTCGATGCGGGGATCGCGTGGGCGTCCGACGCCTGGGGTCTCGACAACGTCACCCGCGTCTGCTTTCATAACGCTACTCACCGTATCGTAATTGCTCGAAGGGGTAAAACCGTGGCGAACGAACCGGCTGTCGAAGACGTCAGCCGTCTCCAGCACACCTCCCGTGACAACAGCACCCTGCCGTCGGTGATGTCGCAGTGGCTCTCGACCGTCATGCCGGGAGGCACCGCTCCCGAGGTGACCGTCGAAAGCGGCGTCGACGCGAACGGGATGTCCTCGGAGACCATCATCCTGACGGGCAAGTGGGAGCAGGACGGCCAGCCGACGGAGCAGAAGTGGGTAGCCCGCGTAGCGCCGAGCTCAGAGGACGTCCCGGTGTTCCCGACGTACCGACTGGACCATCAGTTCGACGTCATCCGGCTGGTGGGTGAGCTGACCGACGTGCCGGTCCCGCAGGTTCGTTGGATGGAGGCCACGGGGTCGGTGCTCGGCACGCCGTTCTTCCTGATGGACCACGTGGACGGCATCGTGCCACCGGACGTGATGCCGTACACCTTCGGGGGGAACTGGTTCGCCGACGCGCCCGCCGAGTCGAGGCGCGAGCTGCAGGACGCCACGGTCGACGTGCTCGCCAAGCTGCACTCGATCCCCGACGCCGTCGAGACCTTCGGGTTCCTGGCCGAGGTCGACCCGCCCGGGGACACCCCGCTGCGTCGACACTTCGGTTGGCTCAAGGACTGGTACGAGTTCGCGGTCCCCGACATCGGCCGGTCCGCACTGGTCGAGACCGCGCTGGCGTGGCTGGAGGAGAACTTTCCGACCGACGTCGCCGCGACGACGCCGGTACTCGCCTGGGGTGACTCGCGCATCGGCAACGTGCTCTACCGCGACTTCCGGCCCGTCGCAGTGCTCGACTGGGAGATGGCGACCGTCGGTCCCCGCGAGCTCGACGTCGCATGGATCGTGTTCGCCCACATGGTCTTCCAGGAACTCGCCGGGCTGGCCGGCCTGCCCGGATTGCCTGACGTGATGCGCGAGGAGGACGTGCGTGCGACCTACGAGCAGTCGACCGGCGTCACGCTGGGCGATCTCAGCTGGTTTTTCGTGTACTCGGGTGTCATCTGGTGCTGCGTGTTCATGCGGACCAGTGCCCGGCGGGTTCGCTTCGGGGAGATCGAGCAACCCGGTGACGTCGAAACGCTGTTCTACCACGCATCGCTACTGAAGAGACTCATTGGAGAGGTCAACTGATGCTCAGCCCCATGGATGAGTTTCCGCTACACCAGGTTCCGCAGCCGATCGCCCAACCGGAGTCCTCGGACCGCAACTTCTACGACCGGTCCTACTTCAACGCTCACGACCGCACCGGCGACATCTTCCTCATCACCGGCATCGGGTACTACCCGAACCTGGGGGTGAAGGACGCGTTCATGTTGGTTAGGCGCGGCGACGCCCAGACCGCGGTACACCTATCGGATGCCATCGATCAGGATCGGCTCAACCAGCACGTGCTGGGCTACCGCGTCGAGGTGCAGGAACCCTTGCACCGGTTGCGCATCGTGCTCGACGAGACCGAGGGCATCGCCGCCGACCTGACGTGGAACGGCTTGTTCGACGTCGTGCAGGAGCAGCGACACCTGCTTCGGGCCGGCAACCGGGTGACGCTGGACGCGCAGCGGTTCGCCCAGTTGGGTTCGTGGAGCGGGCATCTCGCGATCGACGGCGAGGAGATCACCGTCGACCCGTCGACGTGGATCGGCAGCCGCGACCGATCGTGGGGCATTCGACCCATCGGTGAGGCGGAACCCGCTGGGCGCCCGGCAGATCCGCCGTTCGAGGGCATGTGGTGGCTCTACGTGCCGATGGCGTTCGACGACTTCTCGATCGTGCTCATCATTCAGGAGGAACCCAGCGGCTTCCGGTCGCTGAACGACTGCACGCGAATCTGGAAGGACGGGCGCGTCGAACAACTGGGTTGGCCGCGCATCAATATTCACTACACCTCGGGTACCCGCATCCCGACCGGTGCCAGCATCGACGCCACCTCACTCGATGGTTCGCCGGTGCACTTCGAGGTGGAATCCAAACTGCCGGTACCGATTCACGTCGGCGGTGGCTACGGCGGTGACTCCGACTGGATCCACGGCGTGTGGAAGGGCGAGAAGTTCACGGAGCGACTGACCTACGACATGACCGACCCGGCGATCGTCGGGCGGGCCGGCTTCGGCGTGATCGATCACGTCGGTCGTGCGGTGTGCACCGAAGGCACCAGCGCACCCGTCGAGGGTTGGGGCCTCTTCGAGCACGGCGCGCTGGGGCGTCACGATCCTTCGGGCTTCAAGGATTGGTTGACGGTCGCGGACTGAAACCGAGCGCACAACGAGAAGGGGCACCCGTTTCCGGGTGCCCCTTCTTGGTGCTCGTGTCAGCGGCCGTTGCCGACGGTGGAGGTGACCGTACCCACGGTGGCCTCCTGCTGGATGTCGTTGATCCACTGGTGGTGGTCGATGCCCGCGCTGGCGGGAGCGGCAAGGCCGAACAGTGCGGCGGCGAAACCGGTGGCGACGATGCTGGCGAATCCGAACTTCTTCATGGTGTTCCCTCTTTCTCTGGCCGATTCTCCGGCCGGTCTGAGGGTTGTAACCGTGCAGGTCAGAGGTTAATTCCGGTGGCAGCAATTGAGCGATCGGTGGCAGTAATTCATCGCCCAGGGGGTGGCGCCGCCCACTTTGCAGGGCGGGCGCGCCGCAGCCCACACTGCAACCCCTAGCCCGCACGAGCGTGCGTGAACTACGACTTTCGTGCGGCGTGTCGGCCGCAGACACGCACGGTCGCGCAGGGGGAGGCGGGGGCGGGGCGGGCCGGGGGCGGGGCGGGCGGGGGCTAGACGGTCTGCGCCTGCTCGCCCGGCGTGGTCGCCTTGGCGGCCTGCGCCGGAGCGCGGCCGAAGACCATCGACTCCTCGATGCGGTCGAAACGGTGGTCGATCAGGTCCAGCACGTAGTTGTGCCGGACGTTCCACGGTCGGTGGATGCCGGACTTCGGCAGGGCATGGGGCGTGCGCTGGATGTAACCGGCCTTCAGGTCGAACGTCGGCTTCTCCGTCATCGGCATCCCGCCCAGGTGCGGATAGGCGTGGGTGTACCCACGAGACTCCATGTACGCCAACAGCTTCGCCACCGCCCGCGCCGTCATGTCGGCGCGAAGTGTCCACGACGCATTGGTGTAGCCGATGCACCACGCCATGTTGGGGACGTCTTCGAGGAGGTACTCCTTGTAGACGAAGCGATCGGTCGGCTTGATCTCGGCGCCGTCGACGACGAGGGTGATGCCGCCCAGCGCCTGTAGCTGCAGGCCGGTGGCCGTGACGATGATGTCTGCGTCCAACCGGTTGCCGGACTTCAGCACGATGCCGGTGGCGTCGACGTGGTCGACGATGTCGGTCACCACCTCGGCGCGGCCGTCGCCGATGTCGTCGAACAGATCCCCGTCCAGCACCAGGCACATCCGTTGGTCCCACGGGTCGTAGCGCGGCTTGAAGTGCACGTCGACGTCGTAGCCTTCGGGCAGGGCCGCGATGGTCCGGTTCCTGATCAGCCGGCGACCGAGCTTCGGGGCCTTGCGCATGAAGAAGTACGACAGCACCGCGAAGGCGGCGTTGCGGACCCGCACGATGTTGTGGGAGATCTTCCGCGGCAACAGCTTTCGAATCACGGTCACCATGGGGTCGATCCGCGCCATCGACATCATGTACGTCGGCGAACGCTGAAGCATGGTGACGTGCGACGCGGTCTTGGCCAACGCGGGAATCAGGCTGATGGCCGTGGCCCCGCTGCCGATCACCACGACGCGCTTGCCGGAATGGTCCAGTGACTCCGGCCAGAACTGCGGGTGCACCACCTCGCCGGTGAAGTCCTCCATGCCGGGGAACTCGGGCGAGTAGGGATGGTCGTAGTCGTAGTAACCGGTACCGAAGAACAGGAAACGACCCCGGTAGGACGTCGTCGAGCCGTCGGGTGCCGTGGTGTGCACCGTCCAGGTGTCGGTGGTGGAGTCCCATTCGGCCGAGGTGACGCGGGTGTCGAACCGGATGTGCCGATCGATGCCGTGGTGGCGCGCCGCATCGGTGAGGTACTCGCGGATGTCACCGCCGTCGGCGACGTTCTCCGGCCGCGTCCACGGCTCGAAGGGCAAGCTGAGGGTGAAGATGTCGCTGTCGGAGCGGATACCCGGATAACGGAACAGGTCCCAGGTGCCGCCGATGCGCTCGCGTCGTTCGAGGATGGTGTAACTGAGGTGGGGGTTCTTCTCGTGGATGCGGTACGCCGCCCCGATGCCCGAGATACCCGCGCCGATGATCAGCACGTCCGAGTATTCCGCCTGCGCGTTCATCCTGACCTCCCTTGGTCCCGGTTCGTGCCACCACGATAGGGGGTCACCCTCGGAGGGCGTCCACGATCCGGCCAATGACTCCACCCGGATGGCGCTCGCCCGTACCCGAACGGCTCGGGCACACTGAGGACATGTTGGACGTCGTCATCGTGGGCGCCGGGTTCGCTGGGCTGGCGGCCGCCCGCAAGCTGACCGCCCTGGGACGCGACGTCGTCGTCCTCGAGGGTCGCGACCGCGTCGGCGGCCGGTCCCACACCACCACGATCGCCGGTGTCCCGGTCGACCTCGGCGGCACGTTCGTCGGCCCGACGCAGACCGAAGTCCTCGCCCTTGCGGCCGAACTCGGCTGCCCGACCGTGCCGACCTACGACCACGGCGAGAATCTGATCCGCTGGCGCGGCCGGGTCCGGTCCTACCGAAGCACCATCCCAAGGCTGTCCATCCTCGAACTGCTCGACGTCTCGCGGATCCAGTGGCGGTTCGAACGCCTCGGCAAGCAGATTCCGACGGATGCGCCGTGGACCGCTCCAACCGCCCACCGGCTGGACCAACTGACGCTCGAGGGTTGGCTGCAATCGGTGCACGCGGGCAAGAGCACCAGGGACCTGATGGCCATCATGGCGAGGGTGACGTGGGGCTGCGAGCCCGACGAGGTGTCGATGCTGCACGCCGTGCGCTACGTCAAGGCCGCGGGCGGCATCGGCCCCATGCTCGACGTGAAGGGCGGTGCGCAGCAGGACCGCTTCCCCGGGGGCACCCAGCAGATCGCGCTGCGCATGGCCGAGGACCTCGGGGACCTGGTGCGTCTCGACCACGTCGTCACACGCATCGAGCACGGCCCGCAGGGCGTGACCGTGCACACCGCGGCCGAGGCGCTGACGGCGCGTGCCGTGATCGTCGCCGTCCCGCCCGAGCATCGCGGGGCCATCCGCTTCGAGCCGGAACTGCCCGTCGGGCATGCCGATCTGGCCAGGCACTGGCCGCAGGGCAACTTGAGCAAGGCCTACGCCGCCTATTCGACGCCGTTCTGGCGTGCGGACGGGCGATCAGGCGAATCGTTGTCCGACGACGGTCCGGTGTTCATCACATTCGACGTCAGCCCCGGGGACTCGAAGACCGGGGACGGCCCGGGGGTCCTGCTCGGCTTCACCGACGCGCGCACCTTCGACTCACTCGAACCGGACGCGCGCCGCGCCACAGCCCTGAAGTGCTTCGCCGACCTCTTCGGCGACCAGGCCCTGCACCCGACCGACTACGTCGACCATCGCTGGAGCGCAGAAGCATTTGCCCCCGGTGGTCCGACCGCCGCGGTGCCGCCAGGTTCGTGGACGACGTACGGACGCTGGCTGCGGGCGCCAATCGGCGGCATCTTCTGGGCGGGTACCGAGACCGCGGACGAATGGACGGGGTTCCTCGACGGCGCCGTCCGCTCGGGTCACCGCGCGGCCGCCGAGGTGGTCGGCCATCTGGACGCTACGAGCTGATCCGCCGGTTCGCCTCGGCCGACTCGGCCAGACCGCGCAGCAGCCGATTGACCTCGTCGGGTTGCTCGAGGATGGCGCAGTGCCCGCCGGACATCTCGACGAACGACACCAGGTTCGGTACGTCCCCCGCGATCCGGCGTGACGACCCGATCGGCAACAGACGGTCATGGCGACTACCGATGACCAGTGTCGGCACCGTCAGGTTGCGTACCGAGATGTGCTTCGGGCCAAGGGAATCGACGAGAACCCTGGCCCAGCCGCCGCGGCCCGCTGCCGGGGTCTTCGCGAACAGGTCGAAGACGAACTCAACGATCGCGGGGTCGGCGTCCCGGCCGACCGCCAGCGCGGCGACGATCCGTCGGCTCTGCTGCACCGAGCCCGGCACCAGCGGCGCCGACCCGAACCGCTTCAGCAGGAGCCCGGCCGTGCGCACCCGGCCTCCCACCAACGGGCCGGGGACCGGCAGGAAGTTGACGTTGCGCAGGAGATCACCGGTCGTCGTGTTGATCAGCGCCACGGCGTCGGCGCACTGCCGCACCCGGTGCGCGTAACGCTGCGACCAGGACGAGATCGCGATGCCGCCCATCGAATGACCGGCGATCACGGCGCGCTCACCGTGGGCCAGCGTGGCGTGGAGCACCGAATCGAGGTCCGCGGCGAGGAAGTCCAGGCTGTAGTTCCCGCGACGCTGCGGCACGCCGCTGCGGCCGTGGCCGCGGTGGTCGTAGGCGATGACGCGGTACTCGCCCGCCAGATCGTTGATCTGATGGGCCCACACCGGGATGGCGCAGGTGATCCCGTGCGCCAGGACGATGGGATATCCGTTCTCGGGACCGAACACCTCGGTGTGGATCTTCGTCCCGTCCACCGAGCGGACGTCGACCGGGCGGCCGGGTGGCATCGCATCCAGGGCCGCCAACCGCCTCGAACGCGTCGCCATGTGTGCTCCGATCCGCCGCGGCACCCTTGCCAGCGGCTGACGGATCATAACTATCGCCGCAGCGGACCGTCCTACCGGCGGTGCCGCCACGGGCTGTTAAATGGTCACGATGCGCGCCATTCAGATACCCAGGCTCGACGGTCCAGAGGCTGCCGAACTCGTCGACATCGACGAGCCGGTACCCGGGTCCGACGACGTCCTCATCGACGTCCACGCGGCCGGTGTCGCCTTCCCCGATGCCCTTCAGACGCGCGGGCTCTATCAGCACAAGCCGGAGCTCCCCTACGTGCCCGGCGCCGAGATCGCCGGCGTCGTGCGCCAGGCTCCCCCCGGCGCCCACGTGACGGCAGGCGATCGGGTGGCCGCGCTGACCATGCTTTCCGGTGCGATGGCGGAAGTCGTTGCGCTGCCTGCAGATCGGGTGTTCCTGCTGCCCGATGCGGTGTCGTTCGAAGCGGGCGCCGGGCTGTTGTTCAACGATCTGACGGTGCACTGCGCGCTGCGCACCCGCGGCCGACTGGTAGCGGGTGAGTCCGTGCTCGTGCATGGCGCGGCGGGCGGTATCGGCACCTCGACACTGCGGCTGGCGTCCGCGTGGGGAGCTTCCCGCACCATCGCCGTCGTCAGCACCGAGGACAAGGCCGACGTCGCCCGCGCCGCCGGTGCCACCGACGTGGTCCTGGCCGACGGGTTCAAGGATGCCGTGAAGGAGCTCACCGGAGGCCGTGGCGTCGACATCGTGGTGGACCCGGTCGGCGGTGACCGGTTCACCGATTCCCTGCGATCCCTCGCGCCAGGTGGCCGGCTGCTGGTCATCGGCTTCACCGGAGGCGACATTCCCACCGTCAAGGTGAACCGGCTGCTGCTCAACAACGTCGACGCGGTCGGCGTCGGCTGGGGCGCCTGGGCCGCCACCCACCCGGGGTACCTGGCCGAGCAGTGGGCCGAACTGGAGCCGCTGCTCGCATCCGGCGCCGTGTCGGCGCCCGAACCCGTGGTCTATCCCCTCGAGCGGGCCGCCGACGCCATCGCCTCCCTGGAGGATCGCACCGCCAAGGGCAAGGTCGTCGTCAAGATCCGATAGGTCGGGCTTCGCTGGGGAGTACCAAGGTCGAACGCGCGCAGTCGATTTCGTGTGTCGATCGAACGAAGTCGACACCGGTCGCCAGCGGCTCACCCGTGCCGAGGTTCCTGGCAAACCGCGGGAACGACCCGCCCGCCACCGTCAGCCGGATCCGGTGGCCGGCGCGAAACCGGTGCGCGATCGCGTCGAACTCGATCCGCAGCGGCCCAGAGGAGCCCCGGCCGGCGTGCGCATAACCGTCGGAGACGTTCTGGGAGCGGCCCGCCGCGTCGACGTCGCTGAGTCTGACGGCCACGTCGGCGGACGCCGCGTCTACGGAGTGCGCGAGCTCTACGTACGGAACACCGATGACCAGCTGGTCGACCGCCAGTTCGCCGCCGGTGAACGTCAGCACGTCGGAACGCTGGGCGAGCGCACCGTCGTCGCGGTAGCCAGCCGCCGACGCCAGCAACAACCGACCTCCGATGGTCGGCGTCGGGTCGGCGGGGTCGTAGACGAACCGCAACCGGGTGCCCTCGGCTGCGGGCTCGTCGGCCAGCCGCGCCTCGTGGTGCAGATACGAGACGGACGGAGTCGAGGGCGGCGGCCAGTCGGGCAGATCCCGCCAGCTCCCGTCACCGGTGACGAAGATGCGGACGGGGTCCGCCCGCCGACGGCCGGCCAGCCAGTCCAGCGACTCCCGGATCGCCACGCCGCCACCCTCGCCGTGCGTCCACGGTCCGACCACCAGCGCGACGTCGCCGCCGCCGTCGCGCAGCATCCGGTACTGCGCCATGGTCTGGTCGAAGAACAGGTCCTGCCAACCGCCGATCAGCAGCACCGGCCGCTCCGCCTGGAACGCGACCGCACGTTGGCGCCAGTACTCGTCGGACGGATCGGTGTTCCCGAGCCAGGACTGGAAGTACGGGGCGCCACCACCCATCACCGAATCGGCGGCCGCACTCAGCGGGAGTGCCCCGACGGCGGGCGCCAATCGGCGCGGGGTCGACAGCGACCGGATCAGCTGCCGCACCAGTCCGCCACGCTCGTGCCAGGCCATCTGGTAGCCCCACGTCAGGAAGTCGAAGAGGGCGAACGCGCCCCTCCCCCACGCGGCGTGGCCCAGGTCGTGTGGCGCCATCGTCACGACGGACGTCGTGAGTTCGGGCTGGGGGTCGGCCAGGAGCGCCAGCTGGGTGAAGCCGAGGTAGGAGCCACCGACCGTGGCGAAGGTGCCCGTGAACCAGGGCTGCCCGCGCAGCCACGCGACGGTGTCCGCACCGTCCTCCACCTCGCCGTAGCCGGGCTCGAAGGTGCCACCGGAGCCGAAAGTCCCACGCGTGCTTTGCAGTACGACGTGGTAGCCGCGTTCCGCGTACAGCGCGAGGATCACCCGGGTCGGCAGGGCATCCCGCGTGTAGGGGCCGCGCAGCAGAAGTGTGCCCGCCGGCGTGTTCGTCAGCGGCGCATAGTGATCGGCCAGCAGCACCGCCCCGTCGCGCATGCGGACCGGCACTCGCCGCCGGATCCGGTAGCGGGTCGTCGCCGGTCCGAGTCCGGCCCTGCGCGCGGCGACTCTCGCCGCGAGTCGGGTCACCACGTCGCGCAGGTGGCCGTGGGCGCGGTCGTCGGACACAGCAACACGATAGGGCCGGTCGCCGGTTTGCGCGCAGCTGCCCCCGGCGGGTGGGCCGGGGGCAGCTGGCGTCGTGGGTCAGGGTTGCCTGGCGCGAACCAGGAAGGCGACCGCCGTCACCGCGGCGACGACACCGATCACCCCCCAGAGGATGAACGAGAACACCAGGGAGCCGACGAATCCGCCGAACGTCAGCGCGAGGTACACCAGCCAGATCAGGCGGTAGGCGCACCAGGCCGCGAGGACGGCACTGCCGATGCCGATGACCCGGCTGCGCTGGCGGTCGACGCGGGTGATCTGTTCCTCGATTGCGGCGGGGACGATGTTCATGCTGCCTGGCCTTCCGTGGGGCGTCGCCTCGGTGGCGTCGTCGTGGCGCTCAGTAGACGGCGCCCCCGCCGCTACCGATCCCAACAACGGTCATGATGATCGCAAACGATGGCGCGCGGTCATCAGTTGCGCGATGATGCCGCCCATGCGCACTCTCTCCGCTCTGGTCTCCATGCTGGCTCTGCTCGGTTCGGCGGTGGCCTGCGCGCCCGCCGACGACACGGCGACCGGCACGTCATCGTCCGCCGCGGCGGGCCAGTGCACCAAGGACTCCCTGTCCACCTTGGCGAAGGGGTCCCTCACCTTCGGCACCGATCAACCGGCCTACCCGCCGTGGTTCGTGGACGACGACCCGGCCAACGGCAAGGGATTCGAATCGGCGGTCGCCTACGCCGTCGCCGGCAAGCTCGGCTACACACCCGAGGACGTGAAGTGGGTGCGGGTGCCGTTCAACGCGGCCATAGCACCGGGCCCGAAGACGTTCGACGCCAACCTGAATGAGTTCTCGATCACCGACGAGCGCAAGCAGGCGGTGGACTTCTCCTCGCCGTACTTCAACGTGACGCAGGCCGTCGTCGCGGTGAAGTCCTCACCGGCCGCACAGGTGAAGACCCTCGACGGGCTCAAGGGACTCAAGCTGGGCGCGCAGGTCGGCACCACCAGTTACACGGCCGCGCAGGCGATCGACCCGGGTGTGGCCGTGTTCAACAACAACGACGACGCCAAGGCCGCGTTGTCGAACGGTCAAATCGATGCGCTGGTGCTGGATCTACCCACCGCCTTCCAAGTTCAGAGCGAGCTCACCGACGGCGTCATCGTCGGCCAGTTGCCCGCGGGCGGCGAGCAGGCCGAGCAGTTCGGCATCGTGCTGGACAAGGGCAGTCCGCTGACGGCCTGCGTATCCAAGGCGGTCGACGATCTTGGCAACGACGGCGAGCTGTTCAAGCTGCAGAAGGTATGGCTCACCGGCGCGGGCAACGCACCGGTCCTGTCGTGACGACGGCCGCCCTGGACCGGGTGGCCTACCGGCAGTCGCGAGCCCGACGGTCCATCCTGGTCGCCCTCGTCTCGACCGTGGTGTTCGCCACGGTGTTGCTACTCGCGGTGACGTCGTCACCGGGCTGGCCGCGGGTCCGCGATTCGTTCTTCAATCTGCGGATCGGCTGGGACAGCCTTCCTGCGCTGCTGGAGGGCCTGTGGCTCAACGTTCGGGTCCTGGTGGTCTGCCAGGTGCTGATCCTCGTCTTCGGTCTCGGGCTGGCGACGGTCCGGACGCTCCGCGGCCCGGTGTGGTTTCCCTTGCGCGCGTTGGCAACCGGATACGTCGACCTGTTCCGCGGCCTGCCGCTGCTGATCTGCCTCTACCTCGTCGGGTTCGGCCTGCCCGGGTTGCGGTTGGCGGGCTTGCCGACGAACCCGGTGCTGCTCGGCGGCCTTGCCCTGGTGCTGATCTATTCGGCGTACGTGGCCGAGGTGTTCCGGGCGGGCATCGAATCGGTCCACCCGTCGCAGTTGGCGGCCGCCAAGTCCCTCGGACTCGACTACCGACGGACGATGCGGTTGGTGGTGCTGCCGCAGGCGACCCGCCGCGTGACACCCGCGCTGCTGAACGACTTCGTGGCGCTGCAGAAGGACTGCGGTCTGATCTCGGTGCTCGGCGCGGTCGACGCGGTGCGCGCCGCGCAGATCCAGGCCGCCACCACCTACAACTTCACGCCGTACGTCGTGGCGGGTCTGCTGTTCGTCGCACTGGCGGTGCCCTCGGCACGGCTCGCCGACTGGGCGGCCAAACGGGTGGCGACGCGGCAGGGCGCGCTGTGACCACTCACCCCCCGGTGTTGTCGGTGCGGGGCCTGACGAAGGCCTATGACGACCGGCCCGTGCTCGGCGGTGTCGACCTCGACGTGGCCGAGCACGAGGTGGTCGTGCTGATCGGGGCGTCCGGATCGGGGAAGTCGACGCTACTGCGGTGCATCGACCTACTCGATGACATCGACGACGGCCAGATCCTGCTCGACGGCCGCGACATCAGCGACCCACGCATCGACGCCGACGAAGCCCGCCGCGCGATGGGCATGGTGTTCCAGTCGTTCAACCTCTTCCCCCACATGACCGCGCTGGCGAACGTGGCCCTGGCACCCCGGGTGGTGCACGGGTCGTCGCGCCGGGACGCCCAGGAGCGCGGCCGCGAACTGCTGGCCCGCGTCGGGTTGGCCGCGCACGCCGAGGCCTACCCCGACAAACTGTCGGGAGGTCAGCAACAGCGGGTGGCGATCGCCCGGGCGCTGGCCTACGAACCCCGCCTGCTGCTGCTGGACGAGATCACCAGCGCGTTGGATCCCGAACTCGTCGGCGAGGTGCTGACGCTCGTGGGCGAATTGGCGGGCGCCGGGCGCACCATCGTGATGGCCACCCACGAGATGGCGTTTGCGCGGGAGGTCGCCGATCGGGTGTGCTTCCTCGACGGCGGCCTGATCGTCGAGTCGGGTCCCGCCGAACGGGTACTGACCGATCCCCAGCAGGACCGCACCCGCCAGTTCTTGCAGCGGTTCACCAGCGGGCGTTGACAGTTTCGAACACAATCGCGCACTCTTGGTCGAAACTTCCGCTAGATTCTGTGCGGACCTGTTCGAATCGCGGTAGAGGGTGATGACGATGCTGGCCGATGAACGGCGGGGTGCAATCCTGCGCGCGCTGCAATCGGGTGGCGCGGTGCGCGTCGCCGACCTCGCGGCCCAACTGGCGGTATCGGAGATGACGGTGCGCCGTGACCTCGACACCCTCGACGCGCGGGACCTCCTCCGCAAGGTGCACGGCGGCGCGGTAGCGCGGCACCACCGCGGCGAGGAGCCGCGCACCGCCGAGAAGGCCGGACAGCAGCGGGTGGAGAAGGCGGCCATCGCCGCCACCGCCGCGGCAACGGTCGAGGACGGCATGACCATCGCAATCGGCGCGGGCACGACGACGACCGCGCTCGCCCGGCACCTACGAGCGCGATCGTCGATCACCGTCGTCACCAACTCCATCAACGTCTTTCAGGAGCTGACGGCCCCCGCTGCCGACGGTGCGGAGGCGCCGCTGGTGTATCTCAGCGGCGGGGTGCGCACCCCCTCGGACGCACTGGTCGGCCCCGTCGCCGACACCGCGATCGCGTCCTTCCGGGTGGATGCCACGTATCTCGGCGTGCATGGTCTCGACGACGACGCCGGCCTGACGTCGCCGAATGTCGCCGAGGCCCAAACGAATCGCACCCTGATCGGCATCGGCCGCCGCCTGGCCGTGCTGGCCGATCACACCAAGTACGGCGAGGTCGGCGCCTGCGTGTTCGCCCAACTCGGTCAGGTGCAGACGCTGATCGTCGACGACGGGCTCACCGACTCGGGCCGGGCGATCCTCGACGCGCATGTCGGCGAACTGCTCATCGCGCCCACGGCGGGGCGGTGAGCGCCATGGCGGCGGAGCCCCTGCGGTGGCACCTCGCCGACGGCCGAGACGTGTTGTTCTTCTCCCTGCCCGGCCGCCACCCCGCGCCGGTGCCCGACCGGCGGCCGCTGCCGACCCGGGGAGAACACCTGTCGCAGTTGCGGTTCGACCGACAGACCGGGCAGTGGGTGGCTGTCGCCGCACTACGCCAGGACCGCACCTACCTGCCGAGCGCCGACCGCTGTCCGCTGTGCCCGAGCGCGTCGGGCGAGGACAGCGAGGTACCCGCACCCGACTACGACGTCGTCGTCTTCGAGAACCGCTTCCCCAGTCTGTCCGGGGCCGACGGCAGGGCGTTCGCCCTCCCCGGCGTCGAGGGAAGCGACTTCGTCAGTGCGGCGGGACATGGCCGCTGCGAGGTGATCTCGTTCTCCAGCAGCCACACCGCGTCCTTTGCCGAGCTCGACGCCGCCCACACCCGACTGGTCGTCGACGCGTGGCGTCACCGCACCGCCGACCTCGCGAGCCGCCCCGGGATCGAGCAGGTGTTCTGCTTCGAGAACCGGGGTGAGGAGATCGGCGTGACGCTGACCCATCCACACGGACAGATCTACGGCTATCCGTATCTGACCCCGCGCACCGAGCACATGCTCGCCGAGGCGCGTGCGTACGCCGAGCGCCACGGCGGCAACCTCTTCGCCGACGTCCTCGCGCGCGAGGTGGCCGAGGGGACCCGCGTGATCGCGCGCACCGACCTCTTCACCGCGTTCGTCCCCTTCGCGGCCCGCTGGCCCGTGGAGGTGCACATCTATCCGAACCGGTTCGTGCGCAGTCTCGCCGACCTCGACGATGCCGAGCTGGACGGGTTCACGTCGATCTACCACGATGTGCTCGCCAGGTTCGATCGCATGTATCCCACTGTGTTGCCGTATATCTCGGCGCTGCATCAGTATCGCGACACCGACGCCCAACGGGAGGGGTACTTCCACGTCGAGCTGATGTCGGTGCGTCGCAGCGCGACCAAGCTGAAGTACCTTGCGGGATCGGAGTCCGCCATGGACGCGTTCATCAGCGATGTCGCCCCCGAGGCAGTCGCCGACCGATTGCGAGGGCTGGCATGACCGAGGTGATTCGATACGCCGCGCCGGGGCGGATCAACCTGATCGGCGAGCACACCGACTACAACCAGGGGTTCGCGCTGCCGATCGCGCTGCCGGACCGCACCGAAGTGACCCTGCGCCCCGATGACGGTGACGTCGTCGTGGTGAGCAGCGACCGCGAAGTCGGCGAGGTCGCGATCCCCCTGGACACCGCACCCGGCGACGTCGACGGATGGGCGGCCTACGTGGCAGGCGTGGTGTGGGCCATGCGTGGTGCGGGCCACGTGGTCGGCGGTGGCACGCTCTCGATCTCCAGCGGCGTCGAGATGGGTTCGGGGCTGGCCTCCTCGGCAGCGCTCGAGTGCGCGGCTCTGGGGGCTCTGGCATCGGCCGCCGGCCTGCGCATCGATCGCACCCAGCAGGCCCGCATCGCCCAGCGCGCCGAGAACGACTACGTGGGTGCACCAACGGGTTTGATGGATCAGCTGGCATCGCTGTACGGCGAGCCGCATCGGGCGCTGATGATCGACTTCCTGACGACGGACGTCCGGGCGGTGCCGTTCGACCCCGACGCCTCCGGGGTCGCCCTGATGCTGATCAACTCCCATGCGGCACATCGCCATGCGGGTGGCGAGTATGCGGCTCGGCGCGCGTCGTGCGAACGGGCGGCCGCCGATCTGGGCGTCGGATCGCTGCGCGAGGTGCAGGACCGCGGTGCGGCCGCCCTGCGCGACATCGTGGATCCCGTCGATGCCCGCCGGGCGCGGCACATCCTCACCGAGAACACCCGCGTCGCCGATGTCGTTGCGGCGCTGAGTGATTCTGACTTCGCCGAGGTCGGCCGGATCTTCACCGCATCGCACGCGTCGATGCGCGACGACTTCGAGATCACCACCGACCACATCGACCTGATCGCCGACACCGCGGTGGCCGCCGGGGCCCTCGGCGCACGGATGACCGGCGGCGGGTTCGGCGGATGCGTCATCGCCCTGGCGGATCTCGAGCGATGGCACGCCGTCGCGGACGCGGTGCGGGACGCCGTCGGCCGGGCCCGCTACGCCGCGCCGACGATCGCGTTGACCGAAGCCGGTGCCGGGGCGTCGATCACGCGGTGAACGCTCAGGACGAGATCGAGTTGCCGCCGTCGATCACCAGCGTCGTACCGGTCACGTAGGACGCGCCGGGCGCGGCCAGGAACGCGATGCCCGTGGCGACTTCGGCCGCACTGGCGGACCGGCCCACGGGAGTGGCGTCGCCCAGGGGGACCTCGGACGGGAGCTGGGCTGCAGTGGCGATCCAGCCGGGAAGCACGATGTTGGCCGTCACCCCGTTACCAGCGACATCGACGGCCACCGACCGCGTCATGCCGAGCATCGCGGCCTTGGCGGTGTGATAGCCGACGTCGCCCGTGTACGCCGTCAGGACCCCCGCCGACGAGCCGACGTTCACGATCCGGCCGTAACCGCGGTGCACCATGCCCGGCAACGCGGCTCTGGTGACGAAGAAGGCGCTGTCCACGTTGCGCCGAAGGGCGAGTGACCACTCCTCTTCAGTCATCGACATCAGCGGGTTCGGTCGTTCGGGGATGTTGACCGACGCCAGTCCGGCGTTGTTGACCACGATGTCGACCTTGCCGAACTCGGCTTCGGTGGCCGCGACGAGTCCCTGGGCGGCCCCCGGATCCATCAGGTCGGCGACGTGAGAGCCGGCGGCGATCCCCTCACGCTGCAGCTCGCTGGCCCTCTCGCCGACGCGATCGGTGGTCCCCGTCACCATCACCGACGCACCGAGCTGACCCAGCAGGCGCGCCGCGGCGAACCCGATGCCGAGGTCACTGCTCGAGCCGGTCACTAGCGCCACGTGACCGGTCAGGTCGAAGGCAGCTGGCACCGTTGTCGTCATTATGTTAATTCCCTTCGCATTTCAGCGCAGTTCGCGGCCTTCTGTGACGCCGTCGCCGCAACACTAGAACGCGCGACGCGGCATTTCTAGGTCGATCGTCCAAAACCTGGACGTTCGTACAAACTAGTAACCGCCATGTCACGAGGACGAAATGCAACGTGCCGAGACTCGGTGGCATGAAGCGCGCATGCGGTGTTACGGCCCTGGCGATGACCGCCCTCCTGTTGACGGCGACGGGCTGCTCGAACGACGGCAACGGGGCGGCCAGTAGCGAGGCCTCGACCTCGGCGGTACGGACTCCCCTGATGAGCGACCCACCGCCGCTGGACCCGGACTCGTTCTACCAACCCGAAGGTCTGCTGATCATGACCTCCGCGTATCAGGGACTACTCCGCTATGCGCCGGAGTCCACGACGATCGAGGGGCTGCTCGCGACGAAGTGGACCGTCTCCCCCGACGGCCTCACCTATACCTTCACCCTGCGTGACGGGGTCAAGTTCGCCGACGGCACCCCGTTCGACTCCGCCGCGGCCAAGGCAAGCTTCCAGCGCCGCATCGACGTCGCCGCCGGCCCGGCCTACATGCTCGCCGAACTGAAGGACATGCAGACACCGGATCCGAAGACCTTCGTCGTCACCCTGAACAAACCGGTCGCACCGTTCCTGGACTACCTCGCCTCGCCGTACGGCCCGCTGATGACCAGCCCGGCCGTCGTGGCGGAACACTCGGCCGACGGTGACCACGCGGCGGCCTGGCTTGCGTCGCACACCGCGGGCACGGGCCCCTACGAACTGACCGATGCGGTGCCGGCCAGTCACTACACGCTCACCGCCAACGCGAACTACTGGGGACCGCCACCACAGATCACCACCGTGGAGATGCCGGTGGTCGCCGCCACCGCGGTGCAGCGGCTGCAACTCGACAAGGGTGAGCTCGACATGATCCTGCACGGCCTGTCGAAGGGTGACTACGAGGCAGCGGCCAGTAGCCCCAACAGCGAAGTGCTGCAAACGAACGCGTTGGTCAAGGCTCATGTCATGGTCAACCCCGACTCACCGGTATTCGGCCCGAGGCCGGCGCGTGAGGCGCTCAGCGCTGCGCTCGACCGCGAGGCGCTGACCACCACGGTGTTCGGCGCCCAAGGCACGCCGTCGACGCAGTTCTACCCCACCGGCATGATGCCCGAGGGCGCCGTGCCCGACGCACCCGCCCTCGACCCCGCCAAGTTGGCCGCACTCGGCGCCAAGGGCGGCAACGTGGAGATCGGCTACCCCAGCGGGGACAGCAGCCTGCAGGACCTCTCCAATCAGATCCAGGTCATCCTCCAGCAGGCGGGCCTGAGCTCCACCGTTCGGGACTTCCCCCTGGCGCAGTTCTTCGCGCTCGGCGAAAACCCCGACCAGCGGCCCGACCTGATGGTCGCATCCTTCAATCCCGATGCCGCGCATCCCGATACGTGGTCGCGGATCTACGACTACACAGGTGCACCGGTCAATCTCCTCGGATGCTCGGTACCCCCGGCCGACAAGCTGCTCGACGAGGCCAGTGCCGAGCCGGACCCGGCCGCGTCGCAGGCGCTCTACGTCGAGGCGGCCAAGGCCTACCGCGATTCACTGTGCTGGGTGAACATCGCGGATCTGCACAACACGGTCGCCGCCCGCAAGGGGTACTCGGGCTGGAGCAGTCAGCCCGCCTGGATGTGGGATACCGACTTCTCCACCCTGAAGTTCGAGGGATGAGGGATACCGGCGCCGGAGCTGCCACCAAACAGGTTGATCACCAACGAAATACAGGCAACACGGTACGCGGCGCGCAGCGTCGCATCGAGATCATCGATGCGGCCATCGAGGTGATGGCCCGCGTCGGACTAGCCGGCCTGTCGATGCGCGTGGTGGCCAACCAGGCCGGAATCCCCCTCGGTGCCCTGAGCTACTACTTCGACGACAAGTCCGACCTCATCGCCCAAGCCTTCCAACAGTTGTCCGACCGGGAGATCGAACGCGTCGTCCGAGCCGCCGACCGGCTGCAACCGACGATGACCCCCGAGCAACTCGCGGATCTACTGGCGGACATGACCATCGACGGATTCACCTCGCCCCCCGGCGCAATCGTCACCCGCTACGAACTCGTCACCGAAGCCAGCCGAGACGAACGACTCCGCCCGATGTTCGAAGGCTGGCACGCCGCGATGGTGCCCGCACTGAGTCGGCTGTTCCGCGACCTTGGGTCGCGCCAGCCAGAACTGGACTCCCGCACCATCATGGCCGTGATGGCGGGTTTGGAGATCGACAACGTCTACCGGCCCCTCGGTCCGGTCGACAAGCGACGCATCCGCGCCACCCTCCGGCACACGTTCCGCGCGCTCATCACCATGCACGACACCGACTAGCCATCACGAAGGGAAAACACATGGCAGGCACAGGCTTCGGACCAGACATCACCTTCCTTGGGGTACCGCGCTGCGACCTGGAGGACCCGTCGACGTACGCGGACGCCGACATCGTCATCCTCGGCGCTCCGCTGGACGGCGGGACGACGTACCGATCCGGTGCGCGGTTCGGCCCGTCGGCGCTGCGCCAGGCCTGCTACCTGCCGCAGAACGGGTCACGGCCCAGCCTGGCGCTGCGGGTCGACGGCCTCAAGGACCTAAGGGTGTACGACGCCGGCGACGTAGCCCTCTACAGCGGCAACGTCGAGCAGGCGGTGCAGATGATCGAGGAGGACGTGTACAAGATCTCCGCCTCGGGGGCGATTCCGATCGTCCTCGGCGGTGACCACACGATCGCCTGGCCGGACCATACGGGGGTGGCCCGTCAGCACGGGTTCGGCAAGGTCTCGATGATCCACTTCGACGCCCACGCCGACACCGGTGACATCCACCTGGGTTCGCTGGTCGGCCACGGCACCCCGATGCGCCGGCTGATCGAATCCGGGGCACTGCGCGGAGACCGGTTCCTACAACTGGGCTTACGCGGCTACTGGCCCGAGGAGCCGACCCTGCAGTGGATGGCCGCGCAGGGCCTGCGCTCCTACGAGATGACCGAGATCGTCGCCCGCGGGCTGGAGCCCTGCCTGACCGAGGCGTTCGAGATCGCGACCACCGACTGCGAGGGCGTCTTCCTGTCCGTCGACATCGACGTTTGCGACCCCGGCGCCGCACCGGGCACGGGAACCCCTGAGCCGGGCGGATTCTCGGCTCGCGAACTCCTCGACGCGGTGCGGCGGATCTGCTACGAGCTGCCCGTCCTCGGTGTCGACGTCGTCGAGGTGGCACCCCCCTACGATCACGCCGACATCACCGCGCTGCTGGGCAACCGCGTGATCTTGGAGGTCATCTCCGCGATCGCCCGCCGCCGCAAGGATGCCGCCGAGGGTACCCGTTGGGATCCTCGCCAGCCGCTGCTGGAGGGCCGCGAGGTCGACGAGCAGCTGCGTCTCATCGCCGAGGGCGAAGAGGCCCGCCGTCGCGGTGAGGGCACGGCACGTCCGCACCCACACAGTCACTGAGGGCGCGGCACCGCGGGCTGGATGCTCTGCTCGAAGGTGAACACGTCATCGGGGTCGTACTTGGCCTTGATGGTCCGCAGGCGGTCGACGCCCGCTCCCCAGTAGGCGCTCTCCCAGCCGGGCATGCCGGCGTTGGGCACGTTGACGTAGGCGCCGTCGACATGGGGCGCCAACGCCGCCGCGAATTCCTCGATCCACTCCTGCAACGGGACGGTCAGCGGGTCTTCGCTGGCCGGTATCCCTGCACCGCGGATGCCCCAGCCCGCGCCCGGCTCGGCGTAGAACAGCGCGTCACGATGAGCGAAGACCGACCCGCCCGACGGTTCGCTGCCCGCGACGGCGCCACCGAAGGCGTTGGTGAAGTAGTTGCACTCCGGCGTCGGGGCCTTCGCCATGAAGGTGCGCACCACCTCGATGGCCTCGACGGGGTATGGCTGATAGATGAACTGCGACTTGAACATCCAGTTCTGAGGCTCGTCGGGGGTCGGGATCTGGAAACCCGCATAGATGTCCGCCCACGTGCCGTCGACGATCGTCACCGTCGGTGCGCCGACCGACAGGATCGATGCCAGCATCTCCTTGGCCTCGGCCTCCGATCCGGGTGCGAGCGCTCCGATCAGCTGAACTTCGTCGCGGCGGATCTCCAGCTGGCTGGTGAGACGGTCATCGGTGTGGGGCGCTGAGCGCTGCCACGCCTCGAAGACGTCGGCCAGGGTGTCGAGACCCGGCCATGTCGCGGTCACGTAGATGGCCTGCGTCAACGGCCGAACCCGGTAGGTCAGCGAGGTGACGATGCCGAAGTTGCCGTTGCCCGCACCGCGCAGCGCCCACAGCAGGTCCGCGTGGTTGGTCTCGTCGACGGTGAGCACCTGCACCGCACCATCTTTGGCGGCGATGACGATCTCCGCCGCGAGCAGGTTGTCGCTGGCCATGCCGAAGTTGCGGGTCAGCAGCCCGAACCCGCCACCGAGCGTCGCGCCGACCAGCCCGACCGTTCCCTCGGTGCCCGTCGGCGCCGCGAACCCGGCCTCGCCCAGTGCGGTGACCGCCTCGAGCTGCTTGAGCCCGGCCCCCACGGTCGCGGTGTGGGCGTTCGCGTCGATGGTGGCCGACTTCATCTCGCTGACGTCGATCACGATGCCGTCGTCGACGGTGGACCACCCCTCCAGGCAGTGACCGCCGCTACGCACCCGCACGGGCATGGCGTGCTCTCGCGCCCACGCCAGCGCGTTGACCACGTCGTGCGTCTCCCGGGCGAACACGATCACAGCCGGTTCGTGGCTGAACCGGAGGTTCCAGGAGAGCCGGGCCGTTGGGTACTCGGCGTCGCCGGGATGGACGACCCGGCCGGTCAACTCAGCCGGACGCGCCGAGGTAGCGGTCACTTGCCCGCGTCCGCGATGGCCGTGAAGTCCGCACCGGGTTCGGTGTCGAGGACTTCGCGGTGGAAGATCATCATGTACCCGAAGTAGATTCCGCCGGCCACGATCAATCCGAGCACGATGAGCACCGGAATGGACGCATCGCCGGGGGTGACGAGCGCCACCAGGGCGATCACCACCCACACCAGCGCGGCCACGGCCACGGGCAGCTCGAACCGCCCGAGGCTGAACCCACCCTCCTTGTGATCGAGGGTCTTGCGCACCGCGAGGTACAGGATCACCACCGCGCCGTAGATCAGTGCGGGCAGGATCGTCGAACCAATGATCAACTGCAGCAGGGCTTGACCGGGCAACGCCAGCATCAACACGACTCCGACGCCGAGGATGAGGATCGTCGCCGGCACGGGCGTCTGGGTCTTGGGGTTGACCCGACGCATCAGACCGTGTGCGGGGAAACGCTCGTCGCGGGCCATCGCGAAAACCTGACGCGAACACGCGGCCATCACCACCATGCCCGCCCCGAACATCGCGAAGGCCAAACCTGCCAACAGGATTCGCTCGGCGATCGGTCCCAGCTGACTGCGGATGATCGCCGCGACGGGCGAACCGCTCTGGGTCACCGCGGGAATGTCCTTGATCGCCAGCGTGAGCGCGATCAGGAACACCAGTCCCAGGACCGCCGCCGCCACCACCGACGCCACGATCGCCCGCGGCACGCTGCGGAAGGGATCCTTGGCCTCCTCGGCCAGGTTCGCCGCGGAATCGAAGCCGACCAACGTGGTCAAACCCATGATCATGCCGGCGGTCAACCCGCCCCCGATCGCGAAGTAGTTGGGATCGCCCACGGTGATCCCGCGTGAGGTCAGGTTCCCCAGGTCTCCGCTGCCGCTGAACACCATCACCGCGCCCAGCGCGACCACCAACACCACCACGATGCCCAACTCGATACCGACCGCCCCGGAGGTGATCAGACCCAGCAGCCGCGTCGAGGCGATCACCAACACGGCCTGAACGATCAGGATCGCGACGGTCACGAGGCGCGCTACGCCCTCGTCCTCCGACATGCCCAGCAACGGCATCAGCGCCTGGCTGGCCAAGGCGTTGTCCAACGCGACCACCGCAATCGCCAGATACCAGAACGTCAGCCAGCCGAACAGCCAGCCGATCTTAGGGCTCGCCAGCCGTGATGCCCACTGGTACGACGAACCGCTCAACGCGATCCGCGCCGCGAACTGCGCCACCACCAACGCCACCAGCGTCTGGCCCACCGACGCGATGACCCATAGCCAGATGCCGACCGGCCCCGCCGTGCCCAGCACCGCGTCGTAGGTCGCGAAGATGCCGACCGCCACCGAGATGAACGCAAAGGAGATCGCGAAGACCTGGAAACCCCCAAGAGTTCGTTTCAGTTCCGGCTCGTAACCACAATCCCGACACTCGTCGTCGGCTACGCCGGGCTCTGCCACATTCTCTGCAGTCATGGTGTGCGTCCTCATCGCTCTGCGTACCGGTGCGCCGAGTATGAGCGCATTGGAGGGGTCTTGATGCGGTATCGACTACTGCATTCTTGGAAGCGGCCGAAGTCTAACCACTGCATTCCCACCCGTGCAGGCAACACTGGGCGAGAAGAATGGATCTTCTACGCGCTGCAAAACTATCAGCGCGCCCGTGACGGCGGCACCATGGAGGCGATCGCCGTCACCGAGTTGCACAACGTGTCCGACGTGCTCGAAGGACATGACGGCTCTCGGCTGCACGGCGACCTCATCTGCTATTCACGTTCGGTGCTCACAGACGAGTGGCCCGCCATGGAGCGCGGGGAATCGTCTGCCTCGGTACGACACTGGGTCGACACGATGGTGACGGACTTCGCCGCGACCGATCCGAGGACACCGAAGCAGGAAGCGGCCTACGGCCAATGGTTCGACCAGCAAGCCGAGCGACGGGACGGCCGCCGCGCCCGCATTGCCGAGGCCGAACCGTCGGTGCCGCTGCCGCTGTGGATCGTGCTGGGGATCGGGGCAACCGCCGTTCTGGCCTACACGTGCGTACAGGCCGATCGCCGTGAGAGCGCCCTGATTCAGGCCGTGCCCATCGCATTCGTGTCAGCGCTGGTGGTGTCGGCGTTGCTCGTCGTGGGGTTCCTCGATCATCCCTACGACGACTGGACGGGCAGCCTTCGACCGAACGAGATGCGGGTGACGTTGGCCCTCGTCGACGACGGCCACGTCGTTCCCTGCGATTCGCGCGGCGATCCCACGTAGGGCCAACCTACGGCTATCCGTGTTCATCGGGTCGGCAGCTGGACCGAAGGCGGGCAACCGATTCCCGCTTACGACTCCTCGAAGGACGCCTCGTGCCTCCGCACGGAACTGGCGCCGGTTAGCGCCAACCGCGCAGCGAGGTGTGCAGATGACCGACGACGAGCGGTCGCCGACAGTCGGCCGGCGCCAACTTCGCCAAGGCATGTTCGTAAATGGCCGGATCGTCGTGGCAATGATTGCCCAGGATGAGTGCGGGTTCGGCCGACTCGTCTCGCAGGACGGCTTCGCGCACCGCGACGGAAAGACGGTTGCGCCAATCGATTACACCGGGGGCTTCGGATGCGGGAAGAAGTGGACCTCGGTAAGCGGCGACGGCCGTTGCAATGTCGCCACGTCGAAGCGCGTTGAGGACGTCTAGCGCATCGCACGATATCTCAGTGGTCAACGCGTATCGATGCCGCGATATCGTGCCACCGAACAGGCGCCGAAGGTGGGAGACCTCCGCCTTGAGAGTCGCAATCGACACGTGGCGGTCACCATAGAGCTCGAGGCTGAGCTCGCCAGCCGTGTAGCCCTGCGGCCGTAGGGCCAACAGCACCAGGATTTCTGCCTGCCGCGGACTCAACCGCAGCGTCTTCGGGCCAATTGCGGCCTCGGTCGAGCCCAGGCAACGGATGGATACCTGAGGGCTGTCGCCAAGGTTGAACGGGCCAGGGCACTGCTCCGCCAACTTCGCCTCGATCAAGGAGGCCAACGCGCTGACCGTCGACATCGCGAGAGGGTTGGCTCGGTCCCATGTCGTGGACAGGTCGAGCGTGCCGACGATCCGATGATGGCGATCACGAATCGGCGCGCAGTAACAGACCCAACGGTGCAGACATTCGACGAGATGTTCGGCTGCGAACACCGTACTGACCTCTCCGGTTCGGAGGGCAAGGGCGATTGCGTTCGTGCCAAAGCCAGATTCGTCCCAACGCCCTCCGACCGCAAAATTGACTTTTTCCGCCTGATTGCGCTCGGTGCGGCCACCGCACGTCCACAACAACGTTCCAGTCTCATCGGTCACGCCGACGACGAACGCGGCGGAATCCACGATCCGTCGCAATTCGGCTGTCATGTCCGTGACGGGGCCGTGTAGCGGTGAGTCATTCCAGCGGCTGACGATCGACTCGTCGGTAGCCGGCGCGCCGTCGCTCGCCGGATCTACGGAGTCCAGGGACCGCGTCCATGACCGGGCGATCTCCGACCGAAGGACGAAGCTCGTCGGTTCACTGGCGCGCACGTCAGCCCCAGGTAGGAGAAACCTCTCCCAGACGCCCCTCAGTTCGTTGCGTTGCCCCTGCAATGCTTGGGTCTGCATCATTCACATCCATGTCATTCGTGCGCAGTGATCTCGGTCGGGTCGTGCACCGCTCCTAGGCCTGGAACAGCAGATAAAGGCCTCCGCACGTGTAGAAGACCATGGTCAGCAGCAAGGCCAGTTGTCCAGATAATTGCTGTCGTTGGGGCAGCAGGCGCAGCGAGCGGTCGTGCGCGGCCATCACTCCGAGGATGTGACCGGTCAGCACACACGTGACTTTGATCGTCGCGAGTAGCGCGGGATGCGCGGACAAGATGTAGGCCACGCCATGGTCTTTGAGCCCGAAGACGTTCCACCCACGATCAAAGGGGTCGAACAACAGCTGGATCGTTGATTGGCCCTTCTCGACCAGATAGGACAGATAGTGCGCGAAGACGTATCCCACGATGATCGGGGTCAATGACGGCGAGAGCAGCCCGGGCAACTTGCGGCGTTCCGCTCGGCTCAAGGCTGGAACAGCCTGTGCCGCCAGCCAGAACGTTCCGCCGACCAACACGATCATCATGATCAGGCCCACCGACCGCACGGCGGTGGACGCAACGGTGGCATCGATCGGAGCCAGCCGTGCGGACGCAGAATCCACGAATCGGTGCCATGCCGCCTGCGCGGAGAAGCTGTCGAAGGCTGTCGAGCCCAGCAGCGTGGCGGCCAATGCGACCGAACCCGCGCGAATCTTCGTTGCCTGCAGATTGTTCAAAGGCAACCGCAGGACATAGATTCCCGGCCGGTTGCCGGGACCGACGAATGAGATCCGCGAGACCAGTGTGCTGTACACCTCGAAGGGGTCCGCCCGTTCGCACCACGTAGCGCCGTAGCGAATGGCACCACCGACGGTCACCACCAGATAGACGACACACCAGGCGATAATCGCCGTCACCGAGCCAGGATCGGGCGAAACCAGTTCAACCCAGGCGAATCCGAACAACCCAATTACGGCCAGCCAGTAGCCGAATCGCTCCGGGTACGTCGCGGATGATCGGCGAACCTCGAACCGCTTGCCGCGGTCGAGTAGACGACGAACCGCACGCGCCGGCGAGATCAACTTCCATACCGGTCCGAAGAGCACCGAGAGGGCGACCACCCCGACCCACAGGAGCACGTAGAACGTGCCGGGTAACGCATTGTGCGACGCGCTGCGCGGACCCAGGAATCCCGCCAGTGCCACCCAGCCGGTGAACGCCAACCCCAGCGCAGCCATGGCGTTGCGGAACGCCGCAGACGTGACAACGGTGTTGATCCACTGCGGCACCCGACGACCGACCGAATCGGCCCGCAACCGCGGTGTGCGCCAAGCGAAGACCAGTATGACGAACGAGATGCTCAGCGCCCATGCCGCAGCGACGACGGTGTAGGAGAACGGAATCGGGAGATCGGTACTACCGCCGAGTCCGTGAGCAAGAAGCTGGCGAGCTGGGCCGTTCAAGAGTCAGCGCACTGTCACGGTCGCCACAGTCTTGTCGCTGTGGTGCAGCTCGATCGCCACCTGGCCCGGAATGGCCACGATGAAGCTGAAGATCTGGCCGGCCGCCGGCTTGACCTCGAATTCGTGCTCTGGCACCGAATGCACGTGAAGTTCTTCGTCGACATCGCTGTCGATGCGCACCGTTATGGGTTCGCCGACCCGGGCCTCCAACTCAGCATTGGTGGGCGTGACGGTCCCCTGGCTGATCTGAACTGGTATCACCAGCCCGGCGTTACTCTGCCCTGTCGATGGGGCCGCAGCGCGCGACGTCGCCACCGTCGCAGGAGGAGTAACCGACGGCGATGACTGCGTGTTCGGCTTCGACGAGCAACTCACACAGATCAGCGCAGGAACGGCCACAGCCATAATCAGTTTGGCCGACAACACTCTGTCAGGCCCCCGGACTGTTGAAGGTGGTGCGCGGCGCCACCACAGCTTTGTCGCGAGCACCCTCACCGCGCAGCGATTTCATCGTGATGCCGCCGGATTCGACCGCGGCGATGAACTCGTCGAGCTCTTCGTGAAGGCTCACCGTGCCCAGACCGGCCACGCTGTTGCGCGCCTCCGCCGACGTCGATTTCTTGACGATGACGGCGATCGCCACCACCGGCATCACCAATGCCATGAACAGAACCAGCGCAGTCGTGTACAAGAACTGTGCACTGACGTTGGACGAAAAATCGCCCATTGCAACGAGATTGGTCATGAGGTTGATCCGTCCTCTTTGGTCACGTGCGTTCAGCGGGATCGGGAGTCGCTAGGACAGAAGGGGTGGGTTCGGGGGCGGCCGCGACGGCGGTTGCAGAAGCATCGCCGCCGTCACCGTCGTTGGAACCCTCTTTCTTCTTCATCCGCCGCGACACGACGATCAGCACGGCGATCGGGAACAGAAGAGCGAACGACAATCCACCGCCCATGATGGCTATCTCATCGCCGGTCATCTGACCCCCATGGGCAAGGATGCTCAGGCTCATGGCCGAAACTCCCTTCCTGTGGTGTGTTCGACGCCGCGTTTCGGCTGAGCGGCGCGGTGACTATCTACTAGTCGAATTTCGGCAGAATGCCCGAGGAGAGCTCGTTGATCTCCGACGCCGCCTTCGTTCCGCTGGCGTCCTTGAAGAACATCAGCCCCGTGATACGGACCTGGGCGTCGTTGAGCGGCAGCAGATTCTGCGCCTTCAACTCCCCAGCATCGACGGTGATGGTCATCTCACGTGTCTCCCCGGCCTGGATCGGACCGGGCGGCGTCACGGTGGCGAGGGTGTTCGCCGGGAGTCCGGGCGGTGCCCCCTCCTTGTTGGCCAACTCCAGATCGGCGAATTGCAGATGGTCGAAGTACACCGGAGTGTCATTGGCGTTGGTGACCTGAACGGTCAGCGCGAGCGTGCCCGCATCCGCGTCGAAGACCGCATTCTCGACCTTGGTCTGCACTTTCGACGAGAGCGGACTCGGGGCTTCGGGTATTGGAGCCAGCCGCGCGACTTGAAGCGGTACGTGCGGTCCGTCGGAGACCGTCGCGTAGATGAAGCCGCCGAGTCCCAGGACCAGAGCTCCGATACCGAAGGCGATGCTGACTTTGCGCTCGGTTTTCGTGACCAAGCCGGCACCGCCGCCGGAATTGACCACGGCCGCGCGCTGCAGCAGTGACTTGCGCAGCCAGTACACGGCGTACGCGGCACCGAAGAGAAAGCCGATGAGCTGCCAGGTGATAACGCGCGGCAGCCCGTAGTTCGTCAGGTCCGCGGTCGTGCCGTTGGCCAGCAGCTGTGGCTCGGTGAACACTCCGGAATCGTTGATGGTGACATACGCGCCCGGGCCCATGAGAGTTCCGGTGCCCTTCACGGCCATTGCTGGGTGGATGTGCCACGTGCCCGGTATGCGCGCCTTCAGCACCAGGCGGAAGGGGTAGACCCCGCCCTTGGTGAGTTTGACCGATTGGGGGGTGAACATGCCCGACATCTCGCGGTCTTCGATGTAGAACACCGGGCCCGGTTGGTTCACGGTGAGGAATCCCAAGTCCGGCGGGTCGATCGTGTGGTCCGGCCACGCGTTCATCACGCGCAGCGTCCCCGTGATGGTCAACTCGTCACCGATGTTGAGGTTCTCAGTCGAGAAGTTCACGTCGTAGAACAGGACCGTCGAGGTGCGTTCGAATGCCTGCTGGCCTTGCTCCCCATGCGCGGAGGCCACCGGCGGCGGTGCGATGAGCAGCAGGATTCCGATCACGGCGAGCACCGGTCCCCAGCGATGGCTCGTGCGCTTGCCGCGCAACGAATGGACGAGGCCCCGAAGGCCTTGCAGCTCAGATAGTTTCATCATCTTCTCGTCGTCGATTTCAGTCGGTCTGCAGCTTGAAGAACTTGCCGATGGGCCATACTGCGATGTACTTGCCGATGAGAATGCCTATCCAGTAACAGGCGGCCGACAACATCCCGCCGAAGAAGGCGACCACGATCGTAATGTCACTGACCAGCGCCTTGAGGTGTCCCTCTTCGATCATGCGCAGGTATTCCGGCGTCTGGGTTCTGCCGACGTGGAACGAGAGCGTGTCAGCCACTGTCAGCAGGGTGCCGTGGAAGTCCACCGGTACCAGATACGGCGACAGGGCCGGGAAGTTGAAGAACCAGAACAGCGCGCCCCACAGCAGCCCACCGACGATCGACGTCACGATGTAACTGCGCGACACCGCCAGCGTCACATCGAGAAGCACTGCGGCCATGATGAATGTCTCCGGCCAGGTGAAGTTCAGCGGGATGTGGGTCCACTGGTCGAAGCTGCCCCACCGCGAAATCCACTGCGCGATGATCAGCAGCAGCGCGCACAGAGTCGCACCCAGCGGGAGGCGCAGCAGGTGCCAGGCGATGTACTGCACGGCCGCCGGCACGATGATGCCTACGGCAGGAGTGACCAGCGGCCAGAACTCCCGGTCTTTCCAGTCGGCCCAGAACGACCAGTCGCCGCTGAACAGCATCTGGTTGACGTGAAAGGCGGCCATGATGAGCAGCGCGGCGCTGACCAGGATCAGCAGATCCCAGCGGCGACTGAGCAGGGGTTTCTTGGTCTCCACGTCCAGTGCGGAACTGGCTTCTTCTCTAGCGGTAGTCATGGAGCAATCACCCTCTGTTGAGCCGGAATGCCGGAATGCGTACAGCGACGCGATGTCACGATTCGTTGGTGGGTCCCTCAGCGAGCGGATACGACATCGCTCGCTGAGGGACCTTGCTCGGTGCTATTGCGTGGCCACGTGGCCCGTGCTCGTGACGTCGGCCGTCACGGGACCGACCGTGGTCGTGGACTCCGCCGTTGCGGACTCCGGTGTCGCGGCTACCTCGGCACGCTCCTGGCGAGCCAGCTCCATGATTCGCGGAAGTGTGCCGAACCAGACGGCGAACGTTCCGGCGAGCAGGTAGGCGAAGATGACGAACGGCCAGTGCAGCGGCGCGGCGAAGACTTCCTCCGCCTGGAAGAAGGAGTGTCCGAACTCGTTCATCGCCACCTGGAACAGCAGCAACAGGCTGCCGCTGACGATCAAGGCGAAGGACACCGGCAGCAGCTTGCCGCCGTAGAGGTGCGGCAAACGGGTGCGCGCATAGATGTAGGACCCGGCAGCCAAGTAGATCATCAGCGGGAAGGCCCCGTAGAACAGCACGTCGTGGCTCGGTGTGAAGGCCGAGTCGCGGGTGACGATCTGGTGCCAGGACGCATCCTGCTCGGCCGCATAGCTACCGCCGATGTACGCCGCGGTGCAGAAGGACAGGATGATGAGCCACAGGTTCCACAACCTGCGTCCCTCGTCCTCCCGGGTCATCTCGGTGGGCAGGCGCTTGCCGGTAACCCACATCCAGACGTACCACGCGCCGGCGGCGGCAGGCAGCAGCGTCATGTTGGCCAGGGCGAGCGACACCCAGTACTTGGTGAATTCCGGATTGTGGGAGTCGAGCCCCTTCGACACTGCGAAGGCTTGCTGATACGCCCGCCAGCTGAGGCCGATGACCGCAATGACCGCGAACGCGATGAAGATTGATTTGTAGGAGCCGCCCCGGCGCACCGGCGTTTGCGACTTCTCCTTGCCGACGGAAGAGGAAACCCTCTTCGTTTCTGTTGACGTCATTCTTGAGCGCCTTTCCTTTCGATCGCGCCACCGTTGCGTCGAGGTCGCTGCCAGTGCCTGGCACCACGGTGGAACCGCGGCGGGAAGCCGACCTCATGCGGATGCGAACTCACTCGTCACACAGCTCGTGCTGTCTGATGCCATCAGTGTGGGAGAGCGCGGTGATCCGTAACTGTCCGGAAACTGGACAGCTAGGTGCCGATATCCAGCGCCTTCATGCGAGCGTAAAGAGTGCTGCGGCTGATGCCTAGTTCCGTTGAGGCATGGACCTTGTTACCACCGGCCCTAGACAGCGCGCCGATGATGGCCTCCCGTTCGGCCCGCTCTCGGCCGGCCAGATGGGCGACCCGGGTGACGCTCTGATACCCGGGCGGAAGGTCGGAGACATCGATGATGTCGGGCGTCTGCGCCGTCTCGGCGGCGCTGCGCAGGACCAGCCTGAGTTCGCTGAAATTGCCGGGCCAATCCGCCGCCGACAATGCCGTGAAAGCGCGCGGCGTCAGTCGCCAATGCCCCCCGAGTTCAGCGAGTAGGGCGCGGCTGATCTCGGGCATGTCCAGCCGCCGCTGCCGAAGCGGTGGCAGCTCGACACGGCCGGAGCACCGCGTGATCAGGGCCGCCACCTGCGGGGGCAATTGCGCCATCGGTCCCCCGGTGAGCACGATCCGAGGTTGAGTCTCGGAGTCGATGAGACCTCCGAGCACCGTCAGTATCGCGTCGGGGAGCAACTGGACGTTTTCCACCACGACCGCGGAGGCGTCGCCGTTGGCGGCTGCGATCAGCTCCCGCAGCCACCGGGGCTGTCCGTCGACGACCGCGCGAACACCGTCGAGCCAGTGGGCGTCGTCCGGTTCGACGAGCAATCGCGCCGCCGTCGTGCGGCCACTACCCGGTTCGCCGCAGACCGCGAGAGCTCCCGGGATGGTGCGCATCCTTGCCAGATCCATCTTGAGCCGGTGGGCCGAACCCGGCGCGGCGTTCACGCCGCGGCGGATCCGGGTGGAGGAGGCGCGCGCTGAACGCATCAGGAAGACCGCGCCGCCGTCGGTCCCAGGGACGGCATTGACCTGTACGGCGACGGTGTCGCCGCTGTTCAATTCCAGCTGCACTTCCCGAATTTCACCAGGGCGCAATTCGGCTGCGATCTCGTGAAGCAGGACGTGGTCCGTGGCGTCCAACGTGTTCATCGCGACCTCGTTGGTCAGAAGCATGTCCACACCGATCGCCGCCACGGCAAGGTGAGGCTGCGGGCGCACACTTTGAAACGCCTGGACGAGCTGTTGCTGGGAAACCCTCGAACCGTCGAGCAGACGACGCTCGATATCCCGAGCGGCGCGGGTGACGAAGGGTACGAACAACGGGTTGACCTCAGAGGCCTCGATCGTCATGTCGAGGATTCCCTCGATCCGCCGGGTGGCCGGATGGATGATCGGATGCCCATAGCAGCTCAAGCCACGCAGTTGCTCGAGATAGTGTTCGCTGCCGTTGACGACGACGCCCTGACGCAGTTCGAACGGTGTGCCGATCGCGTTGGTCCCCGCCATCTCCTCGGCGCATAGCGCGCCACTGAGAATGCCGAGGGTTTCCAACCCACGTTCGACGCGAGTGCCGTCGAAGACCCGCCTCACGATGCGACAGTCACGGTCGGCGAGAAGGACGCAAAGTCCTGTCCCGGCGATCTGATCTGCCAGCTCCTCGAGGACGGGCATCGCCGAACGCAGCAGGCGCGTGTCGTGCTCACTGCCCGAATCCAACGGGATCTGCACGTCAGGCTGAACGCCGCACATGGTGGACCTGCGCCAGGACATCGCAATCTCCGGGCGCATGCCTTCTCCGTCGCTCACATGTGGTGGCACCGGTCCTCCTATTTGGTGCGCGAGCGTACGTCCACGTTGCGCGGCCTCGTCACGATTCGGCCAATGCGTTACCCGATTAGGGCACAAGTGCCCTAGCCAAAGAACGGCCGCCAACCTGCCGCCAACCTCGGGCGGGGATGGTGGGCCAGACATGTTTGGCGGCGTTGTCGATCGACGCAAACGCCACCGACCCGAAGCACTGCTGAGGAGATCCCATGACCTATGTACGGCCTGGAACAGAAGGCAGCATCGTCGAATTCGCCCCCAGATACGACAACTTCATCGGTGGCGAATGGGTGGCACCGGTCGAGGGCCGGTACTTCGACAACTCCTCTCCGATCGACGGGAAGGTCTTCACAGAGGTGGCGCGCTCGTCGGGCGCCGACATCGAACTGGCTCTCGACGCCGCCGATGCCGCCATGGACAAGTGGAGCGCGACGTCGCCAGCGGAACGCGCCGCGATCCTGAACAAGATCGCCGACCGCATGGAGGCCAATCTGGAGCAACTCGCGGTTGCAGAGACCTGGGACAAGGGCAAACCGGTGCGCGAGAGTCTCGCCGCCGACATTCCCTTGGCTACGGACCATTTCCGGTACTTCGCCGCAGCCATCAGGGCCCAGGAAGGGCGACTGTCCCAGATCAACAGCGACACCGTCGCGTATCACT
Source organism: Mycolicibacterium sp. TUM20985 (assembly GCF_030295745.1). NCBI lineage: Bacteria > Bacillati > Actinomycetota > Actinomycetes > Mycobacteriales > Mycobacteriaceae > Mycobacterium > Mycobacterium antarcticum. Next base: position 4,380,316 of record NZ_AP027291.1, read on the forward strand.
TCGCCGAGCCACTCGGCATCGTCGGGCAAATCGTCCCGTGGAACTTCCCGATCCTGATGGCGTGCTGGAAGATTGCTCCCGCTCTGGCGGCGGGCAACTGCGTGGTCCTCAAACCCGCTGAGCAGACACCGGTTTCGGTGCTGAAGTTGATCGAACTGATCGCCGACCTGCTTCCACCCGGGGTTCTCAATGTGGTCAACGGATTCGGCCTCGAGGCTGGCAAGCCGCTGGCGAGCAGCCCCCGGGTTTCCAAGGTCGCGTTCACGGGCGAGACGAGCACCGGTCGGCTCATCATGCAGTACGCCAGCCAGAACATCGTCCCGGTGACTCTGGAATTGGGCGGCAAGAGCCCGAACATCTTCCTTGCCGATGTCGCCGCCGCCGATGACGCGTTCCTGGACAAAGCCGTCGAAGGCTTCGTGATGTTCGCGCTCAATCAGGGCGAAGTGTGCACCTGCCCGTCGCGGGCCTTGATCCATGCATCGATCTACGACGAGTTCATCGAACGGTGCATCACCCGTACCAAGGCCATCAAGAGCGGTGACCCCCTCGATCCCGCCACCATGATTGGCGCGCAGGCCAGTCGTGAACAGTACGAAAAGATTTTGTCCTACATAGACATTGGCCGCCAGGAAGGCGCCGAAGTGCTCACGGGCGGGGCAGTGCGAACCGTGGCCGAGTACCCGGACGGGTACTACATCGAGCCCACGATCTTCAAGGGCACCAACGACATGCGCATCTTCCAGGAGGAGATCTTCGGCCCGGTGGTGTGTGCGACGACGTTCGACTCGACGGACGAAGCACTGAAGTTGGCCAACGACACCATCTATGGGCTTGGCGCCGGAGTGTGGAGCCGCGACGGCAACACCGCTTACCGACTGGGCCGAGGCATCAAGGCCGGCCGAGTCTGGACCAACTGCTATCACGAGTATCCGGCGCACGCGGCCTTCGGAGGGTACAAGCAGTCCGGAATCGGCCGCGAGAGCCACCAGATGATGCTCGACCATTACCAGAACACCAAGAGCATGCTGGTCAGCTACTCAACCAACGCCCAGGGGTTCTTCTGATCCCGAGTCGGGGCGTAGGACCGTTGCGCTGGGGTGACGGTGACGAAAAGGGCTGGCGCCCTTTCCTTCCCGCCTCACTAAAGCTCAGCTGGCGTGGGTGATGACACCCCGGATGTTCTTGCCGTCTCGCAGATCCTGGTAGCCCTCGTTGACCTGCTCGAGGGTGTACCTCGTCGTGACGAGCTCGTCCAGCTTCAGCTGGCCGGCGTCATAGAGCCGCAGTAGTCTGACGATGTCGTATTGCGGATTGGCAGAACCGAACAAGGTGCCCTTGATCGTCTTCTCGAACAGCGTCAGCAGGCCACCCGAGACATGCACGGTCAGCTTCGCCGGGTCCGCCAGCGCGGTGATGACCACGGTGCCACCCTTGCCGATGATGTTCACGGCCTCGGTCACCACGTCTTCTTCAACGGTTCCGACCGTGATGATCGCCTGGTCCGCCATTTGGCCCCAGGTCAGCTCGGAGACCGTATCGGCAGCTTCCGCCGCGGTGGCGAAGGCGTGGGTCGCCCCGAACTTGAGCGCGGCTTCGCGTTTGAACTCGATCGGGTCCACGGCGACGACGTACTTCGCCCCCGCATGCTTCGCGCCCTGGACGGCATTGATGCCGATCCCGCCGATGCCGTACACCACGGTGGTATCACCGGCCCGGACCGCACCCGCGTAGTTGGCACTTCCCCACCCCGTCGGTACACCGCAGCCGACCAGAACAGCGGTCTCCAGAGGCAGCCAGTCGTCGACCTTGACTACCGAGTGCTGTGAGATCGTCGCGCGCTCCGCGAACGTGCCCAGCATGCACATCGCGCCGAAATCGTCATCGCCCATGTGAAAGCGGAAGGTCCCGTCGGGCATGTTTCCCTCGAGGATCGAGGCTCCCAGATCACACAGGTTGGAGCGCCCCGTCGCGCAGTAGCGACAGGTCCCGCAGTTCGGGATGAAGCTGCACACCACATGGTCACCAGGCTTGACCTTGGTGACACCGGGACCGACTTCTTCGATGATGCCGGCCCCTTCGTGGCCGCCGACGATCGGAAAGCGGGGTGTCAGATCCCCGTCGGTCAAATGCAAGTCGGAATGACACAAACCGGCGGCGACGTACTTGATCAGCACTTCACCCGCCTTCGGACCGTCGAGGTCGAGTTCGACGATTTCGAACGGCTTACCGGCCTCGAACAACACTGCCGCTCTTGTCTTCATGCCTTCTCCTTTGCCTTGCCTTCGTGTGGCCAGCCGCATGCGGCTACCAGGACCTACCCTGGACGCTAGGGACATCGTCCGCCAGACCCACGGTCCTAACTGTCCAATTTCCGCACATCGGCGATCAGGCGGGGGCGCCGTTCTTCAGCGACTGCACCGCGTCCGCACTCAAGCGAGCAAGTTCGGCGGGCTCGCTCTCCTCGAGGGCAGCACCGAGTATCTCCGCCATCCGCAGGTTGGTCTGCTCCTCGACCTCGGCGTAGCGGACAGCCTTGTCGTCCCCGTCGGCGAACGGCTCGGGCCAGCCGAACATCGACGCGTACTCCTGCCCCTTGTTGAGCATGTGCGCCTCGATGAAGGAGATGCCGGAATTGGTGAGCAGGTTGAAGTGCATGCCCGCCCGCAACTCCCGCAGGATGAACATCACCTGCATCGCCCGCGCCGGAGCGTCATCGGCCAGCGGCATCGTCCGCCAGCCGGCGTACAACGGCAGCCCTGCGCCCGGTGTCGCCGCGATGACCTTCTCCCCCAGCTCGGCGAGGCGGTCCAGCCCCGCCGCGCCGACCAGATGCCTGCGGCCGAAGCCCGCCGTCTGCTCCCAGTAGAGGTCGGCCGCCCCGGCGGCCCCGCGTACTGCGATGCCTTCCTCCCACAAGCTCTGCAGGAAGGTGGGTTCGAACACCACGAACACCGAGCTCACCGCGACTCCGGTGGCCTCGCCGAGCACACCACCGCGGCCGGCGACATACCCCGCGAACGGGTTCTCGTAACCGGCCGCAATGCTCTCCGCGAACGTCTCGGGATGCAACATGAACATCGCGACGGCTTGCTCGATAGGACCGCCCGCAGCCTGGGTGGCTTGCAGTAGATCGTTGTGAGTCATGACAATTCCTTCTCTCGCGGTTGGTTGGCTAGTTGCCATGGACCGGCTCCGGAATGGGAGCCGGTGTAGGCGGCGTTTCCTCATCGCGCTGTCGTCGCGCCTGACGTCTGGTGAGCACGCCCAGCCACATGCCGTAGACGATGACCAGAACGCCGACGGCGGTGAGCAACGGGGCGAACACGGTGAGCGGGGGCCAGTTGGTATCGGTGATCACGTAGTTGCTCTGCTGGCGCTCGAGGGCCGGGATCACGTCATCGCGGAAGTTGTCCCGGATCACGGGAGCGGACCGGCTGGGTGTGCCGTCGAAGCGAGTGAACCCCTCGGTGCCCGGCACCTGCGCCCAGCCGTCGGTCACCAGCCTGAGATTCGTGAACAACTGATACATCTGCGGAAAGTCGACCCGCAGCGTATTCCACATCTGCACGGTGGACACATTGGACCGGCCGGCCAGGAACTCCACCAGTTTCGTCGCATCCGCGGTCGACGCCGAGAACGGCACCCCGTCCAGCAGGCCCGCACTGTGCGGGAAGTATAGGTGGACAAGGTCTTTCACGTCCTGTAAAGGCACGCCCACCTTCGCGGCAACACGGTCGAGCAGTTTGGGGTACTCCTCGGCGGCACCGCCGTCGGGCAGGATGGCCGGCCCGAGGGCCTGGACGAAGACGTCGATGAACTCGATCCCAGCCCTATCGCCCTGGATTCGGTCCAGCGCAAAGGCCGGTCGGGTGTCGTCGAGCAGTGTCTGGCCACCGATCAGGCGTGGGAACAGGTTCAGCCCGAGCACCAGCGCCACCACGCCGACACCGACGACGGGCACCACCGCCCAGGCGAACCGAAGCGGATTGCGCGGCGCTCCCCGCCAGGTCGCTACGACCATGGCCGTGCCGAAGAGGACCACCACGATTCCCAACACCAGAAGCAGTGGGGCGAGGAAGCCGACGCCGCCGCGTACGCCCAACGGCCGGAAGTTCTCCTGCTGCCGCTCGACGGGTGAGATCAATTCCTCGCCCAGATACGTTCTCAGTTCGGGCATCGTCCGGACGGGGGTGCCGTCGAAACGGGTCAACCGCTCGGTGCCGGGAATGGCGGCCCACCCGTCGGTGAGCTTGGGTAGATTGATGATGACCTGGTCGAGCTTCGGATAGTCGGTCCTCAGCATCTGTTCCACCTGCTCCGGCGTCATCATCAACACCGTTCCCAGGTAGTGGACGAGCTTCGGCATTTCGGCGCTGACCTCGGGCAGGGTGAGCGAGGCCAGGAACCCGTTGATCGCCGGAAAGTCGTTGCGCATCAATGCCTGTGCATCCTCGCGCGATCGCCCGGTCGTGGCGGCGACGAGATCGATCATCTTGGGCAACTCGGCCTTGGCTCCATCGGCAGACATCATCGCGTCGACGGCATTCGTTGCGGCGGAGACGATTTCGATGCCACCGCGGTCTCCCTTGACCCGGTCGACCGTGAACGCCGGGCTCAGGTCGTCGACCATCGACTGTGCGGCGCCGAGTCGCGGGAACAGCTGCCAGGACACCACGAGGACGATCACGATAATCCCCACCAGCGTGACGCCCGCCCAGGCGAGCGGAACCGACTTGCGGGCCATGTACTCCTCCGTCTTCGAGCAGTTAGAGCTGCGGTGTCAGGTCCATGAAGCTGACCGTGGACATCTTGGTGACCAGCCAGCGCGCGCCCTCGCGTGTCATCGTGAGGCGGTATCCAACGTATTTGAGCGAGGGAATGTTCTTGGTCAGTGGGCTGGTGGCGGTGGTGTTGGTGAAGACGATCGCCACGGCGTCCGTGCCATCGAGCGATTCCACTCCCACGCCAACGACCTCGGTGCTGTCGGTCACCTGAGCTTGTTCGTTGGGAGCGGCGGCCGCGTCGAGGAACTTGCGGTACTGGGCACTGAAGTCACCGCTGAGGTACTGACTCGCGCGATCGGCCAACGTGTCGATCGTGGCGGGGGTGTATGTCCACAAGGTGGTGACTGCATCCACCGCGGTGCGCGCGACGTCGGTTCGGGCTGATGCGGCAGCGCGATCGGCCAGATAGGTGTGCACGGCCGCACCTGCGTATGTCATCGAGCCGACGAACACCAGAGCGGCAATGCCGACCACGACGGTGCGCCAGCGGCTGAATTGCCCGCTGCCAGCAGCCGCGTCGCCGTCGTCGTCTTTGCCGCCTACTTCCGTGACGGGACCGTCCGCGGCCACCGGCGGTGTCGTGGCATCCACGTCGAGCGCCGGAAGTCGCCGTCCGCGTTTGCCGCGGGGCGTTTGGCCGTGCGGTCGCCGACGGTTGCGAGCATCTGTCAGATCATCGGTGTCAAGCTGCTGATCATCCATCGGTCCTCCTCCTGCTTGGTCGTGACCACCCATCGGTTCGTCCTTTCGGCCCGCAACATTCCGTCCGGCGACGTAGACGTGAACTTCGTGATGACCAGCACGTCGACGCTGCCGTCGTCGTTGCGTCTGGAGACACCCGCTTCGAGCACGGTGCCCGTCGTGGGTTCCGATCTCGCTATGCCGACGACGATCTCGTCTTCGTTCTGGCGGTACTGCTCGGCGAAGGCGCCCGTGGCTCGTGCGAGTATCCGATCGGCGTAGTCGTTCGCGTGGAATGGGTCAGGCGACGTGAAGTCCGTCATGAACGTACGGACATAGCCGAGCGCAGCGGCATCGTATAGCCCTGCGCGTCTTCGCGTTTCATGTGAAGACAGCACCAGCCCGCACAGCACGATGGCAATCACTGCCACCGCCGCGGCGAACGTCACCGCAGTCGGCAATCGCCAGCGTCGCGCCGGGCGAGCCGGCGTGGCGCAGAGAAGCAGCCCCGCATCCCCCTCGATCCTGCGTCGCGGACTCACGGGTTGGCCTTCACCGTTGGCGGACTGGTCACGACGGTCAGCTCGTCGACGCGCCATGGCGTCGAATCGGATTCGACGAAGTTCACTCGCACCGAAGCGGTGAGGTACCGCCGGTCCGGCGCCGCCCCGCGCCGGCCCTGCAAGAACAGCAACATGGTGGCACGACCTCGTGTCGCGCTGAGCACCGAGCTGTCCGTCACCCAATAGTCGTTGCGTACCAGACCTGCCTTCACGACCGCCTGCTGCTGGGCGATCAACTGTCCGCGGTAGGCGTCGGAGGCCAACGTTCGCGCGCGGTCGAAGTCGCCCTGCACGGTTTCGGGGTGATAGCTCAGGATTTGTTCGACCATGTGCGGCCCCTGCGCTGCGATCTCGGCGGTGGCATCGGAGCTCGATGAATCTCGTTGACGCACAACGGCAACGCTGACCGTGGCATCCACCGCGCACAGCGCGGCGGCGACCAGCAGGACGCAAGCAGTGTTTCGGCGCGACCCGTCGGCCATTGGTGCTTCCACCACGTGCGCCTCGGTGCCCCACAATGCGTCTGCGAACGTACGTCGGCGGGAATCCTTCAACGGCCAGAGCCATCCCGCCAATGCCGGAACGGTGTCCAGCAGGTGCGTCATGTCTCGTAGCAGCAGCGTCCATGGTCCAACGGGCGATCCAGCCCGATACACGAGTTCGATGCCAAATGCCCGCCTTCCCAAGCTTTGTCCGCTCACGCCGGGCAGGAGCACCCTGTTGACTACCGTCCAGGAGACGGCGGCGACAGCGATGAAGACTGACATCCACCACCACCCGCCGTGCAGCGGTACCGACAACGCGACCATCGCCGCCGTTGCCAGCACCGCGGCGCCGGGCAGGACGTCGAGGCTTAGCGCTCCCGCCCTGGCGGGCCAGGACGCCGGCTCTGACGGGGGTGGGCGATCATTCGCAGTCTTGACGCGCGGGGCCACTTCGGTCAACGTCATGTGGCCACCTGATCGAGCTCGGCGACCTTGAACTGGCCGTTGACGGGCACCATCCTCACCCGCACCCGGTAGCTGTTCACCCGGTCTGCCATCCCGGTCTGCGAGACCGTGGCGCGGAAGACGACCAACGCGTCGATCGACCCGTCCTCGTTGTCGCGTTCGACCGCCGCGTACAGCTCCGGAACCCGTACTCGGACGTCGACGGCCTCGTAAGCCTGCGCCAGAACCTCGCCGTACCAAGTCGATTGGTCGCCGAACGTTCCGGTCGAGCAGTCGCCGAGCTTTCGTTGCGCGCCGGGAATCGCTGCGACACTGGCCGGCTGCGTAGCGGCCACGCAGTCCTTGGCCGCTGCGAGCGCCGCATCGTTCGCGGCGGCAGTGGCCTGGCTCTGCCGGTGGGCCTGCGTGGCGAGACGGCCGCCTGCCACGGCACCGCCGGCCAACACGAGGAGCACCGCCGCAATCGCGATCGGCCACCGTCGGGTCATGCGTGGCCCGGCAGTGCCGGCAACCGTTTCAGCCGTGGCCGCACCTGGCTTCACAGGGTCTCTATCCCACCGGTGCCAGCATCCGTTTCCATCCGTCGTCTCCTGACTCGATCGAGTTGTCGACGGAATACCTCACCCCGTCGGGGCCGGTGATCTCGCCGGACTGGGTCTGCAGCACGGCTCCCGGCGGTACGTCCGGGCTGTAGCTGCACGAGTTGGGCTGCTGTCCGTTGCACTGGACGCTGCCCGCCCCCGGCGCGGACACCGGGTCGCTGACCGGGGGTGGCGTTCCTGGCAAGCTGCCCGCGGGCAAGGGGTTCAGTCCCGTGTCGATCGACGGGGCGGGGACTACGTAACCCGGTTTCACCGGCTGATCGCAGCGCGCCCCCGGGGCCGGGCAGGTCAGGGTCTGATTCGGGTCGCCGTACCACGGGTTGGTTCCCTGCGGCTCGTACGGTTGACCGCTCCGGCAGTCCTGCGGCGTCGCTGCGCGCCTGCCCGGGACGTCGACGCAGGGGATGTTGCGTGCGCCGCGTACGGAGTTCGCCGTCTGGTCTTGTGGAATCTTGCAGTAGGTGTTGGACGGTAACGGCGCGGCGCTGGTGTCGGCCGGAGAACGCCACTGCGATGCGGGGACGAAGCCCGTCAGGCAAGGCGGGGGCTGGTTGATCGCCAGCCCAAGGTCGATGCGGGCTTCACCGGGGAACGCCAGTGTCGTCGTCTGAGCGACGGAACTGACCTGCGGCAACAACACCAACACCTGCTCGATGCCCTGGCGGTAGCGCAGCAGCAGGCCGGTGACGACTTCCAGGTTCGCCAACGTCTGAGGCAGCGACTCGCGAACTCCACCCAGTACGCCGTTGGCGGTGTCCAAGGTCGGGGCGGCATTGGTCAGCACGTCGTTCAGCTGCGAATCTTGAGCGGCGGTCTGGGTGGCGACGACGTTGAGGTTGTGGATCCACTGCTTGATCTCCCCGGCGGACGCGGCTTGAGAATTGAGCAGCGGCGCCGACTTCGCGATGAGGTCGTTGATGTCGCCGGTATGGGCATCGAATTCGCCCGCGAGCGACTGCGTGGAGTCGACCAGTCGGTTCAGTGCCGGGCCCAGTCCGCCCACCGCTTGCGACGTCTGATCGAGCACCGAGGCGATCTTGTCCTTCGGTAGCGCGCCCAAGCCGCGATCGATGGCCGCTAGCGCCGTGCCGATATCTTCGGGCACCGTGCCCGTGGTGATGGCTTGTCCAGGGGTCAGATACTTACCTCGATCACCGTTGGACACCAGATCCAAGTACTGCTCGCCAACCGCGGAGACGGAGTGCACGTTGGCGGTCGCGTCCACCGGTATCCGGTAGCCGTCGTCGATGCTCATCGTCACCTGCACCCCGGTCTTCGTCGGCTCCACGGCGGTGACCTTGCCGATCGTGGCACCGCGGTAAGTCACGTTGGCCGTGCGGTAGAGGCCACCGGAGACCGGCAAATCTGCAGTGAGGGTGTATTGCCCGATGCCTACCGCCGCCGGCAGCCGCAGGTAGTAACCGCCCAGCACGAGGAGCGTGAGCAACGTCAGGATGGAGAAGACGATGAGCTGAGTTCGGACGAATCGGGTGACCACTCACGGGCCCCGTTCGACCAGTGGACCGCCCGGGACGTCGTTCGGGTTCGGCGTGAATCGGACGTCGGGGATCATGGTGGCGGGATCACGGCCCCAAGACTGCTCCAGCGCGCGCAGCGCTCCGGTGAAACGGGTCCCCGTCAGTAGTCCGTTGTCGAGGGCGCTGAGCGTGAGGTCGACGTTGAGCGAGGTGTTGATGTAATCGCCCCGGAACGTCTTGGGGATGGCGTCGATGTCGAACGGAGCGGTGAGAGCCACCTTCAGGGCCGGGACGATGAACGGCGCCGCGCGGACGAGTTGGGCCAGCGGCCGTTGCAGGGACACCAGGTTCCGGTTCAGAGTGGCGTTCGACGAGTCGGCCGTCTTCCTCGCGGCGTCACTGAACTGACCCAGCGACTCGACCGCCTCGATGACCCGGCCCTGGGAGTCGTTGAGGTACTTGACGAGCGGCGGCAACTCGGTCAGTGCACCGTTGAGGGTGCTGTCGTGTTCGGCCGCGATCTTCAAGAACCGGTCGGCGGAGTCGATGGCATGCGTGACGTCCCCGATCTGTGCTTCGAGCTTGGCGGTGAAGGTGTCGAGCTTGTCGAGAAGCGCACGGATCTGGTCGCCCCGCCCATTCACGATGCTGTAGACCTCGTTCGATATGACGTCGAGGTTGGACACGCCGCCGCCGTGCAGCAGGGTCGCTACGCTGGCAAGGGTCCGCTCGGTGCTGGGGAAGGCCGACGAGTTCTTCAGTGCCACGGTGTCACCGTTGGCCAGCAGCTGCGGCGACGGATCCTGTTCCGGCGCAGCCAGTTCGAGGTGCTGGGTGCCCAGCAAGCTGGTCTGGCCGATCTTCGCCGTGGCGTTCTTCGGTAGCTGCACGCCGTTCTGCAATTCGACGGTCAGGGTCGCGATCCAGCTCTTCATCTTGATCGCCTGCACCTGGCCGACATAGACGTCGGCGATGAAGACCTTGCTATTGGGGGTGAGCCCCAGCGTGTCGGGCATCTGCACGTAGACGGTGTAGGAGCCGCGCCCACTGCCAGGGCCCCTGGGGATCGGCACATTTGCGATGCCGCGCCACTCCCCGCAACCGCTTAGCGCGAGCACGACGCCCAGCATCGCGATGCTCCGCCAGCCCGCGCGCCGAACCCGGCGCGCGGCGCGCCATGCGCTCGACGCGATCACCGGCCCGGTCCCATCGGTGCTTCGGCGGGCAGCGCTGGTCCATCGCTCGATGTGGGTGCCGGCGTCGGCGCAACCAGACCCGGGATGACCCCTGGCGCGGGTGGCGGCGGCGGACCGGGTTGTGGATACCACGGCGGCGGAAGGGGATTCACCTCGTCGAAACTGTTCGGCTTGCCGGGCAGGTTGGGCCCCCACGGAGGCGGCGCGTCGTCCGGGCCACCCATCAGTTCGGCTAGTGACCCCGGTGTCAACAGGTCGCCGGTGGCCGGGCGCACGTCGAGGCCTTGCATGCCCGGCGCCGCTACCCAGCCCGGTGCGTGGTTGCCGTTTCCGTTGACGTACACGTCGGGAGCGAAGAGGCCGGGCACGGTGGTGTCCTTGAATCCGGGCGGGGGTGCTAGCCGTGGCTCGGAGTAGGCGGTCTGTTTGGGTAGCGCCTCTGCGGTGCTGAACGGCATTAGCCCAAACGGCAGATAGTTGAACTTGATCGCATCCAGGACCGGCGTCAGGTATTGCGCGCACAGTTCGGCGGAATCCTGATAGCCCAACCTGCTTCCGGCCTGGATCGAGCTGCAGATGAGCTCCAGCGGATTCGCGAAGTTGGTGACGGCGGGGATGATCGTCAGAGCGCCGTGGCTGGGGTGGTACACGTTGTTGGCGTTGGCCGCAAAAGTCGGGAACACGTGCAGGAAGGTCTCCAGGTCCTTCTGCTGGTCGGGTTGCACCAGCGGAGTCGTCGCCGTCGACAGGTTGTTGACGTCGGTGGTGAGCACGTTGCCGTTCTGGTCGAGGAACTTGCGCAGCACGGGGAGCAGCCCGTTGACTTGGTTGACGGCATCTGCGACTTCGTGATCGTTCGGCGTGAGGTTGTTCGTGAGCTGAGACAGGTTGTCGTTCAACGAGATCAGCTGTTGTTCGTTGACCTGCAGGGCGTTGAGGAACGTGGCCAGCCCGCCCACGACCGCGAACGTCTCGCCTCGGCTTTCGTTGAGCGCGCTCAGCGACGTCGACAGGGTGTTCAGCGTCTTCTTGATGGCATCGCCCTTGCCGGCCAGCCCGTTGGCGAGGGACTCAAGCGCGTCGCCGATCGGGCCCTTGGGGTTGTCGGGTGTCGGCCCGAGCGCCGTCACGGTCTTGCCAACGCTGTCCCGCAGGTCATCCCACTCCACCGGCACCTGGGTGCGCTCGATCGGGATCACCGTGTGGTTGGTCAGAACCGGCCCACCGTTGTACGGCGGCTCCAACTGGATGTTGCGCGAGGCGACCAGGCTGGGGTCCATGATGACCGCCGATGCGTTGGCGGGGACTTTGTACTTGGTTGGAAAGTGGAACGTCACCTTCATCTTGTCGCCGGCCGGCTCGACCGCGTCGACCGAACCCACCGGCACGCCCATGATCGAGACGTCGTCCCCTGGATAGAGCGAGTTGGCCTGCGCGAAGTACGCGACGATCACGTTGTTGGTCAGCTTCTGGAACAGAAGCCAACCGCCGATCGTCAGGGCCAGCGCCGCGACCAACGCAAGCGCCGTGACGACGACCGACTTCCTGGAGAAGCCACGTATATCGCCAACGCCGAAGTGGGTGCTCATCAGCTAGTTGCCTCCGGTTTCATCCGGGAGGACGGACGGACCCATGACCGGTGCCACCGGCACGGTGCGGGCACCCGGCGGGCCAGGGGCCAACGGAGGTGCTGGGACGCCTTCGACGGGCGGTGGAAGTTCCCCGGGCAACGCGGCACTCGGCACGCCGGGTGCAGCTGGCGGCGCAATCGGATTCGCCGGTGCGCCAACGACACCCGGCAGGTTGACAGCACTGCTGAATGGATTGTCCCCAAACGGACCGGCGTCGGTGTTCGCGCACGGAAGCGGGTTGCCCGGTGCCGGATAGTCGCCCGGCGCCGGCGCATAGGAGCAAGGCGAACCCGCGACGACTGCGGGTCCGGGATGCTCCGGGGTGCCCTCCAGCGGGATCGGGGCCGGTGGCGGCGCGCCGTTCGGCAACCGCTGGCCGTTCGGGTCGGGGTAGCGGAACGACGGCAAACCGGCGTCACCCCAGAACTTCTCCGGGTTGATGCCGCGCTTCTTGAATGCCGCGTCTACCCACGGCTGCAGGATCTGGTAAGGCAGCAGATTGAATATCGCCGCCTTGACGTAGGGACCCGACGCGACGATCTCGGAGAGGGAGGCCACGAACTTGCCGAGCTCGGCGACCGTATCGACTAGGTCGTCCTTGCGTTTGACGAGCACGTCGCTGACGGTGTTCACCTGCTTGAGCACTGCGTTCAGGTTCGGGTTGTCGGTGATGAGGCCCTGGACCTGACCGGCCACCGATCGGACGTTGCCGAGCAGGGCTTGGACGGCCTGCCCCCTGGCGTTGATCGCCGACAACAGTGCCTGGGCGTTCACTAGCAGCCGGTTGATCTGTTCGCCGTGAATGCCGAGCACTCCGGCCACCTTGCTGGTCTCGCCCAGCAGATGCTGAATTTGGTCGTCGCGCCGGCTCACGGTGTCGGCAAAGCGCTGCACGCCGTCGAGGGCAGCGCTCAAGTGCGGGGCGGTCTGGTCGACTGTGTCGGTGAGTACTTGCAGCGATTGCTTGATGGTGTCGACATCCCAGCCGGCTGCGTCCTTGGTGGCGTCGCGGAACGCGTCGTAGATTTGGTACGGGGTGGTCGTCTGGCTCAGCGGTATCGTCGCGCCCGGCCGGAGCGTGTCGTCGCCGCGCGGTTCGACCTCGAGCACCTTCTTGCCCAGGATCGTGTCGGTGCGGATGGACAGTCGGCTTTGGCTGCCAATGGCGTTGCCTTCCAACGTGAAACGGACCACTACGTGGCCGGTAGCGAGCGACAGTTCCTGCACTGAGCCCACCTCCATGCCCGCTATGCGCACCTTGTCCCCGGCGCGCAACGCACCAGCGTCACCGAATTCGCCGTAGTAGCGGGGCTGCGCGAAGAGCATCGGCACGGAAGTGAAGCTTTGACCTACGCCGGTGACGAGCAGGACCAAGACCAGGGCCATGATCCCGACGCGGACCCGGTTCTCCGGTTCCAGCGCCCTCATTGCGGTGTGCACCTTCCGGTCGGCTGCTGCGTAAGTCGCACCGTGCGGACCGGCCCGCCAGGTTGCAACCCGTTCAACGTGAGCGTGACGTCGCAGAGGTAGAGGTTGATGAAGTCGCCGTACGTGCCGGCGCTGCGGCCCAACAGAGTGAGCGCGGTCGGCAGCTGGTGCAGCAGGTCGTCTAACTGCGGGCTTTGGTCGACGAGGGGCTGCAGGACGCCTTCGGCCGAACTGACGGTCGATTGCAGCAGGGGCCGGTTCTCACTCAGTAGAGAGCCGAGGGCACCGGCGGCGTTGCTCAAGCTCGCCACGCTGTCGGCCAGCGGACCGGCCTGCTTGGTCAGCCCGCTGATCAAGGTCTCCAAGTTGACCACGGTGGCGTCCACTTGCCCGGCCTTGGCGACGATGCTGTCGAGCACGGTGCCGAGGTTCTTGACCACCGAGCCGATCGCTTCGTCCCGGTCGGCGAGTTCAGAAGTGAGCCGCCCGGTTTGGTCGAGGATGTCGTTGATGGTGCCGCCCTGCCCCTGAAACACCGTGACGATCGCCGACGCGATCGTGTTGACCTTCTGGGGGTCCAGCGCTTGGAACACCGGTCGGAAACCGCCGATGAGTGCGTCGAGGTCGAGGGCCGGTTGAGTGCGGTCCAGCGGAATGAGCCCTCCTGGCGGCAGGACGCTATCGCTGCCATCGCCCGACCCACGCTTGATTTCGAGGTAGCGCTCGCCGATGAGGTTGGCATAGCGGATCTGGGCTGTGCTCGATTGGAACAGCGGTAGCGATTCATCGACGGCGAAGTCGACGTGGACGCGCTTACCCCCGTCCACCAGCCGCATGTCGGTGACCTTGCCGACCTCCACACCAGAGGCTCGGACGAACTGGCCGTCACGTAATCCGCTGACGAAGGCGAACTCTGCCGAGTATCCGACGGTCTTGTCGAAGCGGAGCTGGCCGAACACCACGATGGTGATCGCGGCGAACAACACCAGCACCAGCGATACGGCAGCGAGCTTGATGGCGCTTGAGGTCAGTTTCATGGATTGACCGTGTTTTCACCGATTTGGCGTCCCCATACGTACTCGTTCGCCCATGGGGAGCCGATTCGAAAGTGGTTGTAGCCAGCGATGCTGGCGCCGGTGTCGGTCACCAGTGCCGGCGCCGGCCACAGGTCCCTCGTGATCTTCTGCCAGCAGCCGGGCGCGCCGCCGGGACCGCCTCTGGCATTGATCCTCGGCAGGTTGTCGGGATAGACGTACGGATTGGCGCCGCCGACGAGCTGGGTGCGCGTCCGCAGGGAGTACCCGTTGCCGGTACCTTCGGCCGCCGCGACCGTAGGCTCCACCTCGGCTGCGTTTCGGATGGCGCAGAACAGTTCTGGGCTGTAGGTGTCGAGCAGTCCGCTCGTGGGAGCCAGTTGCAGAAGCGTCTGAGCCAGATGCGGCTGGCTCCGGTTCAGCACGTCGGTGCCCGTGTTGGAGAACCCGATCGCCGCCAAAAGCGTTGCGTCCAAGTCTTCTTGCCGACCGTTGAGTGTGCGCGCTGTCGTCGTCACGTGCTCGAGGAAGCTCCAGAGCTCGGGCGAGGCATCGCCGAGGGTGTCGGTCAACACCCCCAGCTGCCGCACGTCGGTGCGCACCTGGTCCATCTGCGGGTTGAGGTTGTCGAGCACCTTGTTGCCGTTGACCAGCGCGGTGCCGAATTTGTCGCCGAGCCCCGACAGTGCGTCGGCGGCTCCGCTGAGCGTGAGATTAAGCTTGACGGGATCCACCGTTTGCGCGATCGAGGTGATGGTCTGGAAGACCGTGTTGAGCTCGGTGGACACGGACGACACGGTGATCACGTCGGTGCTGGTGATCGGAGCTCCCGGCTTCTCCGGCGACGTCAGCGCGACGTACTTTCCGCCGAACACCGTGGTCGCCTTGATCGCGGCGTCCACGTTGACCGGAATCAGCGGGAAGTACTTCGGGGAGATGTTCAAGGCGAACTCCGCCGCGGGCTGACCTCCGCGTGCCACCTCGGTAATGGCGCCCACCTTGCCGATCTCGACCCCGTTGAAGGTGACCTTCGATCCGGGTCCGATCAGGAGACCGGCACGCTCGGCGACGAGTGTCAGCGGCTCCTTCGGCGTGAAACCGCCCCGAAACTGCACGAAGACGACCACGGCGACGAGTGCGAGCACCAGCGCTCCAGCGGCGGCCAACATCTTGAACGGTGGTGTGCGCTGGACGTTCTCCGGAGCGATTGTCGTCATGGCGTTCATACGGACAGGTTGAAGTTGGGGTCGACGCCGTAGAGCGCCAACGAAGCAAGCATGGCCACGACGACCACGGCAATCAGCGAGAAGCGCATGGACCGGCCGACGGCGTCACCGACTCCGACGGGACCGCCCGCGGCGGTGTACCCGTAGTAACAGTGGGTGACCATCACGATGATCGCGATGATGACCGCGACGAGGAACGACCAGGCCACGTCCTCGGGTCGCAGGAACGTACGGAAGTAGTGGTTGTAGGTGCCACTCGACTGCCCGTAGAGCAGCGTGGTGACCAGTTGTGGTGACAGGAACGCCATGATCATGGCCAGCCCGTAAAGCGGCAGGATCACCACGACTGCGGCGATGATTCGGGTCGACGCGAGATAAGCCAACGATTTGACTCCCATCACGTCGAGGGCGTCGATCTCCTCGCTAATGCGCATGGCGCCCAGCTCGGCGGTGGCACCTGCGCCGACGGTGGCCGCCAGCGCGATGCCGGTAACGACTGGGGCCGCGATGCGCACGTTGACCAGCGCAGCGAAGAACCCGGTGAATACGTCGACCCCGATGTTGCCCAGCGAAGAGAACCCCTGGATGGCGACGAGCGAGGCGCCGGACAACGTCACGAACGCCACGATCGCGACCGTCCCGCCGATGACCGCGAGTGCTCCGGTGCCCATGCCGATCTGGGCAATCAGCCGCGTGGTCTCCGCGCGGTAGCGGCGCAGCGCAAGCGGGATCTGGCCGACGCTCATCAGCGTGAACCAGACCAATTGGCCGAAGGATTCCGTTGCTCGGTTCGGTGCGCCAACGTAGTTGTTCAGGTTGGCGGCTGTCCGCGGATAGCGCGCCCGGACAGCTGCGGCATTGGCCATCAGTGCCCCGTTCCGAAGCGCACGCCGATGGTCGTCAGCACGACGTTCACGGCGAACAACGCAATCACGCACAACACGACGGTCTCGTTGACTGCGGTGCCCACGCCCTTGGCTCCGCCGGACACGGTCAGTCCCCGGTAGCAGCCGACGAGTCCGGCGATCACCCCGAACGACATGGCCTTGGCGGTGGCGATGAGTACCTCGGGGAGGCCGGTGACCAGGGTGAGCGTGGACAGGTAGGCCCCGCCGGAAACGCCTTGGAGATAGACGCTGAAGATGAACCCGCCGACGAGTCCGACGACGATGACCAAGCTGTTGAGCAACGTCGCGACCACAGTCGCCGCGAGCACTCTGGGCACCACCAGCCTGTGGATTGGGTCGATCCCCATGACCTCCATGGCCGCAATTTCTTCTCTGATGGTGCGTGCGCCCAGGTCGGCGCAGATGGCGGTCGAGCCAGCGCCTGCGACCACCAGCACGGTAGTGAGCGGGCCCAGCTGGGTGACAGCGCCAAGGGCCGCGCCCGCACCTGAGATGTCTGCGGCGCCGAACTCGGCCAACAGGACGTTCAAGGTGAAGGTCAACAACACCGTCAGCGGTATGGCGGCCATGATCGTCGGCAGGATCGTGACGCTCAGCAGGAACCACGCCTGCAAGATCGACTCACGCCACTCCAAGGGCCATCGGAAGGCGGCCTTGGCGGTCAGCGAACACATACGAGCAAAGCCACCGACGTGTCCTAGCGGCCCACTCAGCTGACCGCCGAGGTAACCGCCCAAACCCGTTGACGCCGTCATCGCTGCCACTCGCGACGCCAGAGTCCGTCGCTGCGCGACGCCCCGTCATGTCGCACCCGTCCTCCTCGCCCGCCTCAAGATCGACCCAACGACTCCCCTGTGATGTACGACGCCGCCCACGATTCGAGCGGCACGTGTTGGTCATCCAGTTGTATGTATCCGTCGGTTCACGACCTTCCGGTCAGCAAGCCCACGCACGGGCCAATCTGGCACCACAAGGTTGGTAAATGGTTGGTGGGGGCCCGGGCCGGCTAAGGCACCGTTGCCTGCCCCCGACCCCACGACGCGTCGTGTCGCGGGGCCGCGGCGAGAGGATGTCGCCGCCCGGGTAGCGATCAGCTACGACTACTACACCCGGGTAGAACAAAGGCGGCTAGGGCGATCGGAACCCGTGCTCGAGGCGATCGCCCAGATGTTGTGTGTTACCGGAACAACCTAGCCGCAGCCCTCGTGCCGGCGCGGCGCGAGTGCGTCCGCAGGACCGCAGTTCACCGATCCTCGGATGAAGGATTTCTACGACGACGACCGGGAAGCCATGGCGCGCAGCGCCGTTGCCGTTCTATGGATGCATGCCGTCGACAACCCGACAGAGCCGCGGCTCTCTGCCTTGTTTGGTGAGCTGTCACTGGTGAGCGAGCAGTTTCGTCAATGCGTCTCACCCTCGTTGCCGGGCTTTTTGTCCGGCAGGTTTTTCGGTCACCCGGCGCCAGGTCGATGATCGTCTGAGGGTCGACGTCGCCGCTCAGCTTGGACATCAGCGCGAGCATCGGGATTGCCCATCTTGACCCCGGTCTCCTGGATGTCGTTCTCCTTGACGTAGTCCGCGATCGTCGCCCAATCAGCTGCCACTAGAGCATCCAGATATCTGCCGACCTGTCGCAAACGACCGACGAAAGTCCTTGGCCTCGCATCCGGGCACGGTACACAAACCGTCTGCACACCCCATGAAAACGGCCCCCGGAGAGATCTCCGAGGGCCGTTTTACCTAGTAGCGGGGACAGGATTCGAACCTGCGACCTCTGGGTTATGAGCCCAGCGAGCTACCGAGCTGCTCCACCCCGCGACGGGTAAACAAAAGGTTACCGGTGGCGTTGGTAGAACCCAAATCGGGTGCTCAGAGCGCCGCTACGACCGAATCGTGGCGTCTACGACCGCACTTCGGCCCGGCTGCGCGAGGCCGGCGTGCGGCACGCGGGCCGCACCGATCGACGCGTGGTGGGCGTACGACGACGAGGGCCGGCGCACATTGCGCCGGCCCTCATCACATCGCCTTGTCTACTTAGCGTCGCGATACTTGGCCATGGCGTCGTCCAGGTTCTGCAGCGCCTGACCGTACTCGGCGAAGTTGCCACTCTCCTGCGCCTGCTGCATGGCGTCCAAAGCCGTCTGAACTCCCTGCAGGGCAGCCGACTTCGCTGCCGTCAGCTGCGTCGTGCCACCGGGTACCGCGCCCACGGGAACGGGCACCTCCGGGGCGCGGCCCTGGCTCGGCGGCGGTGTGCCCTGAGGCTGGCCCGGCGTCGGATTCGCCGCGGGCGCCGGCTGCCCATTGGGCAGGTCCGTCGGCGCTGGACCCGTCGCCGTCGCGCCGGCACCGGCACCGAACAACTCGTCCAACGCATCGCTGACCGTGGGACCGTAACCGACCTTGTCGTTGTACAACATCGCCACGCGAATCAAGCGCGGGTAAGACGAGGCCGCATCACTGGCACCTGGTGAGGCATACACCGGGGCGACGTAGAGCAAGCCGCCCTGGGCCACCGGCAAGGTCAACAAATTGCCCCAGCGGATCCGGTTCTGGTTGTCGCGCCCGATCACGCCGAGGTCCTGGCTGA
The DNA here is from genome assembly GCF_030295745.1 of Mycolicibacterium sp. TUM20985. Taxonomy (NCBI): domain Bacteria; kingdom Bacillati; phylum Actinomycetota; class Actinomycetes; order Mycobacteriales; family Mycobacteriaceae; genus Mycobacterium; species Mycobacterium antarcticum. The sequence continues at coordinate 4,399,390 of NZ_AP027291.1, forward strand.
CCGCGGTGTCGGTACTGATCGCGTTGAACGCGAGTTTGGGTCCGTTGACTTGACCGGGAATGGTCAGCACCGTGATCTTGCCGTACGTCGACGGATCGGAGCTCGCGCTGATGTACGCAGCCAGGAAGTCACGACGGAAGCGGTTCATCGCACTGGTCAACTGGAACGACGCCGAATTGTCGTTGGACGCAATGTCCTTCGCCACGATGTAGTACGGCGGCTGGAAGCTGCTGGCCGTAGGGTTCGGGTCGAGCGGCACGTCCCAGAAGTCCGACGTGGAGAAGAACGTCACCGGGTCGTCAACGTGGTACTTGGCCAGCAGCGCCCGCTGCACCTTGAACAGGTCCTCGGGATAGCGCAGATGTTCCTGCAATTCCGGGCTGATCTCGCTCTTGGGCTTGACGGTTCCAGGGAAGACCGCCTGCCACGCCTTGAGCACTGGGTCGGCCTCGTCCTGCGCGTATAGCGTCACGGTGCCGTCGTAGGCGTCGACGGTGGCCTTCACCGAGTTGCGAATGTAGGACACCTGCTTGTCGAGCGCCAGCCGGTTCAACGCCACCTCATTCGAGTCGGCGGTGGCCGAGGACAGTGACGTCAGCTCTGAATACGGATAGTTGTCGAGCGTGGTGTATCCATCGACGATCCAGACCATCCGCTTGTTGACGATCGCGGGGTAGACGCTGGTGTCCGTCGTGAGCCAGGGCGCGACGGCCTCGACGCGCTGGGCCGGGTCACGGTTGAACAGGATGCGACTGTTCTCACCGATCACGTTGGAGAACAAGAAGTTCCGCTCGGCGTACTTGGCGGCGAACACGCTGCGCGCCATCCAGTCTCCGACCGGCACACCGCCGGTACCACCGTAGGTGTAGTTCTTGGTCTCGGTGTTGGTCTCGTAGTCGTACTCGCGATCTACGCCGTTCTTGCCGACGATCGCGTAGTCCTCGGCCGTGTTGGCGATGATGGGGCCGTAGTAGATGCGCGGCTGGTCCAGCGGTGCCGGTCCGGGTTGCACAACACTGCCGTTGGCGCCCACCACACTGGCCAGGAACTCGGGATAGCCGCCGTTCTGGTTCGGGTCGTTGGCGACACCGCGCACGGTGTTGGCCGGTGAGGCGATGAAGCCGTTGCCGTGGGTGTAGACGCTGTGCCGGTTGATCCAATCCCGCTGGTTCTCGATCAGCCGGTCCGGGTTGAGTTCCCTGGCTGCGACGACGTAGTCGCGCAGGTTGCCGTCGGCGCCGTTGTAGCGGTCGATCGACAGTTGGTCGGGGAACGAGTAGAAGTTCTTGCCCTGCTGAAACTGGGTGAACGCGGGGCCGACGATGGTGGGGTCGAGCAGTCGGATGTTCGACGTGGTCGCCCGGTCCGAGGCCACCTGCTGCGCGGTGGTCGCCGCATCCCCGCTGTAGTCGCGGTAGGTGACCGACTGGTCGGTGAGCCCGTAGGCCTGTCTGGTCGCGGCGATGCTGCGGGAGATGTACTCGCTCTCCTTTTGCGCAGCGTTGGGCTTGACGCTGAACTGCTCGACGATCAGCGGCCACCCCGCACCGACGATCATCGAGCTCAGCAGCAGCAGCACCACACCGATCGCAGGGATGCGCAGATCGCGGAGGAAGACGGCGGAGAACACTGCGACCGCACAGATCAGGGCGATCGCCAGCAGGATCAGCTTGGCGGGCAGCACCGCGTTGATGTCGGTGTAGCCGGCGCCGGTGAACGGCTTGCCGCCGCGGGTGTGGCTGAGCAGCTCGTAACGGTCCAGCCAGTAGGCGAACGCCTTGAGCAACACCAGCGTGCCGACCAGCGTGACCAGCTGGATGCGGGCCGAGCGGCTCACCGCACCCGTCCGGCCGGACAGCCGGATGCCACCGAACAGGTAGTGGCCCAACAGGTTTGCCACCAGCGCCAGGAACGTCGCGACGAAGAGGAAGCTCAGAATCAGGCGGTAGAACGGCAGCTCGAATGCGTAGAACCCCAGATCCATGCCGAACTGCGGGTCGGTGACGCCGAATTCACCGCCGTGCAGGAACAGCTGCACCTGGGTCCAGTAGGTCTGCCCGACGATGCCGGCGAGCAGGCCGATGAACACCGGGATGCCGATGCCGAACAGTCGCAGCCGGGCCATCACCGACGTGCGGTAGCGCGCGACGGGGTCGTTGGGACCCACGGTCGGGACGAACACCGGGCGGTTCCGGTAGGCCAACGCCAGCGCGGCGAACACCACGCCGCCGATCAGGATGGCCGACACCAGGAACACGACCAGACGGGTGAGAACCGTGGTGGTGAACACCGACCGGTAGCCCAGCTCGCCGAACCAGAGCCAGTCGACATAGGTGTCGATCAGCCGAGGTCCGATCAGCAGAAGTAACACGACCGCCAGGGCAAGCGCGATCAGAATCCGGCTACGTCGAGTCAGCTTCGGCATTCGTGCCGCGGGCCGCATCCCCACTCGTCAACTCCAGTCTCGGTTTCACGCCGCCATTCGACGTGCCATAACTCTACGCATCCGACGCCAGTACATCCCCCGGTCGCTCCGCTCCTGCCCTCCGGTACATTCCCCGGTCGCTCCGCTCCTGCCCGCCGGTACATTCCCCGGTCGCTCCGCTCCTGCCCTCCAAGGGACTTCTCAGCAATGGGGCGGTTCGCCACCGGCGGAATAGGTCTTCAATGCTTCGACGGCGCCGGTGAGGTTCTCGACCCGAATCAACTGCAGACCGTCGTCGTGGGCCGACACCGCCTCGTCGCAGTTCTCCGAGGGGACCATGAACACCGTCGCGCCGGCCTCCTTGGCGGCGTACATCTTGTGCGTGATGCCGCCGATCGGGCCGACCTTGCCGTCGCCGGTGATCGTCCCGGTGCCTGCCACGAACTTGCCGCCGTTGATGTCACCCGTCGTGAGCTTGTCCACGACCGCGAGGCTGAACATCAGGCCCGCGGACGGTCCGCCGATGTTGGCGAGGTTGAAGTCGATGGTGAACGGCGCCCATGGCGCGTCGAGCACCCCGACCCCGAGGAAGCCGTAGTCGCGGTCGGGGTTGTCGCCCAGCGTGATCGTGGTCGTGCCGAGCGAGCCATCCTTGCGGCGATAGTCGATCACCAGCTGGTCACCGGGTTTAGTGGCCTTCAGAATGCCGGTGAACTCGTCGAGGTTGGCCACCTGCCGGTCGTTGACCAGGTCGATCGCGTCGCCCTCCTGCAGCTTCCCCGCCGACGGCCCCGGATCCGTGACGTTCTGCACGGTGACGGCCTCGGGATACTTCAGGAAACCCAGCGCCGCGTACTCCGCACTGTCCTCGGACTGCTTGAAGTCGCCCGCGTTCTCCTTGTCGATGTCGTCCCTCGACTTGTCTGGCGGATAGACCAGGTCGCGGGGCACCAGCTGCTCGTTTCCCGACATCCACAGCCGCAGAGCCTGGCCGAGCGTCAAGCCGTCGCTCTGGCTGACCGTCGTCATGTTGAGGTTCCCCGACGTGGGTTGCACCTCGGTGCCCTTGATGTCGACGACCTGCTTCCCCTCGACGTCGCCCAGGGTGTTGAACGTCGGACCGGGGCCGAGACCCACGAAGGGAACCGTTACTGCCGACAGCAGTAGACCGAACGCGACGATCGGCACCAGCGCCACCACCAGCGTCAAGACCCGCCTGTTCGCACCACCCATCACGGAGCCCACATTAGGGGTGTCGTCTGCGTTCACTGTCGGCGTGACCCGGGAACCGACACCGACGACGTCGGGTGAGTACCGTGGATGCCATGTCTGACCTGCCCTTCGGCTTCTCCTCGGGAGACGACCCGGAACGAGACGACCGCAAGAACCCGAACGAGAAGTCGCCGGGAGATCCGTTCGGCTTCGGCGGCGGTGACTTCGACATGAACAACCTGGGTCAGATCTTCTCCAAGCTCGGCGAGATGTTCAGTGGCGCCGGCACCTCGATGGCGGGCGGATCGCAGGCCGGGCCGGTGAACTACGACCTGGCGCGCCAACTCGCGTCCAGCTCGATCGGGTTCGTCAAACCGGTGCCCGAGCAGACCACTGCGGCCGTCGCCGACGCCGTGCGATTGGCCGACACCTGGCTCGACGGTGTCACCCCCCTTCCGGCAGGCACGACGAAGTCGGTGGCATGGACGCCCAGCGAATGGGTCGACAACACCCTCGCCACGTGGAAGCGGTTGTGCGACCCGGTCGCCGAGCAGATGTCGACGGTGTGGGCGTCGGCCCTGCCCGACGAGGCCAAGGCGATGGCGGGCCCGCTGATGGCGATGATGACGCAGATGGGCGGGATGGCGTTCGGCTCCCAGCTGGGTCAGGCCCTCGGCACGTTGTCACGGGAAGTGTTGACCTCCACCGACATTGGGCTACCACTAGGCCCCAAGGGCGTGGCGGTGCTGATGCCCGATGCCATCGAGTCGCTGGCCGACGGGCTCGAGCAGCCGCGGAGCGAGATCATGATGTTCCTGGCGGCTCGGGAAGCCGCCCATCACCGCCTGTTCAGCCACGTGCCATGGCTGTCGACGCAGCTGCTCAGCGCCGTCGAGGCGTTCGCCCGCGGCATGAAGGTCGACATGTCCGGCATCGAGGGCTTCGCCGCGGGCTTCGATCCCGCCTCGCTCGCCGACCCGTCGGCCATGGAACAGCTCCTCAACCAGGGCATCTTCGAGCCCAAGTCCACACCCGAGCAGGTCGCCGCCCTAGAGCGGCTCGAGACGCTGCTGGCGCTGATCGAAGGCTGGGTGCAGACCGTCGTGAGCAACGCCCTCGGCGACCGCATCCCCGGGACGTCGGCACTCAGTGAGACCCTTCGCCGCCGACGCGCCACCGGTGGACCCGCGGAGCAGACCTTCGCCACCCTCGTCGGCCTGGAACTGCGGCCGCGCAAGCTGCGGGAGGCCGCGGTGTTGTGGGAGCGGCTGACCGACGCGGTCGGGGCGGACGCGCGCGACGGTGTCTGGCAGCACCCCGATCTGCTGCCCGACGGGAACGACCTCGACGAACCCGCCGCCTTCATCGACCGCATGGTGGGCGGCGACACCAGCGGCATCGACCAGGCGATCGCCGACCTCGAGAAGGACTTCGGGCGCGATCCCGAGTAGTTCATCCCCAGGCCTGCGGGCCCTGTGGATAACTTCGCGGCGGGCTCCGCGACCCGTGGCAGAGTCGTCGCATGTCGAGCCACACGCTGAATCCGGCGATGCCGGTGCTGGTCAGACCGGACGGTGCCGTGCAGGTGGGCTGGGACCCCCGGCGCGCCATGCTCGTCGAACCGCCCGAGGGGTTGTCGGCCGCAGCGCTGGCCGATCTACTGCGCGCCATGCAGTCCGGCGTCGCGGCCTCGGACCTGCGGGCCCTGGCGGTCAACCGCGGCATCGTCGACCCCGCCTCGATGGACGACCTGGTCACCTCGCTCGTCGAGGGCGGATTGGCGACGGCCACCCCCGCCCACACCCGGTCGGCCTCCATCCGCATCCACGGCCGGGGGCCGCTATCGGATCTGCTGGCCAGCGCCCTGCGGTGTTCCGGCACGCGGGTCAGGCAAAGCCGACTCAACCATGCGGGCGTCACCCCGGGCACCGCCGACCTGGTCGTGCTGGCGGACTTCCTCGTCGCCGACCCGCATCTGCTGCGCGACCTGCACCGGGCGCGGATACCGCACCTGCCGGTGCGGGTGCGCGACGGCACGGGACTGGTCGGCCCGCTGGTGATTCCGGGCGTGACCAGCTGCCTGGGCTGTGCCGACCTGTATCGCAGTGAGCGTGATGCCGCGTGGCCCGCGGTCGCCGCCCAATTGCGCGACGCCGTCGGCAGCGCCGACCGCGCCACCATGCTCGGCACCGCCGCCCTGGCGCTGAACCAGGTCGACCGTGTCATCCAAGCCGTCCACGAGTCCGACGACCCGCGCCGGGCCGACCATCCGCCACCCACTCTCGACACCACACTCGAGTTCGACGTCCGCACCGGTTCGACCACGAGCCGGCGATGGTCACGGCACCCGCGGTGCCAGTGCTGAACGTCGCGCCCAGTCCCGCGTGTGCACGCTCACAACGATTGCTGGCCCTAGGGGGTCGACCGTTCAGACTGGTCATGGATGATGGTGGAGTGGCAGACATCAAGCGCGGACGAACGGCCCGTAACGCGAAGCTCGCCAGCTTGCCGGTCGGCATCGCAGGACGCGCGGCGCTGGGCTTCGGCAAGCGGTTGACCGGTTCGTCCAAGGACGAAGTGAACGCCGAGTTGATGGAGAAGGCGGCCAATCAGCTCTTCACCGTCCTCGGGGAACTCAAGGGCGGCGCGATGAAGGTCGGGCAAGCGCTGTCGGTGATGGAGGCCGCCGTACCCGAACAGTTCGGCGAGCCCTACCGCGAGGCGCTGACCAAGCTGCAGAAGGACGCCCCGCCACTGCCCGCCGCGAAGGTGCACCGCGTGCTCGACGCGCAGCTGGGCACCAAGTGGCGCGACCGGTTCACCTCCTTCGACGACGACCCGATCGCCTCCGCGAGCATCGGCCAGGTGCACAAGGCGGTGTGGAGTGACGGCCGCGAGGTGGCCGTCAAGATCCAGTACCCCGGCGCCGACGAAGCGCTGCGGGCCGACCTGAAGACGATGCGGCGGATGGTGTCGGTGTTCCGACAGCTCTCCCCCGGCGCCGACGTTCAGGGCGTCGTCGACGAGCTGATCGAACGCACCGAGATGGAACTCGACTACCGGTTGGAGGCGGCCAATCAGCGCACCTTCGCCAAGGCCTACCGCGACCACCCGCACTTCGAGGTGCCGGCGATCGTGGCCAGTGCGCCCAAGGTGGTCGTCGCCGAGTGGATGGACGGCATCCCGATGGCGCAGATCATCCGCAGCGGCACCCCCGAACAGCGCGACATCGTGGGGACGCGACTGTTCGAACTGACCTACGACGCTCCCCGGCGCGTCGAGATCATGCACGGCGATGCTCACCCCGGAAACTTCATGCTGCTGCCCGGGGACAAGCTGGGCGTGCTCGACTTCGGCGCCGTGGCCCCGCTCCCCGGCGGCATCCCGGTCGAGCTCGGGCTGATGGTGCGCTATGCGCTGACCAAGGACTACGACAACCTGCTGCCCACCATGGAGCGGGCCGGCTTCATCCAGAAGGGCCAGAAGGGTGATCAGGTCTCGCCGCGCGAAGTCGACGAGATGCTGCGACAGTACGTCGAACCGGTCGAGGTCGAGGTGTTCCACTACACCCGCCGCTGGCTGCAGCAGATGGCCGCGAACAACATGGACAACTTGTCGGCCGAGGCCATCAAGACGGCGCGCGCGATGGACCTGCCCGCCAAGCTCGCCATCCCGATGCGGGTCATCGCCTCGGTCGTCGCGATCTCGTGTCAGCTCGACGCACACATCCCCACCAAGGCGCTTGCGCTCGAACTGATTCCGGGCTTCGCCGACGACGCTGCCTAGGCGGCTGCCGGGTCGGCCACGGAATCCTTGCGGGGCCGGCCCCGCGGACGCTTGCGGGCGACCACGGTCCCACGGTCGATGATCTCGCCGCCCCAAACTCCCCAGGGCTCTTGACGTTCCAGCGCATCGGCGAGGCATTGGCGCCTGATCGGGCAGTCCGCACAGAGCGCCTTGGCCTGTTCCAGCTCGTGTGGGTTCTCGGCGAACCACAGGTCTGGGTCACCGACGTGACACGGCACCGCCGGAAACGTCCTCTCGCGGCATGTCTGCGTAGACACGTCCGGTTCACCTTCTTCCTGGTCCAATTGTCGATCAGCCATCTGTCTTGATGGATCTGCGACCAGGAATTCGGTTGTCCCGAAAAGACTCTGGCCACGGATCCGTTCGTGTCGGGTCCGTGGCCATGTGGCTTCGTGGGCTTCTAGACGGGGCCCCACTTCACGGACGCGACGGGCGCGGCGGCGGCGCGGCGCTTGGTCGCCGTAATGGCGTCGCGCGTGGCGGCCGTCGGATGGGCCGCCGGGGCGGCGGATCCCGCGACGTGGAGGGTCCACGACATGACGGCAGCGGCGCGCGCGACGGCTACGCCGGAAACGTGATGCGAAATCATGTTGGATCCCTCCCTTCGGCTCGATCGGATTGGACGGTTACGAGGTTAGCGGCTGATACCCGAATCGGACAAGCAATTTTCTGACCTGCACTTTCCTCAGCGCCGAGCCTTGACCAACGCCAGGACGTCTGGCCCGAACTGCTCGAGCTTGCGCGCACCGATCCCGGGGATGGCGACCAGGGCCGCTTCGTCGGTCGGCAGCGTTTCGGCGATCGCCATCAAGGTGTTGTCGGTGAACACCACATAGGCGGGCACCTTCATCTCCTTGGAGGTCTCCAGCCGCCACTCCTTCAGCTGGGCCAACAGCTCGTCGTCCAAGTCCGAGGGGCAGGTTTCGCAGCGGCGCAACATGATCGAGGCCGGACTGGACAGTGCGCCGTTGCAGATGCGGCAGCGCGGTGCGGCGCCACGCTGGCGGCGGGGCTTGCTGGGGCCGTCGTCGACCTTGGCCTGGGGAGCCACCCCGTTGAGGAACCGCGACGGGCGACGGCCCTGCCGACCGCCCGGTGTCCGCGCCAAGGCCCAGCTCAACGCCAAATGCACACGCGCCCTGGTGACTCCGACGTACAGCAGTCGGCGCTCCTCCTCCACCTGCTCGCTGTCTGCCCCGCGGGCCAACGCGTGCGAGATGGGCAGTGTGCCGTCGGCGAGCCCGACCAGGAACACCGCGTCCCACTCCAGGCCCTTGGCCGCGTGCAGCGAGGCCAGGGTGACGCCCTGCACGACCGGTGGGTGCCGCGCGTCCGCGCGCTGCTTGAGCTCGGTGAGGAGTGCGCGCATGTCGAGAGCGGGTCGCACGGCCACCTCCTCCTCGACGAGTTCGACGAGGGCGACCAGCGCCTCCCACCGCTCGCGGGCCCGCACACCCTGGGGCTCCTCGGCAGTGAGTCCCAGCGGTTCCAGCAGCTCGCGGATCACCGGCGGCAGATCGGCGCCCACCGCGTCGATGTGCCCCGCCGCCCGCTGCAGTGCCGCCAGTGCCTGACGAATCTCCTGGCGGCTGAAGAAGCCCTCACCCCCGCGGACCTGGAACGCCACTCCCGCGCCCGTCAGCGCCTCCTCGTACACCTCCGACTGCGCGTTGATGCGGTATAGCACCGCGATCTCCGATGGCGCGGTGCCCGCCTGGATCAACTTCTTGATGGCCTTCGAGACGGCGGCGGCCTCGGCGACCTCGTCCGGATGTTCGTCGAAACTCGGTGCGGGCCCGGCGTCGCGTTGACCGATCAGGTGCAATTTGCTCCCCGCCATGCGGCCGCGCGCCATCGCGATTACGCGATTGGCCAGGGACACCACCTGCGGCGTGGACCGGTAGTCGCGCTCCAGCCGCACGACCGACGCCTCGGGGAATCGGCGCGAGAAGTCGAGCAGGTAGGTGGGGGTGGCGCCCGTGAACGAGTAGATGGTCTGGTTCGCGTCGCCGACCACCGTCAGGTCGTCACGGTCACCGAGCCAGGCGTCGAGCACCCGCTGCTGCAGCGGGGTGACGTCTTGATACTCGTCGACGACGAAACATCGGTACCTGTCCCGGAACTCGCTCGCCACCGCGGCGTCGCTCTCGATGGCCGCAGCGGTGTGCAACAACAGGTCATCGAAGTCCAGCAGGGTGGTGCCGTCGCGCCGGGCCTTCATGGCCTCGTAGCCGGCGTAGACCGTCGCGATCTTGGCGGCGTCGAGCGGGATGTCGCGACCGGCCTCCGCGACAGCCGCCGCATAGCCCTCCGGGCTGATCAGCGACGACTTGGCCCACTCGATCTCCCCGGCGAGGTCGCGCACGTCGTCGGTGCTGGCCTGGATCGACGCCCGGTTGGCCGCCTGCGCGACGACGCCGAACTTGCTGTCCAGCAGCTCCCACCCGGTATCGCCGACGACCCGCGGCCAGAAGTACTGCAGCTGCCGTCGGGCCGCCGCGTGGAACGTCATGGCCTGCACGGCCCCGGTGCCGACGCCCTCGGCGCCCTGCTCGTCGAGTGACCGCAGGCGGCCGCGCATCTCCCCCGCGGCTCGCGACGTGAACGTCACGGCGAGCACCTGACTGGGCGCGACGTGACCCGACGCCACGAGGTAGGCGATGCGGCGGGTGATGGTGCGCGTCTTGCCGGTTCCCGCACCAGCCAGCACGCATACCGGACCGCGCGGCGCCTGAACCGCCTCACGCTGCTCCTCGTCGAGATCGGCGAGTAGTCGGGTGAGCAGTGAGGAGGCGGCCGCTGGAGCCTGGGACGGCATGGCGTCCATCTTGGCAGGGCCCGGGGACAAAGGGGGATCGACGCCCCGGCCTCGGCGTCGGTGCCTGGTTGGCGCAATATCGGGCGGCGTTGATACGTTGACACCGCTATGACAGGTAACAACGCCCAGCTGACCATGTACTCCACGTCGTGGTGTGGCTACTGCGCACGGCTCAAGACCGCGCTGAAGTCCGCAGGCATCGGTTACACGGAGGTCGACATCGAGGCCGATCCGAGCGCCGCCGAGTTCGTCGGCTCCGTCAACGGCGGCAACCACGTCGTCCCGACCGTGAAGTTCGCCGACGGCTCGACGTTGACCAACCCGAGCCTGAAGGCCGTGCAGGCGAAGCTCGCCGCCTGACTCAGTCGGCGTGCGGCCGAATCACGGGCTGAACGCCCGAATCACGGGCTGAACGGCCGAATCACGGGCTGAACGGCCGAATCACGGGCTGAACGCCCACGACTCGATGATCTCCCTCGCAATCGAGATCGACCCCGGCAGCAGCAGACGCGACGGCGAGTCACTGCTCCAGTCGCCGTCGGCCAGTGCGTCGCGCACCTCCGCGCGGGTGAACCACGCCGCCTCCGCGATCTCACCGTCGCTGAAGACGAACTCCTGCTCCGGATCACCGAGCGCGTGGAAGCCGACCATCAGCGAACGCGGGAACGGCCACGGCTGACTGCCGAGGTACGTCACGTCGCGGACGCTGAGCCCAATCTCCTCGGCCACCTCGCGCACGACGCAGCCCTCGAAGGACTCGCCCGCCTCGACGAATCCCGCGATCAGCGAGAACAGCCGTTCGGGCCAGACCGTCTGACGCGCCAGCACCGCCCGGTCGTGACCGTCGTGGATGAGGCAGATCACCGCTGGGTCCATGCGCGGGAATTCCTCGTGCCCGTTGTCAGGATTGATCCGCGACCAGCCGGCCTTGTGCGGCTTGGTCGGCGAGCCGTCGACCGCGCTGAAGCGTGCGCTGTCATGCCAATTCAGCAGCGCGGTGGCGGTCGCGACGAGTTGGGCGCTGATGTCGTCGAAGATGGCACCGGCCCGCCGCAGGTCGAGCACCTCGGATTCGGCGTGCGGATCCTCGGGGCCGTCGAGGGCGCCGCGCGTCGCCCACACGTGGCGGCCGTCCGGCATCCGACCGAGGAACACCGAGTGGTCGTCGGGTTTGGGCGAGTGCTTCAGCGCCTTGCCGAGCACCACCGCGCCGCCGGAGATCAGCACCTGGTTTCGCCGGTCGACCTTCAGCAGCAGCGCATCGCTCCACCCGGCCAGGGCGGCGTCGACGTCGGTCCGGAGTTCGTCGGCGCGGTCGGCGCCGATGCGCGACAGCAGGGGGACGTTTCGCAGGGTGAACCCGCCGAGCCCCTCGGTGCCGGTGGGGCGCGTCAACGGTCGGCGTCCGCGTTGCGGATGTAGAGCAATCGGTCGCCGACCTCCATCGCGTCGGCCTCCGGCGCGTCGATCCTGAGCAGATTCCCCTCGCGCACCACCCCAAGCACGATCTCGGGTAGGTGACGGGCGGAACCGCCCACCTCCTTGGAGGTCACGTCGCGCTCCGCGATCGCGAATCCCGCGTCCGGCGTGAGGAGATCCTCGATCAGCTCGACCACCGTTGGGGTGTTCGCCGCCATCCCCAACAGCCGGCCCGCGGTCTCGGAGGACACCACGACCGAATCCGCGCCCGACTGCAGGAGCAGATGCTGGTTCTCCGACTCGCGGATCGAGGCGATGATCTTTGCGTTGGGCGCGAGCTCGCGGGCGGTCAGTGTGACGAGCACCGCGGTCGGGTCGCTGTTGGTGGCGACGACGATTGCCTTGGCGTGCTGAGCTCCGGCGAGCCTCAGCACGTCGGCCCGGTTGGCGTCGCCGCTGACGGTGACGAGACCGGCCTTGTCGGCCCGATCGAGGGCAGACCTGTCGGTATCCACCACGACGATCTCACCGCTCTTGGCGCCGTCGCCGATCATGGCCGAGACGGCCGTCTTGCCCTTGGTGCCGTAACCGATGACGACGATGTGGTCGCGCACTCTTCTCCTCCACTGCTGAATCTTGAGGGTCTGACGCGAAGCCTCCGTCAGGGTTTCCACGGTGGTGCCGATCAACACGATCAGGAAGGCCACGCGCAACGGCGTGATCACCAGCACGTTGATCAACCGCGCGGACGGCGTGAACGGGGTGATGTCGCCGTACCCGGTGGTGGACAGGGACACCGTGGCGTAGTAGAAGCAGTCCAGGAAGGACAGCTCGTTGTCCTGGACGTCCCGGTATCCGTCGCGATCCAAGTAGACGATGAGGACTGCGGCGAACAGCGCGAGCAACGCGTAGAGGAAGCGCATCGCGATCTTGCGGGCGGGGCTGACCGGCGTCTCGGGGATCCGCAGTGTTCCCACCAGCGCGTGGTCCGGCAGCGTGGTCAGCGTCTGATCGAGCGCCTCCATGCGGCGACGCAATCTACCCTTGGCCACGAGGGCCCATCGTCCGCCCAACTCGCCGCACAGCACAATGTAACCATGACGTCCCTGACAGCAGCATCCGACAAGGCATCCAACGCGGCCACGGCGCAGCGAATGGGGGCGATGCTGGTGGGCATGGGCGTGCTCCACTTCGTGGCTCCCAAGCCGTTCGACACGATCGTGCCCGCCGAACTGCCAGGCAGCGCCCGGTTCTACACCCTGGCCTCCGGCGTCGCCGAGGCGGCGACCGGTGCGCTGCTGCTCACCCCGCGCACCCGCCGCATCGGGGCGCTCGCGGCGATCGCGCTCTACCTCGCCGTGTTCCCGGCGAACATCAACTCCGTCCGGGTGCTGTGGAACAAGGGGTGGGCCGCGCGCATCGGCACGATCGCCCGGCTGCCGCTGCAGATCCCGATGATCACCAGGGCGCTCAGGGTGTACCGCAACACTCCTCACTAGGCGACCTTCAGTAGCTCGGCCAGTTCGGCGGCACCGGGCAGGGCGTCGGGTTCCACCGTTTGGCCGCTGCGCACGTAGTGGAACACTGCGCGCACCGAGTCGGGCGACACGCCTGCCGTCGCGGCCCAGGCCAGGCGGTAGACGGCGAGCTGAATGGCGTTGTGTTGCAACGCCTCCGGCGTGGCAGGCGGATCACCGGTCTTCCAGTCGACGACGGTGACGCTGCCGTCGCCCTCGGCGAACACCGCGTCGATCCGGCCGCGGACGACCGTGCCGCCGACCATGATGTCGAACGGCACCTCGACGTCGATGGGACTCCTCGCGGCCCACGACGACACCGCGAACGCCTCCTGTAGTTCGGCGAGGCGCTCGGCCTCGACGCGTCCGAGTTCACCGTCCACCGCTCCCGGCAGGTCATCGAGATCGAACAACCGCTCGGCGTGGAAGAACCGCTGCACCCAGTCGTGGAAGGCCGTGCCGAGCAGCGCCTGCGGGTCGGGGCGGACGGGCAGACGACGCTGCAGCCGCTCCAGCGCACCGGTGCGGTTGCGACCGAGGTCGACCAGCGCGCTCACCGACAGGTGCGGCGGCAGAACGGGTGTCGGCCGTGCGAGGGCGCGCGCCCGTTCGGCGAGGAGGGCATCGACGTCGGTCGTCCAACCTTCGACGTCCCCGTCCCCCGTCGCCTCGGGCGACGGTCCGGCTGCCATCGCCGCGGCCACCAGATGGGCCCCGCGGTCGACGTGTGCGCGACCGCCACCGGACGGGTCGACCGGCCACGACCGCTCGATCACGACGTCGCGCAGCGGGTTCACGTCGCCGTCGGCGGGAGCAGGGGCCCAGTGCTCGACGACTCCGCACGGATCCCTCGCGGCAGCAGCCCGGTCGATCACGTCCTTGATCTCGACGAGGAAGTCCGACGGTCCGCGAGGTTTCGACTCCGTGGCGCCCCAGTGATGCCCGGACAGCAGCAAGGTGTCCTCGGCGCGGGTGAGAGCGACGTACAGCAGTCGGCGCTCCTCGTCGGTGCGGCGCTGATCCAGAGTCTTGCGGTGGGCGGCGATCTTGTCGCCCAGCGCCTTTCGATCGTTGACGTCGGAGGTGTCGAGCACGGGTACGCCGTGTTCGGACACCGAGACGCGGTCACCCCGCAGCAGCGGCGGCAGGTCCCCGGCGTCGGTGAGCCACGTCCTCGCCGAGCCCGTTGACGGGAACACCCGACCGCTCAGATGCGGTACGGCGACGACCTGCCATTCCAGACCCTTGGCAGCGTGGACCGTCAAGATCTGCACGCGCTCCTTCGACACGGTGAGCTCTGCCGGCGCCAGGCCGTTCTCCACCTCCATCGCGGCGTCCAGGAACGCGAGCAGTCCGGCGACCGACGCCGAGGGTCTGGCCGCGAACTCGGCGACGACGTCGGAGAACGCGTCGAGATGTTCGGTGCCACACCACCCGGCCGAAACCGTCTGCGCGGCCCGGACTTCGGCGTCGATACCGAGCATCCACCTGATCTCGCCCACCAGGTCGGGCAAGGGGTGGTGCAGCTGGGCGCGCAGCGCCGTCAACTCACGGCAGAGCGCGACGATCCGCTGGTAGCCGGCGGGTGAGTACCGGTCGGGACGGCCCGGGTCGCAGATGGCGTCGGCCAGGCATGCCCTGTCGGCGTCGGGCCCGGCGGTCGCGACGATGTGTGCAGTCGACGATCTGTCCACGCTGGACTTCGCGGCGGCGTCGAGTTCCACCGCGCGGCGCCACAGCGCGGTCACGTCGGCGGCACCCAGCCGCCAGCGCGGGCCGGTCAGCACGCGCATCGCGGCGGAGCCCGCGGTCGGGTCGGCGGTCAGGCGCAGCATCGCCACGACATCGGCCACCTCGGCCACCGACAGCAGACCGGAGAGTCCTACCACCTCCACCGGTACGCCACGGGCGGTGAGCGCCTCGGCGATCGGCGCGGCGTCCGCGTTGCGACGGACCAGCACGGCTGTCGTGGGCACGTCGGCTCCCGACTCGAGGGCGCCATGGTAGATCCCCGCCAAGTGGTCGGCGAGCCAATTCCTCTCGACGCCAACGTCGTTGAGGAGCCCGCACCGGATGGTTCCGGGCTGCGCCCCCGGGCGGGGCAGCAGCTCGCGGACGGCCACCGAACGGCGCCGCGCCTCGGCCGAGACCGCATTGGCGAGCCGCAGCGCGCGCGGCGGGTTGCGCCAGCTGGTGCGCAGTTCCAATGTCGGCGCAGGGGTGCCGTCGGACAGGCAGAAGTCGGTGGTGAACCGGGGCAGGTTGGTCGCCGAGGCGCCGCGCCAGCCATAGATCGATTGGATCGGATCACCCACGGCCGTCAGCGCCAGGTCGTCGTCGACACCGCCCCCGAACAACGACGACAGCGCCACCCGCTGGGCGTGCCCGGTGTCCTGATACTCGTCGAGGAGCACCACCCGATAGCGTTGGCGCAGTTGCTCACCGACCTGAGGGAACGTGACGGCAAGTCGGGCCGCCGCCGCCATCTGCATGCCGAAGTCCATGACGTTCTCGGCGCGCATCCGGTCGTGCAGGGCGTCGATCAGCGGGACGAGCTCGGTGCGCTCGGTCTGAGTGGCCAGCATCTTCAGCAGTGCCTGACTGGGCCCGGAATCACGCTGCCGGGGACCGGCGGGCAGGGTGTGCACCAACCGTTCGAGTTCGACGTGCGTGTCGCGCAACTGATCGGTGTCGACGAGGTGTTCGGCCAGCTGACCCGCCAGACGCAACACCATCGCCGTGACGGTGGCCGGGGACTTCTCGGTTCGCATCTCTGCGGGGTGGTCGCATACCACGCGAAAGGCCAACTGCCACAGCTCCGTTGCGCCGATCAGTCGGCTCGACGGCTCCACCGGAAGCAGCAGCCCGTGCTCACGCAGCAGCGTGCCCGCAAATGCGTGATAGGTCCCGATCGACGGATGCTCGTCCACGTCGGCCCGGTCGCCGGGAACCAGCCCCGCTCCCGAGAGCCGGGCCAGCCTGGTACGTACCCGCCGCAGCAGCTGACCAGCCGCCTTGCGGGTGAACGTCAGGCCGAGCACCTCACCGGGTCGGGCGTACCCGTTGGCGACGAGCCAGACGACGCGGGCGGCCATCGTCTCGGTCTTGCCCGCCCCCGCGCCGGCGATCACGACCAATGGGCCCGGTGGCGCAGCGATCACGGCGGCCTGCTCATCGGTGGGCGCGAAGAGACCGAGCGCCTCGGCCAGGTCGAACGGGCTGTAGCGGTCGGTCACGAGCGTCCTCCCGACGCGGCCTGGGCGGGACACATCGCGCGCACCGGGCAGTGCGCGCAGCCGTCGTTGACGCGGGCCACGAACTTCGGGCCCTGCGTAGCGCCCGCGGCCTGCCGGACCCGATCGCGCCACTCGTCGCGACCGTCGAACGTCATCGGGTTCTGGTCGCGTTCGGTGGCACCCGCCGCACCGATCTTGCCGAGGTACACCAGCCGACCGCCGCCGGCTTCGTCACCCTGGGGCAGAACGCCTTCGGCGATCGCGAGCTGGTACATGGCGAGCTGAGCGTGCCGCTGCGCATCGTCCTTGCTGACCGGACTCTTGCCGGTCTTGACGTCGACGACGACGAGCCTGCCCTCGGCGTCGCGCTCCAACCTGTCGACGCGGCCGCGGACCCGCACGCCCGGCTGGCCGGCATCCGCGGCTGCCACGACCCCGTCGACGTCGACCTCGGTGCCCACCTCGGTGAGCTCGTGGCGCGTCCTGGCCCGCCACTCGAGGAACGCGGTCAGCATCATCCGGTGGCGATCCAGTTCGTTCGCCGCATGCCATTGAGCGTCGAAGGGCAGTCCCGCCCATACCGATTCGAGCTCCGCCAGCATCTGCCCCTCGGTCTTGAGCGGATCGGATACCAACGCGTGCACCAGGGTCCCGAGCGCGGAGCGCACGTCACGGCCATCGCTGCCGCCGTGACGTTCCAGCAACCAGCGCAGCGGGCAGTCGGCGAGCGTCTGCACGGTGGAGGGGGACAGCGTCACGACGTGCCCGTCGTCGGCCCACAGCGGCTGCTCGGTCGACGCGGTGGTGGTGGCATACCATTGGGCCGGCGCGGACCCCGGCACCCCCGCCTCGGCCAACCGGGCCAATTGCGCTGCAGCACAGGCACGCACCGCGTCCTCGACCGCACCCTCGGGCGCACACGCCACCGCGCGCAACCTGCCCACCACTGCGGACGGCGCAAGCACTCGCGGCGCGCGGAGCGGCTCGGCGTTCTCATCGGGACGCTCCGTCGCCAACGCCATCAGCTCGTCACAGAACGGCGAGGGCAGCATCGCGTCGTCACCCTGGTCTCCGTCGACGGCGGTCACCAGCACGCGCGTGCGCGCCCGGCCGAGCGCGGCGATCAACAGCCGGCGCTCCTCGGCGAGCAGCGGCGCCCGGGTGGAGGTGCCGTCGGCGATACCGTCGAGAACGTCCACCAGCTGCTGGGTGGCGAGCACTCCCCCGCGCGGAACGACGTTGGGCCACAACCCTTCCTGAAGTCCCGCGATCACGACGAAGTCCCATTCGCGGCCGAGGGCGCCATGCGCCGAGAGCAGGGTGACCGCCTCACCGGGGCGAGCGGTCCCGCCGTCGGCCGGGGGCAGCACCATCGCCCGGACGTGGTCGACGACGCCGGTCAGCGAGGCCCCCGTGGTGTGGGTGACGTACTGCTCGGCGACGTCGAACAGCGCCGTGACGCCGTCGAGGTCGCGGCCTGCCTGGACCCCGACGGTCCCGGTCCGCTCGGCCAACGTCAGCCACCGCCGCTGCAACCCGGTGTGATGCCACGCCTGCCACAGCGTGAACCGGGGATCCGACCCGTCGGCGTCGCTGCGGCGCGCCGCGGCCAGCACCTTGCGAACGCGCTTGAGAGCCCTGGCCAATTGGTCGGGCACGTCACCGCCGACGGGTAGGTCGGGATCGAGGGCATCGACGAGCAGGGCTCCGAACTCGCGCGGCGGGTGGTCGGAGTCCGCGCGGCGCAGGGTGCGTCGCAACTGCCGCAGCGACACCGGGTCCACCCGGCCGATCGGCCCAGTCAGCAGCGTCAGGGCGCGGTCGCCGTCGAGACCGTCGGCGATGACGTCGAGCACCGTCAGCAGTGCGGCCACCGCCGGTTGCCCGGCCAGCGGACCCGTCGACGCCTGCTGGTCGACGGGGACCCCCGCGGCGGTCAGCGCCCGCGTGAGCGCGGCTCCGGCGCGCGGCACCGACCGGACGATGACCGCCATCTGCGACCACGGCACGCCGTCGACGAGGTGTGCCCGACGCAAGGCGTCGGCGATCGCGGAGGATTCGGCCCGTTCGGACGCAGTGATGCGCACTGCCAGCGACCCCGCGCGATCATTGGCGGCGGTCAGGCTCCTGGCGTCGTCGACCCCCGGTAGCCGCGTGGCGAGTCCGGTGACGGCTCGCGCGACGGCGGAGGCGCAGCGGTGCGACTCGGTGAGGATGACCGTGGGGTGGTCACCGTCGCCGAGCAGCGCGGGATCGGCACCGCGGTAGCCGAACACCGACTGGTTCGGATCGCCGGCGATCAGCGCGAGGTCGGCGCCCGCCGCCAGCACCCGTACCAGCAGCGCGGCCTGAGGGTCGAGGTTCTGCGCGTCGTCGACCAGGAGCAGACGAATTCGGCCCCGCTCGGCGGCCAGCAGGTCGGGGTCGGCGGCGAAGGCCTCGAGGGCAGCGCCGACCAACTCGGCTGCCCCCAGCGCGGGGACGGTGGCCTGCGGTGCCGCCATGCCGACCGCCGAGCGGAGCAGCATGACCTGCTCGTACACCTGCGCGAACCGACCCGCCGCCACCCACTCGTCCCGCCCCGCCCGGCGGCCGATGCGTTGCAGCGCAGCGGGTTCCACACCGCGCTCGGTACAGCGCGCCAAGAGATCGCGCAGCTCGTTGGCGAACCCGACCGTGCCCAGCGCCGGCATCAGATGCCGGGGCCACCGCACCGAGGCGTCGGCGCCGTCTTCGAGATCGCCAGCGAGCAGCTCGCGGATGATGCCGTCCTGCTCGGCGCTGGTGATCAACCGTGGCGGCGGATCGCCGTTGCGCTGCGCGGCCAGCTTGAGCACCGCGAAGGCGTACGAGTGGACGGTGCGGATCATCGGTTCGCGCACCGCGCAGCGCCTGGGCCCGCCCAGCAGCGCCGCCGTCACCGTGGCGCGGGCCAGTGCGCTGAGCTTCGCCGAACCGGTCAGCAACAGAACGGATTCCGGATCGGTCCCGGCGGCGATGCGCTGCGCCGCGGTGTCGACGAGCAGCGTGCTCTTCCCCGTGCCAGGCCCACCGACCACGCGCACGGTGCCACGGAGACCGGGGTCGGTCAGCGCGGTGGGCGACAGTGCGGTTCGCGGTGAGGGCATGACGACATGTCACCACGGGGGTACGACATTCGGTGGGCAGGAGCGGAGCGACGGGGGGAGGTCACAGCCGCGTCGGGCGCAGCTGGCAGCATCGACGACGTGAACGACGTCCTGAACATACGGCGCTTCGGCCCGCAGAAGCCGGCGCAGATCCTGTTGATCCACGGCCTCACCGGACACGGCCAGCGCTGGGAGACCCTTGCCACGCAACACCTGCCGGAGTACGCGATCCGTGCGCCCGACCTGATCGGGCACGGCCGGTCGACGTGGGCGGCACCGTGGACCATCGACGCCAACGTGGCGGCGCTGGCCGGCCTCCTCGATGCCGAGGCGCAGGGTCCCGTCTGGGTCGTCGGACACTCGTTCGGCGGTGCGCTCGCGCTGAACTTGGCGTCCGCCCGGCCCGAGCTGGTGGCGGGCCTGGTGTTGCTCGACCCCGCGGTGGGCCTCGACGGCGACTGGATGCGCGAGATCGCCGACGCGATGCTGGCCTCCCCCGACTTCGCCGACCGCGCCGAGGCCCGGGCCGACAAGACGTCGGGTTCCTGGGGTGAGGTCGAGGCCTCGGAATTGGAACGCGAGCTCGACGAGCACCTCGTCGACCTGCCGAACGGCCGGGTCGGCTGGCGGATCGGCGTTCCCGCCATGATGTCCTACTGGAGCGAGTTGGCACGCCCGATCACGCTGCCGCGCAAGGGAACACCGACCACCCTCGTCCGAGCCACTCGAACCACTCCCGCCTACGCCTCCGTCGAACTCATCGCGGCGCTCGGCGCTCGATTGGAGGACGACTTCAGCCTGGTGGACTTCGACTGCGATCACATGGTGGCGCAGGCCCGACCCGAGGAGACCGCGGCCCTGATCCGCGAGCGGGTGGGCTAGGGGTGGCCGCGATCACCGACGCACAGGTGGAGACGGTCCGCGCACTGGTGGCGTCGATACCGTCGGGGAAGGTCTCCACCTACGGCGACATCGCGGACGCGGCGCGACTCTCCAGCCCCCGCATCGTCGCGTGGATCATGCGGACGGATTCCTCCGACCTGCCGTGGCACCGGGTGATCAGGTCATCGGGCCGGCCCGCGCCGCACCTCGAGACGCGCCAGTTGGAACTCCTGCGGGCCGAGGGCGTGCTCGCCGCGGACGGCCGCGTGGCCCTCTGCGAGGTCCGCCACGCGTTCTAGAGGATCAGCCGCACCAGCGCGGCGGTGCGGGCGAGACCCGGGAACGCCGCCGCCGTCGAGCGCGGATGCAGTGCGTGCACTGCCAAACGGAACATCAAGGCCCGCAACAACATCTGCGGCCATTCCGGCAGCGGCGCCCAGCGCTCGACCAGACCATCGTCGGCCTCACCCCAGGCCAGCGCATCGACCACCACGACGCCCGCAGCCCACGACGCCGGCCGCCAGTAGGGCGTGATGTCGGTGATCCCCGGCGCCGCGGTGCCGGCGAAGAGCACCGTGCCGTACAGGTCACCGTGGACCAGCTGGCTGGGGCCGCGCGTCGGACGTCGCAGCGCGGCCAGCTGGGCGATCAACTCCACCGAGCGCTGTCCGTCCGCACCTCCCGGCGCCACCATGGCACCGGGCGGCAGCGAATGCAGCGGTCGCTCCTCCCACGCGGCGCGGTCGGCGGCGATGAAGACGTCGACGTCCGACCACGGCGATCCTGGCGGCTGCGTCAGGAATCGTGGGCGTTCCAGCTTGGCGGTGGCTTCGTGCAAGCGGACCGCTGCCGAGACGACCTCGTCGTGCCGCGGTTCCGGCGTCCCGGTGACGAACGTGTCGGCGCGCCACCCGGCGACGACGTAGCGACCGTCGGTCGAGCGGACCGGGCGCGCCAACCGCACCCCGTCGACGAACAGCGTCTCTCGGACCTTCGCCGACCAGGCCGCACGCGCGTGGTCGGCGACCATCGAGAGCACGACCTCACCGCAGCGCCAGCCGCCCTCCCAGCTCGAACCCAGGGGTACGGGCCGGACACCCGTCAGACCGAACGCCGCCAGCACGTGTTCAGGCGGCATGTCGGCACTCACGGGCTCAGCCTAAGGTGTGCCCCCGCCGACGAGCCGTCAGTACATGACCATGTCGGGTTCGAGTTGCCGCGCCCACGCGACGATCCCACCCTGCAGGTGCAGTGCATCGGCGAACCCGGCCTTCTTCACCGCGGCCAACGCCTCGGCGGAGCGAATGCCGGTCTTGCAGTACAGGACGGGCGTGCGATCGTGCGGCAACCTGGTGAGCCCGTCGCCGGACTCGATGAGGGACTTGGGGATCAACTCGGCCCCGTCGATGTGGTTGATGTCCCATTCGACCGGCTCGCGGACGTCGATCAACGCTACCTTGCGACCCGAGTCGAGCATGTCGCGCAGCTCGCGGGGGGTGACGGTGGAATCGGCGGCCGCCTCGGCTGCCTCGTCGGACACCACGCCGCAGAACGCCTCGTAGTCGATCAGCTCGGTGATCTTCGGCGTCGCGGGGTCCTTGCGGATCTTGATGGTGCGGTACGTCATGTCCAGCGCGTCGTAGACCATCAGCCTGCCGAGCAGTGGATCGCCGATACCCGTCAGCAGCTTGATGGCCTCCGTGCCCATCACCGACGCGATCGAGGCGCAGAGAATGCCGAGCACACCGCCCTCGGCGCACGACGGGACCATCCCCGGTGGTGGCGGTTCTGGATACAGGTCGCGGTAATTCAGCCCAAGTCCGTTCGGCGCGTCCTCCCAGAACACCGACACCTGACCTTCGAAGCGGTAGATCGAACCCCACACGTACGGCTTGCCCGCCAGGACTGCCGCGTCATTGACCAAATAGCGGGTGGCGAAGTTGTCGGTGCCGTCCAGGATCAGGTCGTACTGCTCGAACAGCTCGATGGCGTTGTCGGGCTCGAGCCGGACCTCGTGCAAGCGCACATCGACCAGCGGATTGATCTCCTTGATCGAGTCCTTGGCGCTCTCGGCCTTCGAGCGACCGATGTCGGACTGCCCGTGAATGATCTGCCGTTGCAGATTGGACTCGTCGACGACGTCGAATTCGACGATGCCGATGGTTCCGACGCCCGCCGCGGCCAGGTAGAGCAGTGCCGGCGAGCCGAGCCCACCTGCGCCGATGACCAGCACGCGGGCGTTCTTCAGACGTTTCTGACCGTCGACGCCGAGGTCGGGAATGATCAGATGGCGGCTGTAGCGCGAAACCTCTTCGCGCGTCAGCTCGGCCGCGGGCTCAACCAGCGGCGGTAGCGGTGTTGACACCGGGTCGCTCCTCGAATCGACGTGGGACCTCGTGACGATCACACCAGGTCCACTCATTCAACGGCAATGCCGCTGGTTCCCTTCCCGGCGGGTCGGCGGGCCTTGGGCGGGCGCGAGCGTGCGCAGACTCCGATTTCGACACGGCGTGTCGCCCGCAGACACGCCCGCTCGCGGAGAGGGGGAAGGAGGAAGGGGGGCGGGGTTAGGCGATCGGGTATGGCCAGGGGTTGAACCGGCACACCTTGCCGTCGGGCTGCACCGACTCGGGGTCGAACCGCGCGTCGTCGTCGTTACTGGTCGAGAAGGTCTGCTGCATCATCACCGGGGCCAGCGCACCGTTCTCGGCGCACGGCTCGTGCTTCTGGTAGCCGATGGCATGCCCGACCTCGTGGTTGATCAGGTACTGACGGTAGGAACCGATGTCGCCCTGGAAGGGCACGGCGCCGCGGACCCAGCGGGCCTCGTTGACGAGCACCCGCGACTGGTCGCCCCCATAGGCCGGGTTGTAGCACGACGCCTCGAGCGGGATGTCGTAACCGCATCCCTCGCGCACCGTCATGGGCGAGGTGAGCGAGACGCGGAAATCCGGCACCTGCGCAGGGTCGTCGATACGGGTGAACGCGATCTGCGGGTTGTGCGTCCAGCTCTTCGGGTTGGTCAGTGTCTCGCTGACCATCCGGGCGAAGGCCTCGTCACCACCGACGGACGTGGTGTCGACGCCGTCCTCGACCTCGACGGTGTAGGTGAACGACTTCGTCGTACCCTCGCCGACCTTCGGTGACGTGCCGGGCACGATGTGCCAGGTCCTGGCTCCGGCTTCGGTGAAGGGGCCACCCGCAGGCAGGATGCCCGTTGGCAGATTCGCGTCGAACTGCGTCATGCCCTTGGGCGGGGCGCCGATGATCGCCGTGCTCGCCACCCCGATCGTGGGTGGGCCCTGCACCGGGCCCTCGGCGGCCACCGGCTCGGAGGGGGTCGTGGCGCCCGTCAGCGTCTGGTAGACGACGAGCACCGTGATGACCGCCAGAACGGGGAGGGCGTAGGCCCGCCAGCCATAGGTCGACACGAATCGGCCCAGCCAGGACTGCTTGCGCCACTGCTGATGCTCGTCGCGATTGGCTCGCGGTCGGCCGCCGTCCTCGGCCAGCGGGTCGCGCTGCGCGCGCAGGGGTTCCCTCCACTCGCTGCGCAGCACGGGCTGACGACCGCCGCCTACGAAATTCCCGTCGCTGCGCTCGCCCCGGCGACGCCCCGGGTCGTAGGTCACCGAACCAGAATGGCACAGCACGGGCCGCGACCCACTCTTGGCGCGCCACCGCACGCGACCTCAGATGACGCGTCGCCTCGGTGAGCGGTAGTAGTGTCGATCCGATGAACGGCCGGATGGGCTGGTTCACATAGCAACGGGCCGCCCCGGCCCGAGGTACCAAAAGCCAGATTGAGGACTGATGAGCGACATCGCCAACACCGCCGAGAGGAAGGGTCAACCAGCGAGCGAAACCGTTGCGACCGGCGGGAATCGGCGTGGCAACCGCTTGCCACGCGACGAGCGGCGCGGCCAGTTGCTCGTCGCGGCCAGCGAGATCTTCGTCGACCGCGGCTATCACGCCGCGGGCATGGACGAGATCGCCGACCGGGCAGGTGTGAGCAAACCGGTTCTCTATCAACACTTCTCGTCGAAGCTCGAGTTGTACCTCGCGGTCCTGGAGCGGCACGTCGACAACCTGGTGTCCGGGGTGCGGCAGGCACTGCGGACCACCACCGACAACCGGCAGCGGTTGCGTGCAGCAGTTGGCGCGTTCTTCGACTTCATCGAGCACGACGGCCAGGGTTACCGCCTGATCTTCGAGAACGACTACGTCACCGAACCTCAGGTGTCGGCTCAGGTGAAGGTGGCCACGGAGGCCTGCACCGACGCGGTGTTCGAACTGATCAGCAGTGATTCCGGGCTGGAGGCGCACCGAGCCAGGATGATCGCCGTCGGGCTGGTCTCGACGAGTGTCGACTGCGCGCGCTACTGGCTGAACTCCGACCGGCCGATCTCGAAGGACGCCGCGGTCGACGGCACGGTGCAGTTCGCCTGGGGCGGACTGTCACACGTGCCGCTGACCCGTTTCTAGCTGAGCTTGTCCGCGACGGCGGCAGCCGTGGCGCCGATACCGAATCCGACCCGCCTGTGGTCGGCTGCGCCGATCTCCACGTAGGCGATCCGCGTGTTCTGCACCAGGAAGCGGCGGCCCTTCTCGTCGGTGAGCGCGAGGACGCCGGAGTCCTGGCCCAGTGCCGCAACCACCAACTCCTCCACCTCGGCGGGCGTTTGCACGCTCTGCAGCACCAGCTCGCGCGGACTGTCGGTGACGCCGATCTTGACCTCCACGTGAACCCTTTCCTTCGATTGTCGTTCTCTTCAGAAGGCTAGTGGACGTCGCCGACCGCGCGCGCCGGCGGTCGTGCCACTTCGCGGACAGCGAAGCGGGGAGCGGGTTCGAGAACCGCCTGCAGACCCGCGACCCAACCGAGTCCGGACCGTGACCCGACCGGCCGCGCGTCAACCTCGTGCGTCACTTCAGCCTCGTTAGCATCGCTGAAAAGGACATCAAACGACGCACGGGATAGCGGTATGGACAGGTACTCAACGTATTCGAGGACATCGACGACGGCGCGCAACGCGGGCTCGACGGACGGCCGCGGCACGCGACGGACCGGCGGCTACACCGATGTCGAGACCGACAACGAGACCGACGTCGTCGACGGTGGCGCGGCCTACCGACGCCGCCCCGAAACCTCCTACGGAGCCGCCGACTACGACGTCCGCGACTACGACGCGTACGAGGCCTACGGCGACGCCGACGATGACGACGACATCTACGAGTACGAAGACCCCATCGACCGCCGGTGGATCTGGGTCGCGGGCGTCGCGGGCGCGATCCTGCTGATCGCGGTCATCTGCACCGTGGTGATCCTCGGCGGGGGCGACAGC
Organism: Mycolicibacterium sp. TUM20985; assembly: GCF_030295745.1. Taxonomy (NCBI): domain Bacteria; kingdom Bacillati; phylum Actinomycetota; class Actinomycetes; order Mycobacteriales; family Mycobacteriaceae; genus Mycobacterium; species Mycobacterium antarcticum. Next base: position 4,425,179 of record NZ_AP027291.1, read on the forward strand.
GGCTCGGTGTCCAAGACCATCGCCGCCACCACGCCCACCACGGCGGCCCAGGACGCCGTCACGACCGCTCCACCCGCGATGACGTCCGTGGCGCCGCCGCCCGCACCGCTGGCGCCGCTGTCCCCCGAGACGGTCACCACGATCGCGCCGAGCCCGAGCGCCAGCGTCCTCAGCCCCGCCCCCGCCGCTCCGGCCGAGGTCGCGCCCCTGTCGCCGCGGACCGTCACCTATCAGGTCACCGGCAGCCGACCACTCCTCGACCTGGTCACGATCGTCTACACCGATGCGCAGGGGGCCCTGCAGACGGAGTTCAACGCCGCCCTGCCATGGTCGCGGACCGTCACGCTGGACCCCGGCGTGGAGCTGAAGTCGGTCATCGCCACCAGCCTGACCGGTCAGCTCAACTGCGCGGTCACCGATGCGAGCGGCGCGACGATCGTCGCCCAGACCACCAACTCGATGATCGCCACCTGTACCAAGTAGCGACGCCCGGGGTCAGGCGACGAGTCCGAGCTCCCGGACCCGGGCCTGGTGCGTCTTCTGCAGGCGATCGAAGAACTCCGACAAGCGACCTAGACCGTCGCCGCTGGACACCACCAGATCCACCAGCTCGTCATGCTCCGCGAGCACGTACTGGGCCTGGGTGATGGCCTCGCCCAGCAGCCGTCGCGACCATAGGGCGAGACGGTGGCGCTGCTTCTCGCTGGCGCGGATCGCGGCCTTGACCTCCGCTACGACGAATTGGGAGTGACCCGTCTCGGCGAGCACCCCGCGCACGACGCCAGCCGCGTCGTCGGGCAACGCGTCGGCGATCTCCAGATAGAAGTCGGCCGCCAGCGCGTCGCCGATGTAGGTCTTGACCAACGCCTCCAGCCAGGTGCTCGGCGTGGTCAGACGGTGGTAGTTCTCCAGTGCGGACGCGTATTTCGTCATCACCGCGACGACGTCGACACCCCGCTTGGTCAGGGCGTCACGCAGGAGCTCGTAATGGTTCATCTCGGCGGCGGCCATGCTGGCGAGGTTGATGCGGCCGGCCAGATTGGGCGCCATCCGCGCCTCGTCGGCGAGCCGATAGAACGCGGCCACCTCGCCGTAGGCCAGGACCGCGAAGAGTTGGGTGATGCCCGGGTGCTCGACCGACACCCCACCCCCGGCCGAGGGGTTCACCGTCTGCTCGGTCGGGACCGCTGGCTGCGTCGGGGTCATGGGCCAACTCTAGACGCGATCGAGCACCTCGACCGGCGCGGCGAGGGGCCAGCGGACCCCACCAGCTATGATGGAAGCGGAAGTGGCACGTCTTTAATCCGCCACTGCCAAGAAATGTGCGTACACAGTGTGTCGACCGGTTGGCCCGCTTCTCGTGAAGCCGAGGCTCCCGACGCTCTTTCGTCGAACTCGTGTGCGCGTGTGGACGCCGCGAGATTGACAAACGAAAGGTTACGTCGGCAACGCATGACTGAAATCACCACGAACACCACCGATTCCTTGACCCCGGACATCGACGTGATCGTCGAAGCGCCCGAGGCCGCTCCCCTGACCACCACGTTCGCCGAGCTCGGCGTGCGCGAGGAGATCGTCCGCGCACTGGCCGAGGGCGGTATCGAACACACCTTCGCGATCCAGGAACTCACGCTGCCGCTCGCCCTGACCGGCAACGACCTGATCGGGCAGGCCCGCACCGGCATGGGCAAGACCTTCGCCTTCGGCGTTCCCCTGCTGCACCGCATCGTCACCGACGAGACGCGTCCGCTCACGGGAATCCCCCGCGCGCTGATCGTCGTGCCCACCCGCGAGCTCTGCCTGCAGGTCTACGACGACCTCGCCAACGCCGCGAAATACCTCGAGGTGGGCGATCGCAAGCTGTCGGTCACCTCCATCTACGGCGGACGTCCGTACGAGGCGCAGATCGAAGCGCTGGAGAAGGGTGTCGACGTCGTCGTCGGCACGCCGGGCCGTCTGCTGGACCTTGCGCAGCAGGGTCGCCTGCAGCTGGGCGGGCTGTCGGTGCTGGTGCTCGACGAGGCCGACGAGATGCTCGACCTGGGCTTCCTGCCCGATATCGAGCGCATCCTCAAGCAGATCCCGACCGACCGGCAGGCGATGCTGTTCTCGGCGACCATGCCCGACCCGATCATCACGCTGGCCCGCACGTTCATGAACCAGCCGACGCACATCCGTGCCGAGGCACCGCACTCCGCGGCCACCCACGAGAACACCAAGCAGCACGCCTTCCGCGCCCACGCCCTCGACAAGGTCGAGATGGTGGCACGCATCCTGCAGGCCGACGGGCGCGGCGCGACGATGATCTTCACCCGCACCAAGCGCACCGCCCAGAAGGTCGCCGACGAGCTCGTCGAGCGCGGCTTCAAGGTCGGCGCCGTCCACGGTGACCTCGGCCAGGCGGCCCGCGAAAAGGCGCTCAAGGGTTTCCGCAACGGTGACGTCGACGTGCTGGTCGCCACCGACGTCGCGGCCCGCGGCATCGACATCGATGACATCACCCACGTGATCAACTACCAGATCCCCGAGGACGAGCAGGCCTACGTGCACCGCATCGGCCGCACGGGCCGCGCGGGCAAGACCGGTATCGCCGTCACCCTCGTCGACTGGGACGAACTCCCCCGCTGGACGATGATCGACAAGGCGCTGGGACTCGACAATCCCGATCCCGTCGAGACCTACTCGAACTCGCCGCACCTGCACGCCGAACTCAACATCCCCACCGACGCCACCGGATCCATCGGCAAGGCCACCCGCTCCACGGAGCCCCGGGACCGGCCGAAGCGCGAATCGCGAGAGGGCGACAAGCGCGACGGCGACCGGCCTGCCCGCAGCCGGGACCGTAGCCGCCAGCGCACCCGCGGCGGCAGTACGGGCACCGGACACGTGGAAGGCACCGAGGCCAGCCCGGTCGACAATGCACCCGTCGACGCCGAGGGCGCGCCCGCCGGCGACGGCACCGGGCCCGCCAAGCGCCGCCGGAGGCGCCGTCGTCCCAACTCGAACTCCGCCGCTCCGGCGGCCGGCTGAACGAGGCAGCCACACGCCCGATGGTCAAACGCGTGTCACTACCCCGGTCGCTTCGATCCTGCCCACCGGAACGTCGCACCAGGGGCGACCTGGTCGCAGCCGCCGCCATCGTCGTCGCCATCGCCGTCGCAGCGGGACTGATCTGGTGGAGCAGTGACGCGCGGGCGACCATCAGTAGGCCTGCCGCGCAACCGGTTCCCGCGCTAAACGCCGCCCGGAACGTGCCTTTGGCGCTGCGCGAACTGTGGACGGCGCCGAGCCCCAAGACCAGCCGACCCGTTCTGGCGGGCGGCGCCGTCGTGACCGGTGACGGCAGTCAGGTCGACGGCCGCGACCCGACGACCGGCGCCGTGCTCTGGAGCTACGCCCGCGACGTGGATCTGTGCGGTGTGACCTCGGTGTACAACGACGCCGTCGCGGTGTACCCGGACGACCGCGGCTGCGGCCAGGTGACGACGATCGACGGCCAGACCGGCCGCCGCCACTACTCTCGCACCGCCTTCGCCGACCCGCAGGTGACGCTGTCGACGGACGGTTCCACGGTGCTCTCGACCGGGGCCAGCCGACTGGAGCTATGGCGCTCGGACATGGTCCGCATGATCAGCTACGGCGCGTTGGACGCCAGGATCAAACCCGACGTTCCCGCGCAGCCCCTGTGCCGCATGGTGTCCGCGGGCGCGAATTCCTCGGCGGTATCGGTACTGCAGGCGTGTCCAGGTCAGGCGGATCTGCGTTTGGCTCTCCTCGTTCCCGCCGACGAGGAGGACGAGCCCACCACCAAGATCGTTCAGCTACCGGGGGTGCCCGCCGACGCCGATGCCCGGGTGATCGCCGTCTCCGACACCACGACCGCCATCTACCTTCCGACGCCGAAACCCGTGGTCAACATCATCGACGACACCGGGGCCACCATCGCCAGCACGGCCATGCCGGTGCCGGCGTCCCCGGAAGCCACGGCGTCCCGCGCTGGCGACCTGGTCACGTGGTGGACCGGGTACGGCGTGATGGTCTTCGACACGAACGGTCTGCGGTACCGCTATTCGGTCTCCGCGGTCGGCCAGCAGGTACCCGTTGGCCCGGCCACGCTCATGGCGGGCAAGCTCCTGGTGCCCGTCACCACGGGCTATGACGTGTTCGAGCCGGCCACAGGGGCCGGCGCCTTCCACGTCGACGTCGCGCGCCCACCGTCGACGGACGCGGTGGTGCCGGCAGTGGCGGGGTCGACACTGCTGGAGCAGCGCGGCGGCTCGCTGGTGGCGTTGGGCTGACTACACGTCCGGGGCATACGTCGGCAGGGCCTTGCCCGACTTCCAGTACTTCATCAGCGCCGCAGCGAGTTCACGATAGGCCATGGCGCCCTTGTTCTTTCGTCCCGCGAGCACCGACGATCCCGACGCACTTGCCTCGGCGAATCGCACCGTCCGCGGGATGGGCGGTGACAGCACCACCAGCCCGTAGCGATCGGCGACGTCGAGTAGCACGTCGCGGCTGTGCGTCGTGCGCGAGTCGTAGAGGGTCGGGAGCGCCCCGAGCATGTGCAGGTCGGCGTTGGTGATCTGCTGGACGTCGTCGACCGTCCGCAGGAACTGGCCGACGCCACGGTGCGCCAACGTCTCGCACTGCAGCGGCACGATCACGTCGTTCGCGGCCGTCAGCCCGTTGAGGGTGAGCACGCCTAGCGACGGCGGGCAGTCGATGATCACGACGTCAAACTTGTCCGCCACCTTGGCCAGGGCCCGCTTCAGGGCGTATTCGCGGCCCGCCCGCATCAACAGCATCGCCTCGGCGCCCGCGAGGTCGATGTTGGCGGGCATCAGGGTCATTCCCTCGATCGTCTCCACCAGCGCCGTATCCGGTTCCACGTCGCCGAGGAGCACCTCGTGGATCGACACCGCCAACTTGTCGGGATCCTGGCCGAGGGAGAACGTCAGACAGCCCTGCGGGTCCAGGTCGACGAGCAGCACCCGCTGGCCGTTCTCCGCCATCGCCGCGCCCAGCGACGCCACCGTGGTCGTCTTGGCGACCCCGCCCTTTTGATTGGCGACCGCCAGCACTCGCGTCATGTGCCAATCCTGGCATGCGCGCGGAGCATCGCGTCCGCCACGAGGCAGAATCGCCGGGGTGGGTTCCGAACGGCACCGCCTCGTACTGCTCCGACACGGTGAGACCGAGTGGTCGAAGACGGGTCAGCACACCAGTCGCACCGAACTCGACCTCACCGACGAGGGCCGCGAACAGGCCCGGCTGGCGACCGACGCGATCGCCAACCTGCAGCTGGACGACCCGTTCGTGATCAGCAGCCCCCGACACCGCGCGCTGGTCACGGCCGACCTGGCCTCCTTGAAGGTCGACGAGGTGTCCGACCTCCTCGCCGAATGGGATTACGGGGACTACGAGGGCACCACCACCGACGACATCCGCAAGGCAGTGCCCGATTGGCTGGTGTGGACCCATGGCTGCCCCGGCGGCGAGACGGTCGCTCAGGTCTCCCAGCGTGCCGACGCGGCCATCGCGATGGCACTGGGGCACATGACGGCGCGGGACGTGGTGTTCGTCGGACACGGCCACTTCTCGCGTTCGGTGCTGACCCGCTGGATCGAGCAGCCGCTGTACGAGGGCATTCGGTTCTCCATGGCCGCCGCGTCGCTCGGGGTGTGCGGTTACGAGCACGGCGTCCGTCAGATCACCGCACTCGGCCTCTCGGGACACGTCAACCCCTGCCTTCCGCGTTGACCCTCGAGCCCTCCTTCCTGCTGGCCGGACGCGACGGTGTCGTCATCGCCGATGGTGTGGGCACGGCGTACCCCCGGCTCAGTGACGCACAGGCGGCGCTAGCGTCGGGTGAGGCGCCAATCATCCTCGGCGCCTTGCCCTTCGACGTCACGCAACCAACCGCCCTGATGCGGCCCGGTCGCGTCCGGTTCACCGACGCGTTGCCCGAGTGGACACCGGGGACCATGCCCACCGTGCGCATCGCCGAGACCGTGCCCGTGCCCGCCGAACACCGGGCCCGCATCGCCATGGCGCTCGAGCGGTTGCGCGATCCCGACTCGGCACTGCACAAGGTGGTGCTCGCCCGGGCGCTGAGACTCGTCGCAGACGACGCCCTCGACGTGCCGTCGATCCTCGCGCGATTGGCCGAAGACCGCACGGCCACGACGTATTTCGTGGACCTCGGCGCCGCGGGCGGCCAGCACACGGGCACCGCGCTGATCGGCGCCAGTCCCGAGCTGCTGGTGGCCCGCCGCGGCGACGTGCTGACGTGCCGCCCGTTCGCGGGATCGGCGCCGCGCGCGGTGGACCCCGCGGAGGATCTGGCCAACGGTGCGGCGCTGGCAGACTCGGCGAAGAACCTGCACGAGCATCGACTGGTGGTCGACCAGATGCGGGCCGCGCTGCAGCCGCTGTGCGCCGACGTGGACATCGCGCCGACGCCGGAGCTCAGCAGCACGTCCGCGGTGTGGCACCTGAGCACCCCGATCAAAGGCCGGCTCCGCGAAACATCCACCACCGCACTGGATCTCGCCGTCGCTCTGCACCCCACCGCGGCCGTCGGCGGTGTGCCCACCGCCGACGCCGTCGACCTGATCGGGGCCCTCGAGGGCGATCGGGGGTTCTACGCCGGGGCCGTCGGGTGGTGCGACGGCAACGGTGACGGCCAATGGGTGGTGTCCATCCGCTGCGCCGAACTCTCCGCCGACCGCCGCACGGCGGTGGCCAGGTCCGGTGGCGGTATCGTCGCCGAATCCGATCCCGATGACGAAGTGGCCGAGACCAATACGAAGTTCAGAACCATCCTGACCGCGCTGGGAGTGAGCCCATGACCATGAACATCCGACGGGCCCGGCCCGGTGACGAGACCGAGCTGGTCGCCATGGTGCGCGAACTGGCCGAATTCGAGCATGCGGCGCAAGAGTGCACGGTCACCGCAGACCAGATGCGCCAGGCGCTGTTCGGCGAGCCGGCCACGGTCCACGCGTATCTCGCCGAGATCGACGGTGAGCCGGCAGCGATTGCGCTGTGGTTCTACAACTTCTCCACCTGGGACGGCGTGGCGGGCATCTACCTGGAGGACCTCTTCGTCAGACCGGCCTTCCGCCGGCACGGTCTGGCTCGCGCACTGCTGTCGACGCTGGCCCGCGAATGCGTCACCAAGAACTACACCCGGCTCACGTGGGCCGTGCTGGACTGGAACTCGAACGCGATCGCGCTGTACGACTCCGTCGGCGGGCGACCGCAGACGGAGTGGATCACCTACCGCGTGTCCGGCGACGAGTTGTCGGCGCTCGCCGAAGAATCCTGACCGAGCCATTCCACGGCCGACGGACTGAACAGCAGCACCAGGGCGGCGGCCGCGACGATGGCGACGGGCACGCCGTAGGACCACTGCCCCGAGCCCACCGCGATGTACCAGGCCACCGGCAGAAGTAGCAGTTGCGCGAACACCGCGATGCCGCGCCCCCAGCGCCTGCCCGTCCACAGGGCCCACCCGGCCGTGAGCAGGACGGCGCCCATGATGACGAACCAGCCTGCGGTGCCGTACCCGCTGATCGCCTTCTCGTGCGCGCCGCCGAGCGCCCGGACGACCAGGACCACCGCGACGACGACCAGCGCGATGCCCTCCAGTCCCACGACGGCGGCCGCCTGGCGGACGGTGGATGGCGAGGGCACGATCACACCGTCGAGCGTAGAGCGCCGCCGCTGGGAGGTGCACGGCATGCCGATAGGCTCAAGACCCGTGCGTGCCGTCCTCATCGTGAATCCCAACGCCACGTCGACCACGCCCTCGGGGCGCGACCTGCTCGCGCACGCACTGGAGAGCCGCGTGAAGCTGACCGTCGCGCACACCGACCACCGCGGCCACGCGATCGAGATCGCCAGGACCGCGGCCCGCGACGGCGTGGACGTGGTGATCGTGCACGGTGGCGACGGGACGGTGAACGAGGTCGTCAACGGAATCCTCGGCGACTGCGGCCATCCCCCGCCCAAGCGTGCGCCGGCGATCTCGGTGGTGCCTGGCGGATCGGCCAACGTCTTCGCCCGCGCGCTAGGCATCAGCCCCGACCCCACCGACGCCACCAATCAGCTCGTCGACCTGCTCGGCGCCTATCGCCGCGGGATGAAGTGGCGTCGCATCGGGCTGATGGACTGCGGCGACCGCTGGGGCGTCTTCACCGCGGGGATGGGTGTCGACGGTGACGTCGTGGCCGCCGTCGAGGCTCAGCGTGCGAAGGGGCGCAAGGTCACCGCGTCCCGGTACATGCGGGTGGCGACGCAGACCATGCTCGCCAGCACCCGCAAGGCACCGACCCTGACCTTGGAACTTCCCGACCGCGAACCGGTGGCGGGCGTGCACTTCGCGTTCGTGTCGAACTCCAGTCCGTGGACCTACGCGAACACCCGGCCGGTCTGGACCAACCCGGGGACGACCTTCGAGACCGGCCTCGGGGTGTTCGCCACGACGAGCATGAACGTGTGGGCCAATCTGGGCCTGGTGCGCCAGATGTTGTCGAAGAATCCGCGTCTCGAGGCCAAGCATCTGGTGCGCGAGGACGACGTTCCGTGGGTGCGGGTGACCGCCGACACACCCGTGGGCTGTCAGATCGACGGAGATTACGTCGGGCAGCGCGAAAGGATGACGTTCACGTCGGTGCGGGACGCACTCGCCGTGGTGGCACCTCCGAGGAAATCGCCCTGACCTGGCATTTGGCTGTGAAGTGCCGGAATTTAGGGCGCGAGTGATCCAAGTGTAGTACAAACAGATGAGGGGATCGCCAACGCGGTCCGGCAGTGACATTGCCCACGTGTTAACGCGCCTCTATTGACATCTGTTCAGCCTGTGGAAGCATCGATTGCAACAGTGCAGAAACATTTGACGTGCACGCGTTAACAGCCGAAGAAAAGCTCGTGCGCCTTGCTGCGCACACGAAGAGGAGTTGTAGCTATGGATTGGCGGCACAAGGCGGTCTGTCGTGACGAAGACCCGGAACTGTTCTTCCCGGTGGGAAACAGCGGTCCGGCGCTCGCGCAAATCGCTGACGCAAAGATCGTGTGCAACCGTTGCCCCGTCACCACGGAGTGCCTGAGCTGGGCGTTGGAGTCCGGCCAGGACGCTGGCGTCTGGGGCGGCATGAGCGAGGACGAGCGTCGCGCGCTGAAGCGTCGCAACGCCCGGACGAAGGCGCGCACGGGCGTCTGACTCCCTTTCACAGCAGAATTCACGGCCTCGGCAATTTGCCGGGGCCGTGATTCTTTGTGTGCGCCGACGGCGGCGGCGTTTCCTTCGGATTTATGGACGCATTACTGCGGGGAACGGCCACGCCGCCCGATCGGGACCCGCAATACGACGTCGGTGCCGCCGGTCGGCACGGCGTGCATGCCCAGCGACCCGTCCAACTCCGCGGACACCAGGGTCCGAACGATCTGCAGGCCCAGGCTGTCCGACTTCTCCAGGCTGAACCCCTCGGGCAGTCCACGGCCGTCGTCGTGCACCACGACGTCCAGCCAACGGGCGGAACGCTCCGCTCGAATGGTGACGCTCCCGTTCTCGGATGCCGAGTCGTAGGCGTGCTCGATCGCGTTCTGCACGAGTTCTGTGATGACCATCACCAGCGCGGTAGCCCGATCCGCGTCGAGCACGCCGAGGTCGCCGACCCGATGGATCCGTACCGGTCTGCCCACGGACGCAACGTCATTCATGATGGGGACGATCCGGTCGACGACCTCGTCGAGGTTGACCACCTCGTCGACCGACATCGACAGCGCATCGTGCACGAGCGCGATCGACGACACCCGTCGCACCGACTCGATCAGCGCGTCCCGCCCCTCGGCGTTGTTCGTTCGTCTGGCTTGGAGCCGCAGCAGCGCCGCGACGGTCTGGAGATTGTTCTTCACGCGGTGGTGGATCTCGCGGATGGTCGCGTCCTTGGACAACAGCGCACGGTCACGGCGCTTGACCTCGGTGACGTCGCGGATGAGCACTGCCGCACCCGCGGGCTCACCGTCGACCACCATGGGCAGGGTTCGGAGCAGCACCGCCGCCCCGCCGGCGTCGACCTCCATGCGCATGCTCGACCCCCCCGCGAGCGAGTCACGCACGTGGTTGGCCAGTTCCTGCGCCTCGAAGGGGTCAGAGATCAGCGGCCGCGTCACGGTGACCAGATTGTGGCCTTCGAGCTCGGCGTTGAGTCCCATCCGGTGGTACGCCGAGATCGCGTTCGGGCTGGCGAAGCTCACGTGGCCGCCCACGTCGAGGCGGATGAAGCCGTCGCCCACCCGGGGGCTCGACCGGGACATCGCGAGGTCGCCGACGTTCGGGAAGGTGCCCTCCGAGAGCATGTGCAGCAGGTCGGCGGCACAGTCGAGGTAGGCCCGCTCCAACGGACTGGCCTTGCGCCGTTCGGCCAGGGCGTTCTGATGAGTCAGGACCGCGACGACGTGATTGCCGTGGCGGACGGGGACGGCTTCGACGTCGAGCCATCGACCCTCTGACGAGTTCGCTTGTCCCGCATCGTTTCCGCGGCCGATGTGGCCGGACTCGAAGGCCTCTACGACCAACGGTAGGTCGGCTGCGGCGTCGACCGTCCCGACCGCGTCGGCCAGCACCACGGTGGGCGCGGTGTTGGGCCGGATCTGCGCGACGCACACCAGCAAGCCGTCGTCGCGGCGTACCCACATCAGGTAGTCGGCGAAGGACAGATCGGCCAGGAGCTGCCATTCCCCCACCACGGCGTGCAGGTGGTCGACGGCAGTGCCGGGCAACATGGTGTGCTCGGCGAGCAGGTCACCGAGAGTCGACATGGTGGTGGCTGGAGGGCCGAACCCTAGCTGATCACGGCGATGAGGTCGCCGGCCTGGATGACGTCACCGACGGACACGTTGACCGTGGTGACCGTCCCTGCGACCTCGGCGAGGACGGGGATCTCCATCTTCATGGACTCCAGGAGCACGAGGGTCTCCCCCTCGCCGATCTGATCGCCTTCGCTCACCACGACCTCGAGCACACTGGCCACGATCTCAGCGCGAACGTCCTCGGCCATCTTCACCCCACTCGTCTCTGAGCGCCGCTCATCGAGACGGCACAACGCGGTGTCTGCGGTGTCTATCGAACCACACGGGCGGGATTGGAATGCAGTGGCGCGATCGTGAGAGGATGACGGGCAAGCAATTGACTCTTGGAGGACCATCATGGCCAAGCGTGGCCGTAAGAAGCGTGACCGCAAGCATACGAAGGCCAACCACGGCAAGCGCCCCAACTGCGGTTCGAAGGCAGTGCGCTAACGGCGGATGATGGTCGTGCGGCTGATCTCGACGAGCAGCCGCGCCCGCAGTGATTCAGGCGCCTTGTCGCCACTGCACTTGGTGGCGATGAGGCGCTTCACGCGTTCCTCGACCCCGTACTGGCGCAGGCACGTCGGGCATACCTCGAGGTGATGGCGTAGCTTGTCACGTGTTTCCGTGGTGCACTCGCCATCGAGCAGCGTCCATACCTCGGCGATCACCGATGCGCATTCGGGATGCGCGGGGTCGACCGGGCCGACCGGCGGACGGAACGTGTGTTCTTCGGGATGTGAGTAGTCGTCGGTCATGACGACACCTCCTCGGGCTCGTCGATCTGACCTCTGAGAAAACCGCGGTCCCGCGCGACGTCGGCCAACAGTTCACGGAGCTGCTTGCGGCCGCGGTGCAACCGGGACATCACCGTCCCGATCGGGGTGTCCATGATCTGCGCGATCTCCTTGTACGGGAAGCCTTCGACGTCGGCGTAGTACACCGCCATCCGAAATTCCTCCGGCAGCGCCTGAAGCGCGGCCTTGATCTCCGTATCGGGTAGCGCCTCCATCGCCTCCACCTCGGCGGAGCGTAGCCCCCTCGAGGTGTGCTGCGCGTTGGCCGCCAACTGCCAGTCGGTGATCTCGTCCGTCGGGTACTCGGCGGGCTGGCGCTGCTTCTTGCGGTAGCTGTTGATGTAGGTGTTCGTCAGGATCCGGTACAGCCATGCCTTGAGGTTGGTGCCCGCCCGGAACGAACGGAAGCCTGCGTACGCCTTGACCATCGTCTCCTGCAGGAGGTCTTCGGCGTCGGGAGGATTGCGGGTCATGCGCAGCGCGCCGCCGTACAGCTGGTCCAGCAGCGGTATCGCGTCGCGCTCGAACCGCGCCGTGAGCTCCGCGTCGGTTTCCACCGCGGGCGTCGCTCCGTCGAGATCAGTCATGTGAAGCGACACCGTCCCTTCTCTCGCGGCACCGGCGAACGAACCCGGCAAATTGGCCGGCCGTTCCAGGCATGGCGTTGGCACCGAGGTGTCTCCTTCCGTTGATCCTATCGGCTGGCACGACACGGTCGCCCTTCGACGCCCATTGCAGCAGAACAACAGCGCACGCATGCACGCTTGTTCCCCGGCGATCGCCACTATCGTGAGCCGATGGCCCGTGCCGCCACCCCCGCGATCGCCGCGCTCATCGCCGCGGGCGTGCCGCACGAGGTGCTCAGCTACCACCACGATCCACGCAACGAGTCGTTCGGCGCCGAGGCGGTCGCCCAGTTGGCGGCCAGCGCGGAGGTGACCGCCGACCAGGTCTTCAAGACACTGGTCATCGCCCTACCGCGGGGGCTGGCCGTCGCGGTGCTACCGGTCCCCCACCAGCTGTCGCTCAAGTCGGCGGCCGCCGCGCTCGGCGTGCCCAGGGCCGAGATGGCCGACCGCGCGGTGGCGCAGAAGTCGACCGGTTACGTCGTCGGCGGCATCTCGCCGCTGGGGCAACGCAAGCCCCTGCCGACCGTCCTCGACGACTCGGCGCTGACGTGGGACCGCGTGTTGTGCAGTGCGGGTAAGCGGGGTCTGCAGGTGGCGCTGGCCCCCGCCGATCTAATCCGTCTCACCGACGCGGTGACCGCCGACATCCTGGCGGTGTGACGGTCCTATGGTGATTGGCATGTCGCTCTCGGGAAAGACCATGTTCATCTCCGGCGCCAGCCGCGGAATCGGCTTGGCGATCGCCAAGCGGGTCGCCGCCGACGGAGCCAACGTCGCGCTGGTCGCGAAGACCGCCGAGCCGCACCCCAAACTCGAGGGCACGATCTACACGGCGGCCAAGGAGATCGAGGACGCCGGCGGCCACGCCCTGCCGATCCTGGGCGACGTCCGCGACGGTGAATCGGTGGAGTCCGCGGTCGCGGAGGCGGTGGCGCAGTTCGGCGGCATCGACATCTGCGTGAACAACGCCTCGGCGATCAACCTGGGCTCCATCACCGAGGTGCCGCTGAAGCGTTTCGACCTGATGAACGGCATCAACGTCCGCGGCACCTACGCCGTGTCGCAGGCCTGCATCCCACACATGCTGGGCCGGGAGAACCCGCACATCCTCACGCTGTCCCCGCCGATCCGGCTCGAGTCGGAATGGCTCAAGCCGACCGCCTACATGATGGCCAAGTACGGGATGACGCTCTGCGGGCTCGGCATCGCCGAGGAGCTGCGGGCCGAGGGGATCGCGTCGAACACGTTGTGGCCGCGGACGCTGGTGGCCACCGCCGCCGTGCAGAACTTGCTCGGGGGCGAGGAGGCGATGGGTCGCGCCCGCAAGCCCGACGTATATGCCGACGCCGCGTACGTCATCTTCAACAAGCCGGCCCGTGAGTACACGGGCAACTCGGCGCTCTGCGAGGACGTGCTCGTCGACTCCGGCGTCACCGACCTCTCGGTCTACGACTGCGTGCCCGGCTCCGAACTGGGCGTCGACCTGTGGGTCGATAGCCCCAACCCGCCCGGCTACACGGGCCCATAGGACAACGGATGGGCTCCTCGCCTTGGGCGGGCGGACGCTACGAATCGGTGGGTGAACGCATCGCCGTCATCGCCGAGCAGACGGTCGCCGCCGCGGACCGCCGCCAGCCCCTCCGCGGCGCCACCGTCGTCGACCTGGCCTGCGGTACCGGCAGTGCGGCGCTGGCGGCCGCCGTCCGCGGCGCCGAGGTGACGGGCGTCGACCTGACGTCGGAGCTGATCGCCATCGCCGAACAGAAGGCCGCAGCCGCGGGCCATGCGGTGAGCTGGGTGACTGCCGACGCCGCGGACACCGGCCTGCCGTCGGGCGCATTCGACGCTGCGGTGTCGAACATGGGCATCATCTTCGTCGAGCCGAACCGGCAGGTCGCCGAGATCAGCCGGTTGCTCAAACCGCTTGCGACGCTTGCCATCTCCTCCTGGGTGCGGGCCGACGGCAATCCGTTCTTCGACCCGATCGTGGCCGTGCTCGGCGCGCCGCCGAAGGCGGAGTTCACTCCCGACCAATGGGGTGACCCGGCCCTCGTGAAGAGCCGCCTGGCCGCCGACTTCACCGACGTCGACATCCGCCCCGGCACCTTCACGTGGCGGTTCCCGTCGCTCGACGACGCACTGCACTTCATGGAGCACGAGTCACCGATCCACGTCGATGTCTTCCGCCGCGCCGACCACGTTCAGCGCGACCGCCTGGTCGCCGCCTTCCGCGCCGCGCTCGCCGCACACGACGATGGCACCGGGGTCGGCTTCGACTCCCCGTACGTGGTGGTGACCGCGACCCGTCGCTAGAGCAGCGTCGCCTGCTGGGGCTGCGGCTCGGCGGGTTCGATCAGCTCGGGTCCGTTGTTGCGGACGCTGTTCACCAGCCGGGACACCTCGCGTACCGCGATGCGATCGAGGTCGCCGTGGCCGCGCAGCAGACCCTCGTCGATGGGCGCGTCGGGATCCAACCATCGGTCCCAGTCCCGCTCGCCGATGCTCAGGGGCATGCGGTCGTGGATCTCGGCCAGGGGACCCGCCGAGTCGGTGGTGATGATGGTGCAGCTGAGCAGCGGCGGGTCGTCGGACGGCGCGCCCGCGTCCTTCGGGGGCCGCCACGTCGCCCATAGCCCGGCCATGAACAGCGGTTCACCGTCGGCGCCGTACATGTAGAACGGCGTCTTGGGGGCCTTCTTGCCCGCCGAGGCGGCACCGTCGGGCCGCCACTCGTACCAGCCGTCCATCGGGATCAGGCACCGTTTGCCCTTGGCGGAGGCCCGGAACGCCGCCGACGTGGTGACCGTCTCGGCGCGGGCGTTGATCAGTAAGGGCCCCTTGGTATCCGGGCTCCCGTCCGCCCCGGCCTTCACCCACGGCGGGATCAGTCCCCACCGCATCAGGCGGAGTCGTCGGATCGACTCGTCGTCCGGTTCGGCGTGCCTCTTGACCACCGAGGTGATGGTGGTCGTCGGGGCCACGTTGAAGTTCGGCTGCGGCGTTCGCTCCCCGTCGGCGGACGCCGCGGTCTCGTCGAGCGCCTTGATCTTCTCGGCGAGGAGTGCCGGATCGGTCGTCACCGCGAATCGCCCACACATGTCTCCCATGGTGGCAGAAGACGCCGACAGGGCAGGATGAACACCATGACCGAGTACGGAGGTGGGTGGCAGGCACCGTCGGCGACGACGGCCGTCCACGCCGCGGTGGACGTCCCGGGCTCCAAGTCGCAGACCAACCGCGCGCTCGTACTCGCCGCGTTGGCCACGCGGGAGGGCACCTCGACGGTCGGCGGGGCGCTGCGCAGTCGCGACACCGACTTGATGATCGGCGCTCTGCGCACCCTTGGCGTGATGATCGACGGGCAGGGAACCGAACTGTCGGTTTCTGGGGCAATCTCCCCCGCGGCCGACGCGCGCATCGACTGTGGCCTGGCCGGCACGGTGCTGCGGTTCGTCCCCCCGGTCGCCGCACTCGGTGGCGAGGTGGTCACGTTCGACGGGGATCACCAGGCGCGGTCGCGTCCGATCGCGCCACTGCTCGACGCGCTGCGCGGTCTCGGCGTACGGCTCGACGGTGACGCGATGCCCTTCCAGGTGCACGGCGAAGGCGCCGTCAAGGGTGGCACCGTTCACGTCGACGCGTCGGCGTCGTCGCAGTTCGTGTCGGGACTGTTGTTGTCCGGTGCCACGTTCGACGACGGACTGACCGTGGTGCACACCAGCGGTTCGGTGCCCTCGGCGCCGCACGTCGCCATGACGGTGTCGATGCTGCGCGACGCGGGAGTGCCGGTGGACGACTCGACCCCGAACCGCTGGGAGATCCGGCCGGGACCGGTCGCCGCGCGACACTGGGCGATCGAGCCCGACCTGTCCAATGCGGTGCCCTTCCTCGCCGCCGCCGTCGTGAGCGCAGGCACCGTCCGCATCAACCGGTGGCCACGGGTCAGCGTGCAACCGGCGTCGACCATCCTCGAGCTGCTCACTCAGACGGGATCGGTCGTGGTGCAACATGATTCGTATCTCGAGATCACGGGTCCGGACGGGTACGACGGCATCGACGCCGATCTGCACGACGTCGGCGAGCTGGCACCGTCGGTGGCGGCGCTGGCGGCCCTGGCCACGCCGGGGTCCGTCTCACACCTCTCCGGGATCGCCCACCTGCGGGGACACGAGACCGACCGACTGGCGGCGCTGACCGCGGAGATCAACGGTCTCGGCGGGCGCTGCGAGGAGACGGCCGACGGGCTGACGATCACCGCCGGACCATTGCACGGCGGCGTGTGGAAGTCCTACGCCGACCACCGCATGGCGACGGCGGGCGCGATCATCGGACTGCGGACGCCCGGCGTCGAGGTCGAGGACATCGGTACCACCGCCAAGACGCTCCCCGACTTTCCCGGGATGTGGGCGGACATGCTGGTCGGACAGGCGCCCCAAATCCGTTGAGGGAGAGCGATTGGGATGAGTCCGATGTCCGGGTGCGCCCGGGCCGGGGTTCCCGACCGCGGACCAAGACCCGCCCCAGGCACGACGACGCACTAGCCGCAATGGTCGTGACCGTGGACCGCGGACGGTGGGGCTGTGCGCTCGGCGGCGATCCGCAGCACATCGTCACCGCGATGCGCGCGAGGGAACTCGGCCGCACCCCCATCGTGGTGGGTGACGACGTCGACATCGTCGGCGACCTGTCGGGGCAGCCCGACACGCTCGCCCGCATCGTGAGGCGGGGCGAACGGCGAACCGTGTTGCGGCGCACCGCCGATGACACCGATCCGACCGAACGCGTCCTGGTCGCCAACGCCGATCAGCTGTTGATCGTCGTTGCGCTGGCGGATCCTCCCCCGCGGACCGGCTTCGTCGAACGCTCACTGATCGCCGCATACGCCGGCGGGCTCGAGCCGATCCTGTGCCTGACGAAGACCGACCTGGTACCACCCGACGCCTTCGCGGCGCAGTTCGCCGGGCTCGACCTGACCGTGGTGACCGCGGGCCGCGACGACGACCTCACCGTGGTCGACGAGCTTCTGGACGGCAAGCTGACGGTGCTGGTCGGGCATTCCGGGGTTGGGAAGTCGACGATGGTCAATCGCCTCGTCCCGCAAGCTCATCGCGCCGTCGGCGTGGTGTCGGGCGTCGGCAAGGGCAGGCACACCTCGACCCAGTCGGTGGCGCTGCCGCTGCACGGGTCCGGGTGGGCGGTCGATACCCCGGGCATCCGATCGTTCGGGCTCGCGCACATCGCCCCCGCCGACGTCATGATGGCGTTCTCCGATCTCGCCGAGGCCATCGAAAACTGTCCACGTGGCTGCACCCACATGGGTCCCCCGGCCGATCCCGAATGCGCCCTCGATGCCCTGACGGGTCACGCCGCCGACCGGGTGGCCGCCGCACGGCGCCTACTGACCGCGATGACCACGGACTGATTCGTCCAACGGGGCCACAGAGACACCGTCAGCCGGCAACCCGCACCGGCAGCGCCTTCAACGAGTTGTTGAGGTTGGACCGGACCCGCACCGGGTCGCCGGCCAGTTCGATGGTCGCGAACGCGTCGAGCAGTTCGTCGAAGAACACCCTGCCCTCGAGCCGGGCCAGGTGCGCACCGAGGCAGAAGTGCCCGCCCATGCCGAACGACAGGTGCGGGTTCGGCCGGCGACGGATGTCGAACGCCTGGGGATCGGCGAAGACGGTCTCGTCGCGGTTGGCCGCGGTGTAGTACATCGCCACCTTGTCCCCCGCGCAGATCCGCACTCCGCCGAGTTCGGTGTCGAGCACCGCGGTGCGCCGGAAGTAGTGCAGTGGGTTGTCGTAGCGGATGATCTCCTCGACCGCCGGTGGCAACAGCGTGCGGTCGGCCCGCAGGTCGGCCAACTGGTCGGGATGGCGCAACAACGTGAGCAGTCCGGAGGACAGCATTCCCTTCGTCGTGTCGTTGCCGGCGGTGACGAGTTGGACGAAGAAGCCGCCGAACTCGACGTCGGTCATCGGCTGGCCGCCGAAGTCTGCTTGCAGGATCTCGTTGGTTAGGTCGTCGACGCGATCACCGCGTCGCCGTTGTCGAGCGAATTCCATTGCGTACAAGGCCATCTCGGCACCGGCCGGGCCATCGGCGTGGTCGGGATCGTAGAGGTCGGGATCCTGGCTGGAGGTGGTGATCTCGGCCAGCCGCTGCAGGTAGGCCCAGTCCTGCCGGGGGATGCCGAACAACTCACCGATCACCTGGGTGGGCAGCCGGGCGGCGACGTCGTGGACGAACTCGACTTCACCGCATTCGGCCGCCTCGGCCACGATCTGACGGCAGATATCGCGCACGTGAGGTCCCAGTTCGGCGATCGCCCTCGGCCGGAAGTGCCCGGCCAGCGGAGCCCGGTAGATCTGGTGGCGGGGCGGATCCATGGCCAGCAGCATGTTGCGCATCCTGGCCAGCGCGTCGGGGGGAAGGTCCTCGACCACCACGCCACCTTCGGCAGAGGAGAAGATCTCCGGGTTGCGCGCGACGTGAACGACGTCGGCGTGGCGCAACACCGCCCAAAATCCTGCCTGGCCGTTCATGGGCTGCCAGTGCACGGGGTCGGTGCGCCGCAGCTCGGCCAGCGCCTCGTGCGGCACGTCGTCGACGAAGGTGTCCGGATCGGCCAGGTCGACGGACCCGGCCGCGGTGGCGGTGGTCATCTAACCGAGCAGGACGTTGGGCCGCGGGAGATTGGCCACCTCGCACAGGGCGAGGTAGGTGTTCAGCGCGGTGGATCCGTCGACGACGCTTTCGACCTCACCGTCCTCGTCGATGTTGAGGTTGGCCCCGTAGATCTGGAACCACACGTGCGTGTCCTCTTCCAGTACCTGCAGGGTGTGCACCGAACCTGCAGGCTCGTAGAGGAACGAGCCGGGGCGGTTGACGTAGTCGTATTCCTTGTACTTCCAGGCTCCCGACGTCGTATAGGCGTACACCGGCCCGGTGTGCTTGTGGCGGTGTACCTCGTAGCCCGCGCGGAAGACGTTCTCCACGATCCACAGGCCCTCAGTCGCCTTCACCTGCAGGACCTTGAGCTTCGAACCGTCGGGAAGGTCGACGAACGGCAGCTCGTCGGCGCCGATGTGCACGGCCGTGGGGACGTCGAACGTCGTCATGTGATGGCTCCTTTGGGCGAAGGATGAGGTGTGATGACCATCATAGGACATTCTTATCATGTTTTCTAATACGTGAATTTGGCCGCGACGCTCAGGCTCCTGAGCGCGATGACATCGGCCTGACGGACCCGGCGACCCGGTTTGCATCGCCACAGTGTTGGGCACGATGACAAGGGCAAAACGCACTAGGAGGCCAACCATGACCAACGTCCCAAACATCGAACTGAGCACGGGTTCGAGCATTCCGCAGCTCGGATTCGGCGTGTACCAGATCGATCCCGACGAGACCGCCGGCGCGGTGAAGACCGCGCTGGACCTCGGCTACCGGCACATCGACACCGCCGAGATGTACCAGAACGAGGCCGGTGTCGGCCAGGGCATCCGGGATTCCGGTCTCGACCGCGCCGACGTCTTCGTCACCAGCAAGCTCAACAACGGCTTCCACGAACCCGACGCCGCGCGGAAGGCATTCGACGAGACCCTGAGCAAGCTCGGCTTCGACTACGTCGACCTGTTCCTCATCCACTGGCCACTGCCGACGCTATACACCAACGACTTCATCTCGACGTGGCAGACGCTGGAGGAGTTCCGGCGTGACGGCCGCGCCCGCAGCATCGGAGTCTCGAACTTCCAGGTCGCCCATCTCGAGCGCCTGGCGAACGAGACGGACACCGTGCCCGCCGTCAACCAGATCGAGGTGCATCCGTACTTCGTCAACGACGAGGTTCGCGCGTACTGCGGCGAGCATGACATCGCCGTCGAGGCGTGGTCGCCCATCGCCCAGGGCGCGGTGCTCGACGACCCGGTCGTGACCAAGATTGCCGAGGCGTCGGGCAAGTCCCCGGCTCAGGTCGTTCTGCGCTGGCACATTCAGCGCGGTGACATCATCTTCCCGAAGTCGGTGACGCCCAAGCGGATCGAGGAGAACATCGCGCTGTTCGACTTCGAGTTGAGCGAGCACGACGTCGAGGCGCTCACGGCCCTCGACAAGGGTGAGGACGGCCGGACCGGACCCAACCCGGACACGTTCGACTACATCCCCGACTGACCAGTCCAGAACGAAACTGCGGGGAGATCGCCATTGCGATCTCCCCGCAGTTTCGTCGAGAGGGTGGGGCTACGCCGCCCGCGCCCGCTTCCCGCGCCGGCGTTCCCGCACCGCCGCGATCGCCGACTTCAAGCCACGGCGTTGCTCCGGGTCGAGCCCGTCGAACATCCGCTCGCTACGAGTCTCCGGAGCGTCGTCGCGGGTGTCCCGCAGGAACTTGTCCGGCAGCGACAGCTTGGCGATCGTCCGCCAGGTCTTGCCGTATTGGACCGCGAAGTTGCCCGTCGTGTAAGGCAAGTCGTACTTCTCGCAGATCTCCCTGACGCGGATGCTGATCTCGTGCAGCCGATTGCTGGGCAGATCCGGATACAGATGGTGCTCGATCTGGTTGCTGAGGTTGCCGCTCATGAACCGCAGTGCGGGCCCGCCCTCGAAGTTGGCGCTGCCCAGCATCTGCCGGAGATACCACTGGCCCTTGGACTCGCCCACCATGTCGGTCTTGGTGAACTTCTCGGCGCCGTCGGGGAAGTGCCCGCAGAAGATCACGGCGTTCGCCCACACGTTGCGGATGACGTTGGCCACCGCGTTGGCCGTGAGCGTGGATTTGTAGGTGGCCGCGGGTGACAGTGACGTCAGCGCCGGGTAGGCCACATAGTCCTTCAGCACCTGATGGCCGGCCTTGATGCCGAACTCGCGTACCCGCTCGAGCGTCTCCTTGCGGTCGTCGCGACCCATGAAGATCTTGCCGAGTTCGAGATGCTGGAGGCCGACGCCCCACTCGAAGCCGATCGCCAGCAGGGTGTTGAAGAGCAGGTTGCCGTACAGGTTGAACGGCTTCCACTTGGCATCACGCGTCACACGGATGACGCCGTAGCCGACGTCGTCGTCCATCCCGAGGATGTTGGTGTACTTGTGATGCATGAAGTTGTGGGTGAACCGCCAGTGCTTGGACGCCCCGCTCATGTCCCACTCCCACGTCGAGGAGTGAATCTCGGGATCGTTCATCCAGTCCCACTGGCCGTGCATGACGTTGTGGCCGATCTCCATGTTCTCGATGATCTTGGCCACGCCGAGTGTTGCGGTGCCCGCCCACCAAGCCGACCGTCGAGAACCGGCAGCCAGAATCAACCGGCCGGCGACCTCGAGGGCGCGCTGGGCGGCGATGGTGCGGCGGATGTAACGGGAGTCGCGTTCACCGCGGGAGTCTTCGATGTCCAGGCGGATCGCGTCCAGTTCGTGGCCCAGGTTTTCGATGTCCGCATCGGTCAGATGCGTGAATGCGGGTACGTCTGTGATTGCCATCGGTTGCCTCCTTCTGTGACTACGCTACCGTAACCTACGGTTGCGTAGGTTACTAGCCAGTAAACCCTAGACGTCGAGCACACAATCGCCGGAAGCTGCCGAAATGCAGGTCTGCACCCGACTCCCCGGCTCGTGTTCGGTACCCGTCCGTAGATCCCTTACATGCCCGTCAATGAGCCCGACCACACATGACTGGCAGATCCCCATCCGGCAGCCGAAGGGCATCTGGATGCCCACCTGCTCGCCTGCGTCCATCAGGGACGTCGCTGCGTCGGCCTCGACCGTCTTACCGCTGCGTTCGAACGTCACCGTTCCCCCGGTGCCGTGCGCCTGGGCGCGTGCCGCCGCGAACCTCTCCAGGTGCAGGTGATCGCCGATCCCCTGCGCCGACCACAGGCGGTGCGCGTCATCGAGCATGCTGCCCGGCCCGCATGCCCACGTCTGACGATCCCCCCAGTCGGGCACGGTGTCGCCGAGCGTCGCCAGGTCGAGACGGCCCTCGGTCCGCGTCGCGCGGACGATCAGCCGGTAGCCGTCGTGTGCATCGTGAAGGCGCGCCAACTCCTCGGCGAACATGACGTCGGACGCCGTCGGCGCCGAGTGCACGTGGACCACGTCACCAACCTGATCGCGGCGCGCCAGAGTGCGGAGCATCGACATCACGGGGGTGATGCCCGAACCCGCGGTGAGGAACAGCACCGAGGCGGGTGCCGGGTCGGGCATGACGAAGTTGCCCTGCGGTGCAGCCAGCCGCACGATCGTTCCCGGCGTCACGCCGCCGACCAGGTGGCTCGACAGGAACCCTTCGGGCATTGCCTTCACGGTGATGCTGATGACCTGTGCGCGTTTCGGCGGACTCGAGGGCGCGGAGGTCAGTGAGTAGGACCGCCAACGCCAGCGACCGTCGACCAACACCCCGATGCCGACGTACTGCCCGGGCTCGTAGTCGAAGTGGAAACCCCAGCCGGGCTTGATCACCAGCGTCGCGGAGTCGACGGTCTCGCGGCGCACTTCGATCACGCGCCCGCGCAATTCCCGCGCCGACCACAACGGGTTGGCGAGCTTCAGGTAGTCGTCGGGCAGCAGTGGCGTGGTGATCCGCTGCGCCACCGAGCGCAGCGCCTGCCAACCCGGATGTTGCCTTGCCCCTGCAAGTGTCGGGCGGATGGTGTCGGCCACGTTGGCAGCGACCTTGATTTCATGCTTGGCCATGACGGCTCCTGCTCACCTTGCGCCGGTATCGTGAAACGCCTTGCGGACGGCAACCTACGGTACCGTAACTTACGCTCGGGCCTCCAGCCTCAGAGCAGCTCCAGGAGGAACGGCAGCTCCTGGGTGGCGTACCAGGCGAGGTCGTGGTCCTGGGCATCGCCGACGGTGAGCTCTGCGTCCTCGTCGCCGAAATCGGCCAGATCCACGACCTCGATCGCGGCCTCGACGGCAGGCTCGGCTCCGGCGTTGTCGAGATAGGCGGCGATGACGTCGGCCATGCCAATGGGGCCCGCCAACCGCACCACCGCGTCGTCCAGATCGGGCCGGATGGTGACACCCTCGACGTCGGCCACCAGCACCGCGCGCCGCAGCGGCAGCTCACTGCCGGCCGAGTCGCCACGCTCGCCCGACAGCAACCGCAGCGACGCCAGGGCCGCCTCGCGCAGTGCCACCTCGGCGAGCTCGTCGTCGTCACCCTCGGCGTAGGACTCGCGCAGCGCGGGAGTGACGGCGAACGCCGTCCCGCTCAGTGCGTGCATCGACTGGTCGGCCACCAGCCGTTGCAGCATGGCAACGGTCGCAGGGATGTAGACGCGCACCAGCCGAGACTAGCCGTCCCGGTCCCCCATCAACGTCGCGACGTGATCGTCGACATAGGTCGACAAGGCGCGCGACGGCCGCTCGTAGGCGTGGCTCAACACGTGCCGCTCCGGCAACTCCACCTTGGGCAGCTGGACGTGGTGGTAGTCGATGGTGCTCAGCAGGTGGTTCATCATGTTCAGCCGGGCATGCTTCTTGATGTCGGACTCCACGACGTACCAGGGACTCTCCGGGGTGTCGGTGTGGACCATCATCTCGTCCTTGGCCCGCGAGTAATCCTCCCAGCGGTACACCGATTCCATGTCCATCGGACTCAGCTTCCATTGCCGGACGGGATCATTCATCCGGGACTTGAAGCGGCGCAGCTGCTCGTCGTCGGACACCGAGAACCAGTACTTACGCAGCAGGATGCCGTCGTCCAGCAACATCTGCTCGAACAGCGGGGTCTGCCGGAGGAACAACGAATGTTCCTCCGGTGTGCAGAATCCCATGACCTTCTCCACCCCGGCCCGGTTGTACCAGGACCGGTCGAACAGCACCATCTCAGACTTGGCGGGGAGCTCCGCGACGTAGCGTTGGTAGTACCACTGCCCACGCTCGCGGTCGCTGGGCGCGGGTAGCGCGGCGATCCGCGCCACTCGGGGGCTGAGATACTCGGTGATGCGCTTGATGGTGCCACCCTTGCCCGCGGCGTCTCGGCCCTCGAAGACGATTGCGACGCGGGCGCCGGTGTGCCGTACCCATTCCTGCATCTTGACGAATTCCGTTTGGAGACGGAACAATTCGGCCTCGTAGACGTCGTTGTCGATCTTGTCCCGCTTGGACTTCTTCGCCGAGCCTTTCGAACCCTTGCTCTTGCTCATCGCCGCATGATAGTGCGATCCGACCTACTGCGCGGCCTCTAGCAGTTCGTCGAGCGACTCGCGCAGCAGGGCCGGCACCATGTCGACGTCACTCATCGCGTCCCGGTCGGCGTTGATGCCGAAGTACAGCATGCCGTTGTAGGACGTCACGCCGATCGCCAGCACCTGTTTGTTGAGCAACGGCGGCACGGAGTACGTCTCCAACAGCTTGGTGCCGGCCACGTACATCTGCTTCTGCGCGCCGGGCACGTTGGTGATGAGAAGGTTGAACTGCCGCGCCGAGAAGCTGGTGGCGACCCGTGTTCCCATGGCGTGCAACGTCGGTGGCGCAAAACCGGACAGCGTGACGATGGTTCGTGCGTCGACCAGACTGGCGGCCGTCGAATGCGATTCACCGGCGTGGGCGATCTGCGACAGTCGTACGACGGCGTTGCCCTCACCGGTCGGCAGATCGATCAGGAATGGCCACACCTCACTGATCGCCTGGCCGGGGCCCGCCGCGTCCAGCTCGGCGTCCGGGTAGACCGACATGGGCACCATCGCCCGGATCGTCGACGTCGAGGTCACCGGCTCACCGCGGGACAGCAGCCAGTTGCGCAGCGCCCCGGCGATGACAGCGAGGATGACGTCGTTGACGTCGCAGTCGTACCGCGCCCGCAGCCGGCGGTACTCCTCGAGCTGGTGGACGGCGACGGTGAAACGTCGGTTGCGGGACACCGTGGTGTTGAGCGGACTGCTCGGAGCGGTGCCGCGGGCCAGCGTCCTGGCGACGTCAGCGAACCGGCGGCCCGCCTGCACCAGCTGTCCGGAATTGGTGACGGCCTCACCGATCGCGGACCGGACCGACGCGAGCTGGCTGCCGGGTCGGGCGATGACCTCCCCGACGGCGCCGAGGGCCAACCTGGCGTCGCTCGGCTCGCGCGCGGGAATCCAGATGTCCTCCCCGAACTCCGGGGCCTTGTGCGTGCGGTCGGCGATGACGTGCCCGATCTCCAACGCCGACATGCCGTTGACGAGGGCCTGGTGCGACTTCGTATAGATCGCGAGGCGGTTCTTGGTGAGGCCTTCGACGAGGTACATCTCCCACAGCGGCCGGGACTTGTCGAGCGGGCGGGACCCGAGCCGCGCGACGAGGTCGTGCAGCTGCGCATCGCAGCCCGGCGACGGCAGCGCCGAGCGCCGGATGTGGTAGGTGATATCGAACTCGCGGTCGTCGATCCATACCGGCCGGGCCAGGCCGAAGGCCACCTCGCGCACCTTCTGCCGGTACCTCGGGATCTGCGGCAACCGTTGTTCGACTGTGTTGAGGAGAGTCTCGTAGCTCAGCCCGTTGCGCGGCTTGCGCAGGATCGACAGCGAACCGACGTACATCGGCGTCGACGTGTTCTCGAGGTGGTAGAACGACGCGTCGGGTGCCGACAATCTCGTCACCATGACCGCGCCACCTCCCCTTGGCTCGACGTCCGGACACCGCAACGGTATCCGGCGGAACCGGGCAGCCGCATCATGGGTGCACGGGAGTGTCCTGGCAGCGTGCGATCATGAATGCATCTGCGACTCTCCAGCAGATGTCGTCCATCCGCCTCGACCGCTGGAGAGCAGCCGTGACCGCATCGCGCATTCCGACCCGTCGCACCTCGTTCACCTCCCCGGTCGTGGACTGCGAACCTCCGCCCCGTGTGCCGCCGACGCCCAGCCTGTGGCCCCGGCGCGACTACCGGCCGCTCCGGTCCGTGCCCGCCACCGCGACCGTCCGACCGCACGCCACCGAACCGCCTCCGCCACGCGCCGCAGCCGTCTTCGCCGACGTCGCTCTGCGAAGAGTCCTCGAGGTCACCGACCGGCGTCGACCCGTAGTCCAGCTGAGGGCCGTGCTCGCACCGGCCCTGTTCGACGCCGTGGCGGCATCGACCAGAACGGGGCCCCGCGAAGGTGCCGCGGTGCTGCGGCGGGTCCGCCTGCGCTCGGTCGAGGTCCAGGACGGTGAGGCGTCGGCCGTCGAGGTGTTCGCCTCGTACTCGCGTGGCCGACGCGTTCGCGCCATCGCGGGCCGCATCGAGATCGTCGACGGCCGCTGGGTGGTGACCGCCCTACAGATCGGCTGAATTCGCGGCTCAGCCGCTCCGGCCGGATTCGCGGCTCAGCCGCTCCGGCCGGATTCGCGGCTCAGCCGCTCCGGCCGGATTCGCGGCTCAGCCGCGGCGCGCCTTCGGGCCGCCCCGGTTCTGCCGACGAGCGGCTTCCCGCCGCTCGCGCCGGGACCCACCGCCGGGGGCCGCGTGCCTGCCGCCGCCACCCTCGTGCTGCACCTCGGCCGAGCCGTCCTCGGCCGGCCCGGTGTAGGTCATCGGCCGCGACTGCTCTTCGTCGATTCCCTTGACGCGCAACGCCGCAGGCGCGGGACGAGGCCGCTCTTCGGTGACCACGTTGCCCTCGTCGACCGACTCGGCGGCGGCCGCGTCGACCTGGCGGGCCTTGGCGGCAGTGGCGGCGTCGGCGGCGAACTGAGCCAGGTTCGGCGGCGCCGCGGTAGCACCCACCTGGGTCGCGGGGGCGGGCGCCGCCTGCACCTGAGCGTTGAACAGCAGGCCGACCGACTCCTCCTTGAGACCGTCGAGCATGCCCATGAACATGTCGTAACCCTCGCGCTGGTACTCGACGAGCGGGTCGCGCTGCGCCATGGCGCGCAGGCCGATCCCCTCCTTGAGATAGTCCATCTCGTAGAGGTGTTCACGCCACTTGCGGTCGATCGTCGTCAGCAGCACGCTGCGCTCGAGTTGACGCATCGCGCCCTCGCCGCCGATCTCGGTCAGTTCCGCCTCGCGCACCGCGTAAGCACGCCGGGCGTCCTCGAGGAGGGCATCGCGCAACTCCTCGCGGGTGAGCTCGCCCTCTTCACCCACGGCGGTCGCGTCGAGCAGGTCGACGTGGTCGATGCCGACCGGGTAGAGCAGCTTGAGTGCGTCCCACAGGGCGCCGAGATCCCAATCCTCGGCGTACCCCTCAGCCGTGGCGCCGTCCACGTAGGCGTTGACGACGTCCTCGACCATCTGCCGGGCCTGCTCCTGCACGCTCTCGCCCTCGAGGATGAGCCGGCGCTCGGCGTAGACCACCTTGCGCTGCTGGTTCATCACCTCGTCGTACTTCAGCACGTTCTTGCGGACCTCGAAGTTCTGCTGCTCCACCTGGGTCTGCGCGCTCTTGATCGCCCTGGTGACCATCTTGGCCTCGATGGGGACGTCCTCGGGGAGGTTGAGGCGGGTCAGCAGCGACTCCAGCGTGGCGCCGTTGAACCGTCGCATCAGCTCGTCGCCGAGCGACAGGTAGAACCGCGATTCGCCGGGGTCGCCCTGACGACCGGAGCGGCCACGCAGCTGGTTGTCGATGCGACGGGATTCGTGGCGCTCGGTGCCCAGCACGTAGAGCCCGCCGACCTCGATGACCTCCTTGGCCTCGGCCTCGGCCTCGGCCTTGACCTGAGCCAGGACCTCATCCCATGCGGCCTCGTACTCCTCGGCCGTTTCGACCGGATCGAGCCCGCGATCGCGCAGGCGCTTGTCGGCGAGGAAGTCGACGTTGCCGCCGAGCACGATGTCGGTACCACGGCCCGCCATGTTGGTGGCGACGGTGATGGCGTTGCGCCTACCCGCCTCGGCGATGATGTTCGCTTCCTGCTCGTGGAACTTCGCGTTCAACACGTTGTGCGGGATCCGGCGCTTGGTGAACTGCTT
The DNA here is from genome assembly GCF_030295745.1 of Mycolicibacterium sp. TUM20985. Taxonomy (NCBI): domain Bacteria; kingdom Bacillati; phylum Actinomycetota; class Actinomycetes; order Mycobacteriales; family Mycobacteriaceae; genus Mycobacterium; species Mycobacterium antarcticum. The sequence continues at coordinate 4,453,345 of NZ_AP027291.1, forward strand.
GGACAGATACTCAGAACGCTCGACGCTGGTGGTGCCGATCAGGACCGGCTGGCCCTTCTCGAAGCGCTCGCCGACGTCGTCGACGACGGCGATGTACTTGGCCTCTTCGGTCTTGTAGATGAGGTCGGACTGGTCGGTGCGGACCATGTCCCGGTTGGTCGGGATGGATACCACGCCGAGACCGTAGATCTCGTGCAACTCAGCCGCTTCGGTCTGGGCGGTGCCCGTCATGCCGGCGAGCTTGTCGTAGAGCCGAAAGTAGTTCTGCAGCGTGATGGTCGCCAGCGTCTGGTTCTCGGCCTTGATCTCGACGTGCTCCTTGGCCTCGATGGCCTGGTGCATGCCCTCGTTGTAGCGGCGTCCGACCAGCACGCGGCCGGTGAACTCGTCGACGATGATCACTTCGCCGTCGCGGACGATGTAGTCCTTGTCGCGGGAGAACAGCTCCTTGGCCTTCAGGCAGTTGTTCAGGTAGCTCACCAGCGGCGAGTTGGCGGCCTCGTACAGGTTCTCGATGCCGAGCTGATCCTCGACGAACTCGACGCCGATCTCGTGCACGCCGACGGTGCGCTTGCGGATGTCGACTTCGTAGTGGACGTCCTTCTCCATCAGCGGCGCCAGGCGGGCGAACTCGACGTACCAGTTCGACGCGCCGTCGGCGGGCCCGGAGATGATCAGCGGGGTCCGGGCCTCGTCGATCAGGATGGAGTCGACCTCGTCGACGACGGCGAAGTTGTGGCCGCGTTGGACCATGTCCTGGACCGTGTGCGCCATGTTGTCGCGCAGGTAGTCGAACCCGAACTCGTTGTTGGTGCCATAGGTGATGTCGGCGGCGTAGGCCACCCGGCGCTCGTCGGGCGTCATCTGCCCGAGGATGACGCCGACCTCCAGGCCGAGGAAGCGGTGTACCCGGCCCATCCACTCGCTGTCGCGCTTGGCCAGGTAGTCGTTGACCGTGACGACGTGCACGCCGTTGTCCGACAACGCGTTGAGATAGGCAGGCAAGACGCAGGTCAGGGTCTTGCCCTCACCCGTCTTCATCTCCGCGACGTTGCCGAAGTGCAGCGCGGCGCCACCCATGACCTGGACGTCGAACGGACGCTGGTTCAGCACCCGCCACGCCGCCTCGCGGGCGACCGCGAAGGCCTCCGGCATGATGTCGTCGAGCGACTCCCCACCGGCGACGCGCGTCTTGAACTCGTCGGTCTTGGCGCGCAGTTCCGCGTCGGACAGCTTCTCCACGTCGTCGGACAGGGAGTTGACATAGTCAGCGACCCTCGTGAGGCGCTTGACCATGCGGCCTTCACCGAGGCGGAGCAACTTCGACAGCACGCTAATTTCCCCTAAGCCTGGTTTAGGCCTCGATGGGCCTCGCTCAACTTCAAACGAGGTCCATCGTAGGTGACTCGCCGAGCCATCCCGCCGATCTCGCAGTCCAGCCGGTCGAACCGGCCGTCTCTACGCGAGCCGGATCAGCCCGTAGTCGTAGGCGTGGCGCCGGTAGACGACGGTCGGCTTGTCGCTTTCCTTGTCGTGGAAGAGGAAGAAGTCGTGGCCGACCAGTTCCATCTCGTAGAGCGCGTCGTCGACGTCCATCGGCGTCGCGGTGTGTTCCTTGGTTCGCACGATGCGGCCCGGTTCGTGGTCCTCGACAGCCGGGACGTCGTCTTCGACGGGGGCCGGCGCGGGTTCGAGCAGCTGGGTGATCGCGGTGGCTTCGGCCAGTGAGACCGGCGTCTTCTCGCCGTAGTGGATCTTGCGGCGGTCCTTGCTGCGCCTGAGGCGGTTCTCGAGTTTGCTGATCGCGGACTCGAACGCGGCGTAGAAACTGTCCGCGCAGGCCTCGCCGCGGGCCACCGGACCGCGGCCCCTTGCGGTGATCTCGACGTGCTGGCAGTTCTTGCGTTGGCGGCGGTTGCGTTCGTGGTCGAGTTCGACGTCGAACAAGTAGATGGAGCGATCGAAGCGTTCGAGGCGCGCGAGTTTCTCGGCGACGTAGGTACGGAAGTGTTCGGGGATTTCGACGTTGCGGCCCTTGACGACGATCTCGGCGTTCGGGCCCTCCTGCGGCTCGGCCTCGTCGTCGACCATCGTCGGGCCGTTGGTGTCCATGGATTGTATTGACATACTTGGCAACTCGTTCCTCTTGGGCTTGACCGTCCAAGCACGCACCACGCGCACCCGGTTGGAAACGGAGAACGCACCGAAGGATCTCGAAATGTCGTCGACCCGCGGCGCTAGGTGTCGAGTACTCACCTCCTGCCGCTTCTTGGGCGACGTAGCGCGGGTTCTCGGCGCTGCCGCACGTCGTTCACGGATGGTTGGCTTCGACGGTAGTCGCTGTTCACCCGCATGTGCCACCTATTCGACAGACCTGTTTTGACTTCTTCACCTCGGTTTGATCTCTACGTAATCAGCGCTCCGGCGGACGGCCCGGTCACGCGTGCGCGACGGCGAGAATTCCGGCCACGTCGACACCAGCGGTTTGCAGGACGCGGACCGACTCCGCGGCGGTGGTTCCGGTCGTGACGACGTCGTCGACGAGCAGGACCGTCCCGGCCACGGGCCGCCGGAGCTTCACTCGACCCGCGACGTTGCGCTGTCGCTGGGCCGGCGACAAGCCCACCGAATCGCGGGTGAGCGCCCTCGTCCGCAGGGCGACCACGACGGTGGCGCCGGGGACCGCGGCGGCCCTGGCCATGGCGGTGACGGGATCCCCGCCGCGCCGGCGCGCCGCCGACCACCGAGTGGGGGCGGGCACCAGCGTCAGCGGGACCCCGACGATGCCCCAGGCCGCCAATCGGGACACCCCGGCCCCGAGCGCGGCGGACAACGGCGCGATGAGATCGGTGCGGCCGTGCTCCTTCATCGCGATGATGGCCGCGCGCCTGGGCCCCGCGTAGCGGCCGAGCGAGAAGACGGGCACGCCGGGGTCGACGCGGGGCGCGATGACGAGCGGTTCGTCGGGCGGCACCGCCAACGCCCGCGAGCACGTCGGGCACCAACGGGTGCCCGGCAGACCGCAGCCGCCGCACTCCACCGGCAGCACCAGATCCAGCAGCATGCGTGCAGTGTGGCGGGTGCGTCCGACATGGCGCCGCGGTTCACGCTCATGGCGCACTGAGGCGCGCCATTGACGACATGTGACAACCGCTCGTCGAGTCAAGCGAATTGGACTCCCGCAGAGCGGGTTTCACGCCACCGGCACCCAAGTACCCCACCGGGGTGCGGCTAGTTGCTCACTGGTGGCGGTTGGGGCTGGAAGGGTTCATACCACCACCAGTCGGCGCGTTCGCCGGTCGGTCCGCGACACGGTGCGACCCGTGGTGGGGGTCGGGTTGGTGGGCGGGCCAGCGATCCCGCGGTCAGCGTTCGGCCCTGGGCGTCGGTGACGACGAGGTGGTGGGCGGGTCCGGTGAGGGTGATGATCCCCCGGTGATGCAGGCGGTGGTGGTGCGGGCACACCAACGCGAGGTTGGCCAGCTCGGTGAGCCCGCCGTCCTCCCAGTGCCGAAGGTGGTGGGCGTGCAGACCGCGGGTGGCCCCGCAGCCGGGGACCACGCAGCAGCGGTCACGGTGCTCCAACGCCCGACGCAGCCGGCGACTGATCAGCCGGGTCTCCCGGCCCGCCCCGATCACCTGGCCGTGGCGTTGGAACCACACCTCGCAGGTGGCGTCACAGGTCAGGTAGCGGCGGTCGGCGTCAGACAGCAGCGGACCCAGATGCAGCGCCGCGATGCGCTGCTCGACGTCCAGATGCACCACCACGGTGGTGCGCTGTCCGTGCGGGCGCCGCGCCACGTCGGCGTCCCACCCCGCCTCGACTAGACTCAGGAACCCGTCGACGGTGCTCGGCACCGGCGGGCACTGCCCACCGGCGCCGTCGGGGTGGTCGCGTTTCCACTGCGCGATCAGGGCGTCGGTGTGGGAGTTCACCGCCGCGTCGAACGTCGCCGCCTCGGCGTGGGGCAGGGTGATCCGAAACGTGGTGGATTCCTCGTCCTCGGTCTTGCTGAACGACCGCGGCGGTTCGGGGCGAGGCTCGGGCTCGGCATCCGGGTCGGGGTCGGGGTCGGGGTCGGGTTCGGGTTCGGGTGAGGGTTCGGGGTCGGGGCGGGGTTCCCACTTGACCGCGGTGCGGAGCTGGCTGACCGTGGCACTGGCCGCCAACCCGGCGTAGTGCTCATCGGAACCCGCGGCTGCGCGGCCGGCGATGACGCCGACCTGATCCAGCGACAGCCGTCCTTCTCTCATGTCGGCCGCGCAGCGAGGGAACTCCTCGAGCCGGTGCGCGACGGTGGCGATGGTCTCCGCGTTGGCCGGTGACACGCCGGTCTTCCACGCCACCAACGCCGGAACCGACCGGCACCCGGTGGCACCCCACAACTCGTCGTGGTCGATTTCGGCCACGACCTCCACGATGCGGCCATCGATCGCATTGCGCTGACCGGTCAACTCCGCCAACTCCTCGAACAACACCTCCAACCGCTCACAGGGGCTCACCCCGGGAGCGAAAGAAACTGCCGTCGACGACATGACCCCATCATCACAGGAGGGTCCGACATCGATGATGAATCGTCGTAGAGCTCAGCCGGGCAGGACCGGGATCGCACCCGCCACCATGAGTGGCCGCACCTCTACCCACATCAGGTCGTTCTCGGCGGCCGACCCCGAGAGTTGCAGCACCCCACGCTGATCCGCGACGTACAGGGTCGAGGGGTTGGCCGCGACCGTCGAGACCGGCGCGAGCAGGTTCTGACTGGGACCGTCGGAGTTGACACCGTCGAGGTTGACGTAGGACACCGGATGCTGCCGGTCGGTCCGGCTGACGACGATGTCGTCGCCGGTGCGCCACGACAGCGACACGGCGGTGTCACCGAGCCCGAAGCCCAGCCGCCGGGGATAGGCCAGCGCATAGAGCCCGCCCTGGGTCTGCTCGACACCGGCGAGGATGACCTGACCGTCGATGACCATCGCCGCGCGGGTGCCGTCGCGCGACAGCTGCAGCTCGGACAGCGGGCCGGGGAACTTGGTGAGCACCGCGGTGGCGTCGACGGGGATCCGGGCGGGCTGGCCCGAGGCCGCCTCCTGGATCACGCGCACGACGTTGATACCGTCCACCACCACCCAGATCGCATCGTCTAGTGACCAACTGGGACGTGACAGCGTGCGCCCGTCGATGACCTGGGAGGCGTTCCCACCGACCGGACCGATCCACAGCGACGACGCCATGTCCGGCGCGCCGGGACGCAGCGCCACCACCGAGGCCACCTCCTGACCGCTGCGTGACAGGGTCGCCGCCGCCTGGTCCGGCAGGTCGCCGAAGGAGCCCGCCACCCGCGGTGCCCGCTGACCGTCGAGTGACACCAGTGAGCCACCGAGTAGGGCGTGCAGACCGGCGGCGGCGCCGGGGTCGGCGCCGGGGTCGGTCGCCGCGACGTCGGAGGTGTTCCAGCCGTCGGCGAACCGGTCGTCGAGCGCCGCGCCATCGGAGTCGATCACGTACGGCCCGTTGATCCCCGACCGGTTCAGGGTCCATATGATCTGGGCGGCAAGCAATTGCCGGGAATGCGGATCAGTGGTCGACAGGTTCTCCAGGTCGATCTGCGCACCGCCGTAGCCCCGGCCGACGCCGGTCTTGCCGCCGTCGGCGCGCGTGACGGGCCCGCGCAACCGCAGCGGCGGACCGAGCAGATTGCGCACGGTGTTCGCCATCTCGGGCCGAGGGCCGGCCACCAGCTTGCTCACCAGCTCGGTGGCCAGTTGATCGGGATCCGATACCGCCACATAACGCGGGTCGGGAACGACGGTCTTGCCGGTCGGGTCGACGAAGTACAGCGTGTTGCGCTTGTAGGTCGACAGGAACTGCTGCCAGTCGAGGAAGACGCCATTCGGCAGCTTGTCTATACGCCAACCGCCCGAGGTCTTCACCAATTCGATCGGGCCGGGGTCGGGTAGTGCGCCCTCGCCGGTCTCGAACACGCCCATGTCGGACAGCGATCCCAGGATGTCGGCCTTCATGGTCACCGAAACGCTGTCGGGGCCCCGGGTTTCGACGAAGACGACACGGTCGATCAGGAGGGCGCTGCCGGCGTCGTCCCACCCGTCGGACGCTGACTCGGTAAGGAATTGCCTGGCGGCGAGATGCCGATTCGCCGGATCGGCGGTGGCCTTGAGGAATTCCCGCAGCAGGACGTCGGGGTCCATGTCGGGAGTCGGGGTGGGCAGGCTGGGCGGGGCGGGGCGGTCCATGGTCCCCAACGCCTGGGGCGCCGAGGAACTCGGCACACCGGCACACCCCGCGATGGCCAGGACGAGGGCCAGCAGCAGCGAGACCACCGCCGGCGCCCGTGTCACGTGCGGTCCCCGGCGGGCTCGCGCTCGCGAACCGTGCGGCGCGGCGGGTTGTCGGGCCCAACGGGCTTGAGCGGCAACGGACTTGCCGTTACCTTGTGGCCGCGCACCAGCGGTAGCGTCAGCCGGAAGCAGGCTCCCTTGCCCGGCTCTCCCCACGCCTCGAGCCTGCCCTGGTGCAGCCGCGCGTCCTCGATCGAGATGGCCAGCCCCAGCCCCGTGCCGCCGGATTGCCGGACCCGCGACGGATCGGACCGCCAGAATCGGCTGAACACCAACTTCTCCTCGCCGGGACGGAGCCCGACCCCGTAGTCGCGCACCGTGACCGCGACCGTGTCCTCGTCGGCGGCCATCCGGATCCGCACCGGCTTGCCCTCGGCGTGGTCGATCGCGTTGGCGATCAGGTTGCGCAGGATGCGCTCCACCCGCCGGGCGTCGACCTCCGCGATGACGACGTCCGCCGGCATGTCCACGATCAGCTCGACCGAGGCGTCCTTGGCTAGGTGCCCGACGTTCTCCAGCGCACTCTCGACCGTCAGCCGTAGGTCTTCGGACTCCACCGACAGCTCGGCGACGCCCGCATCGTGGCGCGAGATCTCGAGCAGGTCGCTGAGCAGCGTCTCGAACCGGTCGAGTTCGTTGACCATCAACTCGGTCGCCCGCCGCAGCGCGGGCTCGAGGTCGTCACTGTGGTCGTAGATCAGATCGGCGGCCATCCGAACCGTCGTCAGTGGGGTGCGCAGCTCGTGACTGACGTCAGAGGTGAAGCGGCGCTGGAGGTTTCCGAACTCCTCCAGTTGGGTGATCTGTCGCGACAGGCTCTCGGCCATGTCGTTGAACGACACGGCGAGCCGGGCCATGTCGTCCTCGCCCCGCACCGGCATGCGCTCGGTCAGGTGACCCTCGGCGAACCGCTCGGCGATGCGCGACGCCGACCGCACCGGCAGCACGATTTGGCGCGCCACCAGGAGCGCGATCGCGGCGAGGAGCCCGAGCAATACGATGCCGCCGGTGACCATCGTGCCGCGCACCAATGCGATGGTGCTCTCCTCGTTGTTCAGCGGGAAGATCAGATACAGCTCGAGATTGGTGACCGGCGAAGACGTCGGGCTGCCGACGATCAGGGCCGGCCCGGAGAAGCCGTCGGTGTTCACCGCGGCGTACTGATAGCTGACCTGACCGGCCTTGACGAAGTCCCTCAGCGCCGTGGGGATCTGCTGGATCGGGCCCGCGGCGGTCGCCGCCCGCGGTCCGTCCCCGGGCACGACGAGCACCGCGTCGAACGCACCTGCCAGTCCGGCACCCGCGTCGACCTTGCGATCGATGAGGGTGTTGCGCGCCAATTGGAGGCTGCTGTCCAGCGAGCGCGTCTCCTCGCCCCCCACGATGCCGCTGACCGTGGTGCGCGCGCGCTCGATCTCCTCGGTCGCCCCGCGCACCTTGGCCTCGAGGATGCGATCGGTGATCTGACTTGTCAGGACGAAACCGAGCACGAGGATCACGGCAAGCGACAACCCGATGGTCAGCGTGACCACCCGCAGCTGCAACGACCGACGCCACGCGAAGCTCAGCGCGCGGCCCAGGGTCCCCAGACCCCGCAGCATCGGGGCCGAGCGGCTTCGAATGCGCCGCCTCGAGCCCCAGATCACTGCATCCTCACGGTGGCCCGGCCTTGTACCCCACTCCTCGAACGGTGAGCACCACCTGCGGGTTCTCCGGATCAGTCTCGACCTTGGCGCGCAACCGCTGGACGTGCACGTTCACCAGGCGGGTATCAGCCGGGTGGCGATACCCCCAAACCTGTTCGAGCAGCACATCCCGAGTAAACACCTGCCGCGGTTTGCGTGCCAGCGCCACCAACAGGTCGAACTCCAGCGGCGTGAGGGAGATCTGCTCGCCGCCGCGGGTGACCTTGTGCGCGGGCACATCGATTTCGACGTCGGCGATGGACAACATCTCGGCGGGACCGTCGTCGTTGCGGCGCAGCCGCGCCCGGACCCGGGCGACGAGTTCCTTCTGCTTGAAGGGCTTCATTACGTAGTCGTCGGCGCCGGACTCCAGCCCCAGCACCACGTCCACGGTGTCGGTCTTGGCCGTCAGCATGACGATCGGCACGCCCGAGTCGGCGCGCAGCACGCGGCACACGTCGATGCCGTTCATCCCGGGCAACATGAGGTCGAGCAGTACCAAATCGGGCCGTAGTTCTCGGACCGCGCTCAGCGCCTGAGTGCCGTCACCGATCACCGCGGTGTCGAAACCCTCGCCTCTCAGGACGATGGTGAGCATCTCGGCGAGCGACGGATCGTCGTCGACGACCAGAATCCTTTGCCTCATGGTGCCCATCGTGACACCGAAACGCGATAAATCCCGGTTACCACACCGGGCGTTTCGACTGCAGATCAGCCCGCCAGCACCTGCGCGAGGTCGTGGGCGACCACGTCGGGACCGGCGACCGCCCAGCGTCCTGCCCACCGCGCCGCGGCGAGGGCGGCGTAGGCGGCACCGGTCCGGCGTTGCAGACCGTCATCGCGCTCGTAGGCGTCACGGGCGCGGTCGGCCTCCGACTCCTCGCGGCGCCGGGCCCGCTCGGCCGCCAACTCGGTCGGCACCGCGAGCAGCACCTGCCAGTCGGGGGCGGGCATGGCGAACCGGCCGAACTCCAATCCCGCCACCCAGTCGACGACCTCGCCGTCGATCCCCTGATGCAATCGCGCCGCGCTGTAGGCGGCGTTCGACGCGACGTAGCGATCGAGGATGACGACATCGTGTGACGCGCGCAGCCGCTCGATCTCGACCTTGGCGTCGGCCCGGTCGAGCGCGAAGAGCGTCGCCATCGCGTACACCGAGGACGCCAGGTCACCGTGTTCGCCGTGCAGGGCCTCCGCGGCGAGATCGGCGTGCACCGACTGGTGGTAGCGCGGGAACGCCAGCCGGGCGACGGTCTTACCGGCCGCCTCCAACGAACTGCGCAGCCCATCGGTCAGTGTCCGCTTGCCTGCGCCGTCGACGCCCTCGATCGCGATGAGCAATGTGCACACCTCTCGAAATCGCGTCGCTCCTGCCCTCCGGCGGAGAGCGTAGCCCGCTAGAACCGTCCGCAGTTCGGCGTGGTCGGGACGCCGTTGAATCGATCGGCGATCCACTGCATCGCCGCCTCGCCGTCGACGAGCATCGGCAACGCGTGATTGATTACGAGCTTGTTCAGGAACGGCGGCTGTTCGTTGGTGCGGAACTCGACGTCGGCGCCCTTGGCGCACCAGTCACGGCCCAGCTGGTTGGCACCGGTCCACGGCACCAGCGGGTCGAAGCGGTTGCTGTTGATCAGCACGGGCGCAGCGGGTTTCAGCGTGCCGATGCGCTGCAGGTCGAACAGCGACCTGAACGGTTCGCGCTCGACGAGCGAGATGAGGTCCTCGGTGAAGTACGGCTGCAGGTGGCGAAACATGAACTTGGAGACCGTCTCGGCGATGCACTGATCCTGCACCTCTTGCAGGAGGTCGACGCCCCGCGGCGTCATCGCCGCTCGGATCGCGTCCCCAAACTCGGGATAGGTGGTGATCACCGAGTTCAGCGCGTAGCCGACCACGCCGACCAGTGCGCTGCCGTCGGCATAGGGGAAGAGTTCTCTCAGGTCAGCGGGTGGCGCCCCCGCGTAGGTACCCACGACCTTGACTTCCGGAGCATAGGACGGTGCCAGTTCCGCAGCGGCTGCGGCCGCGCCGCCACCCTGCGAATAACCCCAAAAGGCGAGCGGGCCTTCGGGATCGAGTGAGGTGTCGGGGATTCTCATCGCGGCCCGGCCGGCGTCGAGCATGGCGTTGCCCTCCGCGACCCGGTTGACGTAGGTGTGGAGACCAGGCGTGCCAAGCCCCTGATAGTCGGTCATGACGATGGCGAACCCTCGCGCCACCATGGTCGCGACGAACAACTCCTCGTAGTTGAACGTCAAGTCGAGGTACGGGGAGAAGTGGATGCCCTGGTTGAACTGCCGCGATGGCGCACACTGATCGCCTTGGCCCTGGGTGCCAGGCCCGTAGACGATCAGTGGGCGCGGCCCATGCCCCGGCCAATCGTTGAACGGCTCGAAGTACGTGCCGGTCACGGCGATCGGATTGCCGCGAGCGTCGTTGCTGCGGTACATGATTCGGGTGCCCGTCGCCATGATCGCACCGAGCTGCCCGGACGGTTCGAGGACCAAGCGGGACGGCTCGGTCCGGATGAGGTCACCGGGACGGCCGAGTGGCAGCGGTTCCGGTGGAGTGTAGAACGCCAGGTATTGGTCTTCGTTGTACTTCGGATCGCGTACGTCGTTCGTCGGATCGGGCTCCGCGCGCGACGGCGGGACCGTCGTAAGAGTTCCGCACAGCAACAGAACGAGAAGAACCCCCACGACCCGACTCATGATGTCCGCAACCGTAACAGTCGGCGACACATTTGTAACGCGCACAACGAGACGCTCACATGAAAGTGGTTGTCTCACAGGGACTGATCACCAACGGGCCCGTCACGCACTCGATTGCTAGTTCTGCGCGCCATCAGTCGTCGAACGCAGAGATGACCAGTTGGCTGCCGGTGCGGGTCAGGTACGCCGCGCTTCGCCAGCCCGACGAACTCAGGGTTTCGTCGAGGGCAGCGGACGTCAGGAAGGGACCCTCCGGAAGCTCAGACTCGAGGACCCCTTGGACGGTGGGCCGCTTGCCTTCCTCGATCGGTTGGTAAGCGGTGAGCAGTGCCGCCGTCGCCGGCTCAAGCGTCACCACCGCGTCGATCCAGTACGTCGTGGGAGCCGCGAGGCCGTCGGTCGCGCTGTTCCAGGTCACCCACGACGCCGACAGCGGGCTGCCGAGGGCGGGGAACCTCGTGGTCAACGGGCCGAGGTCGTGCCGAATCTCCGTGGGCGCGGGAACGGCAGCCTCGTCGGCCCCCTGGCAGCCCGTCAGCAGCGAGCAGGCGACCACACCGACGAGGAGCAGGCGTCTTACCGCCGCGCCGAGTGGCCAGTCATCGCACATCATTCGCGAATTCGCGTGCAACAACTGGCCACTCGGCGCAGGAAGAACTCAGTAGCGGTAGTGCTCGGGCTTGTACGGGCCGTCGACGTCGACGTTGATGTACTCAGCCTGTTCCTTGGTGAGGCGAGTGAGAGAGCCGCCTAGTGCTTCCACGTGAATCTTGGCGACCTTCTCGTCGAGGTGCTTGGCCAGCCGGTAGACCTCGTTGTCGTACTCGTCGTTCTTGGTCCACAGCTCGATCTGCGCGATGACCTGGTTCGAGAAGCTGTTGCTCATCACAAACGAGGGGTGCCCGGTGGCGTTGCCCAGATTCAGCAGCCGACCCTCGGACAGCACGATGATCGAGTGGCCGTCCTTGAACGTGAACTCGTCGACCTGCGGCTTGATGTTGATGCGGATCACGTCGGGGTCGCGCTCGAGGCGGGCCATCTCGATCTCGTCGTCGAAGTGGCCGATGTTGCCCAGGATTGCCTGGTGCTTCATCGACCGCATGTGATCGAGGGTGATGATGCCCTGGTTGCCCGTGGCGGTGATGACGATGTCGGCCCAGCCAATGGCCTCTTCGACCGTCTTGACCTCGAAGCCGTCCATCAGCGCCTGCAGCGCGTTGATCGGGTCGATCTCGGTGACCGCCACGCGTGCACCCTGGGCCTTGAGCGCCTCGGCGCAGCCCTTGCCGACGTCGCCGTAGCCGCACACCAGCGCGGCCTTGCCGCCGATGAGAACGTCGGTGCCGCGGTTGATGCCGTCGATCAGCGAGTGCCGGGTGCCGTACTTGTTGTCGAACTTGGACTTGGTCACCGAGTCGTTGACGTTGATGGCCGGGAACGAGAGTTCACCGGCGGCGGCGAACTGGTACAGGCGCAGCACGCCGGTGGTGGTCTCCTCGGTCACGCCCTTCACGGATTCGGCGATCTTGGTCCACTTGGTCTTGTCGGTCTCGAAGCGCTCGCGGATCAGCGCAAGGAACACCTTGTACTCGTCGGAGGCGTCGTCCTCCGTGGGGGGCACCACGCCGGCCTTCTCGAACTGTGCGCCGCGCAGCACCAGCATGGTGGCGTCGCCGCCGTCGTCGAGGATCATGTTGGCCGGCTCGTTCGGCCAGGTCAGCATCTGCTCGGCGCACCACCAGTAGTCCTCGAGGCTCTCGCCCTTCCACGCGAACACCGGGACGCCCTTGGGCTCCTCGACGGTCCCGTGCGGGCCGACCACGGTGGCGGCGGCGGCATGGTCCTGGGTGGAGAAGATGTTGCAGCTTGCCCATCGAACTTCAGCCCCGAGGCTCACCAACGTCTCGATGAGGACGGCGGTCTGCACGGTCATGTGCAGCGATCCGGACACACGGGCGCCCTTGAGCGGCAGCACGTCGGCGTACTCGCGGCGCAGCGTCATCAAGCCGGGCATCTCGTGCTCGGCGAGGCGGATCTCCTTGCGGCCGAATTCGGCCAGCTCCAGGTCGACCACCTTGAAGTCGATGCCGTTGCGGACTTCGGCGGTGAGTGTGGTTGATGCAGTCATGTAGAGCCCTTACTTCGTTGGTCTTCGTGCGTCGTTGGTCTTCGGTGCTGCCTCTGCGCACGCAGGTGCGCCGGCGACATCCAAAGCCTGCGGGCTCGCGGGACAGGCGCTCGTGCATTTTGAACAGTGATGGCGCTCTGCCGGCTAAGAGATGTCAGTGACACCGTATCGCTCGGCGAACGGTGTCATCAAACGGGCCAGGTCATGGGCAACGTCATGATCAGCCTCAGGTGGCATCGATACGTAGCTCATCGCCAGCCGGACGATCGCCCTGGCCAGCACTCCGGCGTCTTCCTCGCTGGCGTGGACCCAGCTGTCCATGAACGTCGACGTGAGTCGCTGCGAACACCGCGTGATGATGGGCGCGCTGTCGGTGGTGATGATCTCGAGGAGGTCGGGCTTGGCCGCGCCGGTCAGCAGCGAGATCACCAGCGGGTCGGACGCCGACTCGGCGAAGAATGCCCGGAAGCCCTCGTGGAACGCGGCGTGGATGTCGCCGACATTGCCGTCGATTGCCTCGGCGACCGCGTCGACCAGCCGGTCGGCCAGCCGCAAGGCATACCCCTCGGCCAGCCCCTGGCGTGAGCCGAACTCGTTGTAGATGGTCTGGCGGCTGATCCCGGCCGCCTTGGCGACGTCGGACAGCGTGATCGACGACCAGTCGCGGACCAACAGCATGTCCCGCATGCCGTCGAGGATCGAGCCGCGCAACAGCACTCGCGACGCCTCGGCGTACGGCACGCGAGGTGCCGTACGCCGATCCGACGGAGTACTCATATGCGCGAGGGTAGCCGTCACGGCCGGGCGACCTCGACCATCTCGAAGTCCGACTTCGCCGCGCCGCAGTCCGGGCAACTCCAGTCCTCGGGGATGTCATCCCAGCGGGTGCCGGGGGCGATACCGTCCTCGGGCCAGCCCTTCTCCTCGTCGTACTCGAAGCCGCACTGCACGCAGACGAACAACTTGTAATCGTTCACGGGGACACTCCGATCTCTTGAAAATCAATCTTCTCGCGGACTGCGCAGTCCGGGCAGCACCAGTCGTCGGGCACTTGGTCCCACGATGTCCCGGCCGAAAAGCCTTCGCGTGGAGCACCTTTCGCCTCGTCATAGACATAGTCGCAGCCCGGGCACCTGAAGGAACTCATACCGCACCACCGTCGGCTCCGTACTTGGCAAGCACCTTGTCGCGCATCCGCGGATGGATGTTCACCCGACTGAGGTCGCCGCCGTAGTGGGCGAGCACCCGGTGGTCCATCACCCTGCGCCACAGCGGCGGGAAGTACGTCAGGCCGATCATCGACGCGTACCCGCTGGGCAGGTTCGGCGCGCCCTCCATGCTGCGCAGCGTCTGGTAGCGGCGGGTCGGGTTGGCATGGTGGTCACTGTGCCGCTGCAGGTGGTAGAGGAACAGGTTGGTCACCAAATGATCTGAGTTCCAACTGTGCTCGGGGGCGCAGCGCTCGTAGCGGCCGCTGGAGGTCTTCTTCCGGAGCAGCCCGTAGTGCTCGAGGTAGTTGACGGTCTCGAGCAGCGTGAACCCGAAGACGGCCGAGATGACCACGTACGGGATGAGCGCTAGGCCGAAGACCGCGATCAGCGCGCCGTAGAGCACCAGCGACATCGCCCACGCATTCAACACGTCGTTGGAGAGGTGCCAGGGACTCTTGTCCAGCTGACGCAGCCGCTGCGCCTCGAGTTCCCACGACGACTTCAGGCTGCCCCACACGCTGCGCGGCAAGAACTCCCAGAACGTCTCACCGAAGCGCGCCGACGCCGGATCCTCCGGTGTGGCGACGCGGACGTGGTGACCGCGGTTGTGCTCGATGAAGAAGTGGCCGTAGCAGGTCTGCGCCAGGGTGATCTTGCTCAGCCAGCGTTCCAGGCTGTCCTTCTTGTGGCCGAGCTCGTGCGCGGTATTGATGCCGACGCCGCCCATCATGCCGACCGATAGCGCCAGGCCGATCTTGGCCGGCCAGCCCAGCGACCCGTCGAAGCCAAGCCAACCGAGGTCACCGGCGGTGAACAGGTACGCACCCAGGACGACGGTGACGTACTGGAACGGGATGAAGCTGTAGGTGCAGTACCGGTAGTACTTGTCCTTCTCCAGTCGCTCGACGACCTCGTCGGGCGGGTTCTCTCCGTCCGGGCCGAACCACCGATCCAGCAGCGGGAGGACCAGATACACCAGGATCGGGCCGATCCAGAACGGCGCCTGCGCGGCCGCGTGCCAGCCCAGCTGGTTGAGCGCCCATACGACGGGCAGCATCACCAGCACCGCGGTGGGCACGATCAGGCCCATCAGCCACAGGTAGCGCTTCTTGTCGCGCCACTGGTCGACGGGGGTCGTGGCGTCCATCTGCGTCGTCACGGTCGATTCACCTCCATGTGAGAGCCATCACTGCGTGCCCTTGACTATAGGGCAGCAGATGTCGGCTGTCTAGACACTGGAGGTTGTTTTGTAAAGCGCTGCTTCGCTACGACGTCCCGACGTTCTCGTCGACACCGGAGAGCGCGGCCCCTCGGAGCTGCCGCGACAGGAGCACCTCAGCGAAGAACCTTGTGGTAGAGCTTGCGGGCGAGCGGACTGGTCCGGGCCAGGTGGGCCGGCGTCTTCGGGATGGCGACGAGAATGACCACTTCGTGCCCGTCGAAGGACCTCTCGGGGAACGTCGCGGTCAGCCGGCTCTTGGCAAAACCCTTGACCAGCGCAGCCCGATAGCGAGCGGCGAACTCAGGCTGGGTGAACAACGTCTTGTTGTAACCGATGCCGAAGGGCACGAGCGTGCCTCCGCCGCGAAGGTAATCCAGCGTGCCCACACAGACATCGGGCCACTGCTGGTTGAAGACGTCGTCGGCGATGACGATCCCGCCCGGGCAGAGACAACCGGCGGCCAAGGTCATGTCGGATCGCACGATCCCGGAAGTGTGTCCTCCGTCGACACTGAACAATCGCGTGCCGGTCATCTCCGCAACGTCACCGGGATGCAGCTGCGTCGAGTCGCCCTGGTGGACGACGACCGGCCGCTTCGACCACTTCTGAAGGTTCTGCTGGAACTTGTCGAAATCGCCGAGACCCGACTGATCGACGTTGAGTTCCTGATCGTCGAACAGGTCGATGGCCACTGAATTCTCCGACGGCCGTTGCAGCAAGTGCATGCCGATCAGTAGGCGACCGTGGTGCACACCGATCTCGACGACCGAGCCACCGATTCCGTCCGAGCGCTGAGCGGCGTCGAGGACTTTCACCATGTCAAACACCGGACCCTCGGTGTATCCGCCGACGCGGCGTTGACCCAAGTATCGGTATCGGGCGTATCCCATGCATCCTCAGCTAACTCGATCAGTCGCCCGAACGGTACGGTCGATGGATCTCAAGCATGCCGGATCCCGACGCGCGCCGGGATCTACCCGCGCCGAATGACCCCATCGAGTCGTGTGGGGCCGCCGATCGACCGACGCGATCCGCCATCGATTCGTCACCGTTGGCAGCGCCACCTCGTTCGTGTCGGGGCACCGTAGCTAGTACCGTCGCGATCATGCGGAACCACGCGATCGTCATCGGCGCGAGCATTGCGGGCATGTGTGCCGCCCGGGTGCTGTCCGATCACTACGACAGGGTCACGGTCTACGAGCGCGACGAGCTGCCCGTACAACCCGGCAACCGACACGCGGTGCCGCAGGGCAAGCACGTCCACCTGTTGATGGCGCGGGGCGCCCAGGAATTCGAGAGCCTCTTTCCCGGTCTGCTCGACGGCATGGTGGCCGACGGCGTGCCGAAGCTCGCCAACCGACCCGACTGCATTCACTTCGCCGCAGCAGGTCACGTGCTGGGAACGACGACGACGTTGCGCAAGGAGTTCACCGCCTACGTCCCGAGCCGTCCCCACCTCGAGTGGCAGATCCGCAAGCGCGCGCTAGCCATTCCGAACGTCGAATTGGTGTCCGCCAGCGTGGCCGAGCCACGGTTCGACGCCTCGCAGCAACGCGTGACGGGGGTCTTCCTCGACGCCGGTGACGAGTCGAGCGCGGTGCCCGCCGACCTCGTGGTCGATGCGACCGGACGCGGCACGCGGTTGCCTGTGTGGCTCGAGAAGTGGGGTTTCGGGCGCCCGCGGGAGGACACCGTCGACGTCGGCATCACGTACGCGACGCACCAGGTCCGCATCCCCGACGGGTTGATCGTGGAGAAGGTCGTCGTCGCCGGGGCGTCCCGCGAGCACCCCGTCGGTCTCGGCATGCTGCTCTACGAGGATGGCAACTGGGGGCTGACCACCTTCGGCACGGGAAGGGCCGAGCCACCGCGAAGCTTCGCCGAGATCTGCGACCTCGCCGACGTGCTGCTGCCGACCCACGTAAGTACGGCCGTGCGCGCGGGCGAGCCACTTGGCGAGATGGCGTTCCACAACTACCCGATGAGCCGCTGGCGTCGTTACGACCAGATGGAGCGCTTCCCCGCGGGCATCATCCCGTTCGGGGACGCCGTCGTCAGCTTCAATCCGACGTACGGCCAGGGCATGACGATGACGTCGATCCAGGCGGGCAACCTCCGGTCGGTGCTCCGGTCGGGCGATCAGGACGTCGCCCGTCGGCTGGCACTGGCGACCAAGAAGACGACGTGGCCGGTGTGGACGATGAACGCCATCGGGGACCTGGCCCTACACAACGCCGCGGCCGACGACGTGCCGTGGTGGTACCTCCGGGTCGGGCACCTCTTCGATCAGTTCCTCAGCGCCGCGGAGACGGAAGCCGAACTGGCGGAATGGTTCCTGCGTCGGTTCAGCCTGCTGGACAGCCTGTACATGGTCCCGGACGCCAGGACGCTGGGGCGGACCATCCGACACAACATGGGTCTACTGCTGGCCGAGAAGTTCGGCAGGTCCACGCGGCGGACTACGTCGTCGTCGCGCGATCGAGATCGGGTTCCAAGTAGATGACCGTCGCCGCGGGAACCGCGGCACGCACCGCCGCCTCGGCAGCATCGATGGCCGTCGCCACCGTCGCCAGATCGGTCCCCGCTGCCAACGCGAGCTTGGCGCCGACCAGCATGTCGTCGGGGCCCATGTACTGCGTGCGGAGGTGAATCACGCGGTCGACGTGCGACGTCTGCTCCAACGCGGTGCGGATCGCGCCATCCTCCCGAGGCGTCGCACCCTCGCCGATGAGGGCGCTGTGCATCTCGATCATCAGGATCACCGCGATGACCGCCAGCAGCGCGCCGATGCAGAGGGTGCCGACGCCGTCCCAGACCGGGTTGCCGGTGGCCACCGTCAACCCGACGCCCGCGAGCGCGAACGCCAGCCCGACCAACGCACCGGTGTCCTCGAGCAGTACCACCGGCAGTTCGGGGTTGCGTGAGCTGCGGATGAACCGCCACCAGCTGCCAGTGCCCTTCAGCGGCCGAGACTCCTTCATCGCGGTCCGAAAGCTGTAGGACTCCAAGCAGATCGCCACCACCAGGATGACGAGCGCCACCAACGGCGACGTCAGCTCGTGCGGGTGGATGACCTTCTCGTAACCCTCGTACAGCGCGAAGGCCGCGCCGAGGGAGAACAGCACCAACGCCACCACGAACGAGTAGAAGTAACGGCTGCGGCCGTACCCGAACTGATGCAGCGCGTCGGGCTCCTTGCTCGCCTCGCGCTGACCCCACAGCAGCAGACCCTGATTCGAGGTGTCGGCGACCGAGTGCACACCCTCCGCCAGCATCGACGAACTGCCGGTGATCACGAAACCGACGAACTTGGCCACCGCGATACCGGCATTCGCCAGCAGCGCGGCGATGATGGCGCGCTTACTCCCCGACGCCGACATGGTCGATCCCTCCCTCAGATGCCGACCGTGGCGCGGAACAGCGTGGCCGGCTGCGTGGCGAGCAGACGGATGGGTCCGTCGTCGGCGGCCACCCACGCGGCCGCCCCCCGGTCGAGTGTCAGCGTGCTCGACTTCGCGTGCACCTGCACCGTTCCCTCGGTGCACAACAGCACCTGCGGACCGTCGTGGCGCGCGGCTACGTCGGTCTCGTGCCCGAGCTCACCGCCATCGAGCCGCACGACGGACATCGCGAATTCCGGGGCGGGCGTGTCGTAGGACAGCTCGATCCCCTCCTCCACGGTCTGCGGTTTGAGCGCCTTCTCGTCGGTCGGCGTGAAGTCGAGTACCCGCAAGAGTTCGGGAACGTCGACGTGCTTGGGCGTCAACCCACCGCGTAACACGTTGTCGGAGTTGGCCATGATCTCGAACCCCATACCGTGCAAGTAGGCGTGCAGGTTCCCCGCGGGCAGGTAGATGCCCTCCCCCGGTGCCAAGGTGATCCGGTTCAGCAGCATGGCCGCCAGTACCCCCGCATCACCGGGGTACAGCTCCCCCAGCTGCAACGTCGTCTTGGCTTCCTGAGTGAATTCCGTTGCACCGGAACGCAGGTAGTTGATGGCGCCGTCGAGCACCGCGGGCACCAGGGCATCGAGGTTGGCCTGCGGCGCCGTGATCCACGTGGTGAACAACGCCCGCAGCCCGTCGGCGTCGTCCTGGCCGGCCAGCAGGTTGATGAAGGGGTCGAGCTCGGTCACCTGCAGTGCCTGCAGCAGGTCGACGCTGCGGGCGACGGGTCGAAAGCCCGCCAACGCCTCGAAGCTCGTGAGCGCCACCAACAGCTCCGGCTTGTGGCTGCGGTCGCGATAGTTGCGGGTCGGTGCCGACACGGGAATGCCAAGGCGGTCCTCGCGTGCGAAACCCTCTACGGCCTGCTCGGCGCTGGGATGCGCCTGCAGCGACAGGGGTTCCTCCGCGGCGAGCACCTTCGCCAGGAAGGGCAGGGCATCCCCGAACCGCTCGCGCGTCACCGCGCCCAGCTGGCCCTCCGGATCCGCGGCGATGGTGTCGAGCAACGACCTATCCCCGCCGTCACCCTCGAGCCACGCGGGGTCCCCCGGATGCGCGCCCAGCCAGAGTTCCGCTTCGGGATGCGGTGTGGGACTTGGCCTTCCGACGAACTCCGCGATGGCGGTGTGCGACCCCCACGCATAGGTCCGCAACGCGCCCCGTAATAGGTCCACTTGGCTAACCTCGAACCAATTTCAGATACGCGGCCGTCATCTCCAGTCGCACCGCCAACATCGCCAACTGCTGCTCGGGACGACCGTTCGGGCGCGGCGTCACGATGTCGGGCACGTCGTCGGCACTCACCACGTCCACGTCGTCGTAGCCACTGAGCGTCGAGACCATCGCGGGCCGCTCCTCGTCGGTGGCGAACACGACCGTTCGCACCCGCGTGGGGAGTGGCCCATCGAGCTCCTCGTCATGGAAGATCGACGACTCGTTTCCGTTCTTACCACTGGTCAATCCGCGGCGAAGCGCCACCAGCACATCGGCCAGTTCGACTGCAGCCGTTGGCTGTTGGGCGACCCGAAGCATGGTCGCGCCGACGTGTCGCGCGAGCGCCACGCTGGCCGCATTGCCACCGGCCAGCACGACGTCTCGGCCGGACATGCGCTCGGCGAGCGACTTGGCGGGATTGGTGAACGACTCGCGGCCCGCACTGTTGCGCAGCGCCTCGGCGTCCAGCGCGTCGGCCAGCCCGGCGAGGTCGACGCTCATTCCCGGCAGGACGACCTGCAGGGCGGCCAGCCCGGCGCCAAGATAACGGATCAGGGCGAACTCGTCGGACACGAGCAGTCGCGGGGGGAGGACAACGGCCCGGCCAGCAGCGACCTCGCGGAGCGGCCCCTCGTCGGGAGCCACCACGACTACCCTTGCGCCACGCCGGATTCCGCTCGCGGCGGCCGAGACCAGGACCCGGTCGGCGGCATCGTCGCCCGCCACCACCATGACGTCGAGTGCGCCGATCCAGGGCGGTACCTCAGAAGCCACCACGATCGGAGCCGCGGCCGAACCACCGAGGGCAGCCGCCAGCATGGCGCCGGCAGCCTCGGCAGCACCACGGCTGGCCACCCAGATCACGGTGCGCGGCAGCTGGTCTCCGCGGAGGGGTTCCAAGACGCCCTCCTCGAGGGCGGCGGCCGTCGCCCGCATCTGCGCACCAGCCATCGAGGCCGCTCGGAGCAAACCCTCGCGGTCGGCGGCGAGCAGACCCTCGACGTCGTCGAGGTCGATGGTCGCGTGGGCGGCACTCACGTGGCGGTCTCGCTGACGGAGGCGATCTCGGCGGCCACGCAGTCGACGATCTCGGCGACCCCGTCGACCGTCCTGGCCTCGACGTTGAGCCTCAGCAACGGCTCGGTATTCGACGTGCGCAGGTTGAACCAGCTGCCCTCGCCGAGGTCGACGGTGACGCCGTCGAGGTGGTCGATCGACTGGATGCGGCTGCCGAGGGCCTTCAGCACCGCGTCGACGCACGCCGGAGCGTCGGCCACGGTGAAGTTGATCTCCCCCGACGCTTCGTAGCGTTGGTAGTCGGCCATCACCTCGGACAGGGGTCGGTCCTGCTCGCCGAGGGCGGCGAGCACGTGCAGCGCGGCCAGCATCCCGGAGTCCGCTCCCCAGAAGTCCCTGAAGTAGTAGTGCGCCGAGTGCTCCCCGCCGAAGATGGCCCCCGACTCGGCCATCAGTGCCTTGATGTAGGAGTGCCCGACGCGGGAACGCACCGCGGTGCCGCCCCGTTCGGCGATCAACTCGGGTACGGCCCGCGAGGTGATGAGGTTGTGGATCACCGTGGCGCCGATCTCGCGACCGAGTTCACGTCCGGCCACCAACCCCGTCACCGCGGATGGCGACACGGGCTGACCGAGTTCGTCGACGACGAAGCAACGGTCGGCGTCACCGTCGAAGGCCAGGCCGATGTCGGCACCGGTCTCTAAGACGTGCCGTTGCAGGTCGACGAGGTTGGCGGGGTCCAACGGATTGGCCTCGTGGTTCGGGAACGACCCGTCTAGCTCGAAGTACAGCGGCAGCAGCGTAATTGACGCCAATGGCCCGAGCACCGCGGGCGTGGTGTGCCCACCCATTCCGTTGCCCGCATCGACCGCCACGCGGAGTGGACGAAGCCCGGCGATGTCGACGAGCGACCGAAGGAAGTCGCCGTAGTCGGCTAGCACGTCGCGGTCGGAGATCGTTCCCGGTGTCCCGTCGAAGCCGGGAACACCGTTGATGACCTCGTCGCTGATGGTGCTCAGCCCGCTCTCCTTGCCGACGGGTTTGGCGCCGGCGCGGCACAGCTTGATGCCGTTGTAGGAGGCGGGGTTGTGGCTGGCGGTGAACATGGCTCCCGGGCAGTCGAGCCGACCGGACGCGAAGTACAGCTGATCGGTGGACGCCAGACCGATCCTGACGACGTCCAGCCCCTGGGCCACGACCCCTTCAGCGAACGCCGCCGCCAAGGACGGGGAGCTGGCGCGCATGTCGTAGCCGATGACGACCGTGGACACCTCGCCGCCGGCGCCCTCGTCGCGGACCAACCGGGCGAAGGCACCCCCGACGTCGGCGACGAAACGCTCGTCGAGCTCGTCGCCAACCAGGCCACGAACGTCGTACGCCTTGATGACGCGGTTGACAGCCTCAGCGGGCCGAGACATAGATCTCCTTGCGAAGGGAACTCGTGCGGCCAGCCTATCGGCTGGCCTTCCGCGCTGCCGACGGGTCACGTCGATGAAGGCGGCTCTGGCTACTCCGTGGGGTCCGGCAACACGCGTAGATGTCCGCGCTTGCGCCCATTGTGCTCCGAGCGAGTCACCGGCGGGGCCATCAATGCGCCGCCGTGTACGCCCGTGACGGGATCCGAGAATCCGGCCGGAGGTCGCATCACCGCGGCGTCGCGGCCCTCGCGCACCGCATCGGCGAGGGCGACCAGGTCGTCTTCGTCGGAGTGCGAGGGCAACGGCCCCGCATGCCGTACCAGTTCCCAGCCGCGCGGCGCGGTGATCCGTCCGGCGTGCAACACGCACAGGTCCCAGGAGTGGGGTTCGGAGACGGTGGCGAGCGGGCCGACGACGGCAGTCGAGTCCTTGTAGACGAAGGTCAGCGTCGCCACGGCATAGTGCGGGCACCCGGGCCTGCAGCAGCGACGGGGAACGTTCACGGACACGAGGCTATCGCGCAGGCACGCGGTGGGTCGGCGACACGCGCAGCCCGCAACCCGCCGATCTCCAACCGTTACGATCGCCGAATGGTCGAGCGGCAGGCTGGGCGAACGAACCGCGGACGTCGGGAGATGCGCGGTCCGCTGCTACCTCCCACCGTGCCGGGGTGGCGCAGTCGGGCCGAACGCTTCGACATGGCCGTGCTCGAGGCGTACGAGCCCATCGAGCGGCAGTGGCACGAGCGGGTGTCCGGTCTGGACGTCGCGGTCGACGAGATCCCGCGCATCGCGCCGAAGGATCCGGAGAACGTCCAGTGGCCGCCCGAGGTGATCGCCGATGGTCCGATCGCCCTCGCCAAGCTGATACCTGCGGGTGTCGACGTCAGGGGAAACGCCACTCGGGCGCGAGTCGTGTTGTTCCGCAAGCCAATCGAGCGACGGGCCAAGGACACCATCGATCTGTCGGACCTGCTTCACGACGTGCTGGTGGCCCAGGTGGCCACGTACCTAGGGGTCGAACCGTCGGTCATCGACCCGACGATCGACGACGACTGACCCGCCCGGGGTCACGCCTGGATCAGATGATGCCGCGCTTGAGCCGGCGCCGCTCCCGCTCCGACAGACCGCCCCAGATGCCGAACCGCTCGTCGTGAGCGAGGGCGTAGTCGAGGCACGCGTCCTTCACTTCGCAGCCGAGGCAGATGCGCTTCGCCTCGCGGGTCGAGCCGCCCTTCTCGGGGAAGAACGCCTCGGGGTCGGTCTGCGCGCACAGCGCGTTCTCTTGCCAAAGTTCGTCGTCGGGCGTCAGGCCCACCTCGACGCGGTCGGGGACGACGCTCAGCTGTGGCCGCGCATTTACGCCACCCTGCGACGGCCCGGGATTGGTATGCGGTTCGTTGCCTACTGAGCCGAGCATCCGACTGTCGAATCGGATGACACGATCGAAATCTACGTGCTCATAAGACATCTTCCGCCTCCTTACCTGGTTTACGAGTTCCCTGTTGTCAACCCCACCGCGAACCGTCGCGGTCACTCAATTCGAACAAGTGATCGAATCTCGGTCTGCGGCACTGGAACCGGAAGCGAACCGGGAAATGACACTGATGTGATTAGACACGCGTTAGCTGCGGGGGTCAAGCGTTAGAACGGGTTTTCATACCATCCCGTGACCTAATGTCGGCGCGTCGGTTATCTGGCGTGTCGCGAAAGTGACCAAATCGGCCCCCGCCGTGGACCACCGTCGCGCTGGTGCGCCTAGTCTCGATCGGTGTGAAGGTCACTGTTCTGGTGGGCGGCGTCGGCGGCGCGCGATTCCTCCTCGGCGTCGAGCAGTACCTCGGGCTCGGCCAATTCGCGGGAATGGCAACGGGGCCGGCGGGTGACCACGAGCTCACCGCGGTCGTGAACGTCGGCGACGATGCCTGGATGCACGGCGTCCGCATCTGTCCCGACCTCGATACGTGCATGTACACCTTAGGTGGAGGTATAGATCCGAGCCGGGGCTGGGGCCATGCGAACGAAACCTGGCACGCGAAGGAGGAACTCGCCGCCTACGGCGTGCAACCCGACTGGTTCGGTCTGGGCGACCGCGATCTGGCCACCCACCTCGTCCGCAGCCAGATGCTCAGAGCCGGCTACCCCCTCTCCGAGGTGACCGAGGCGCTGTGCGCGCGGTGGCAACCGGGCGCCCGACTGCTGCCCGTCACCGACGACCGTAGCGAAACCCACGTCGTCGTCACCGATCCCGAGAGCGAGGCCGCCGACGCGGGTGCCAGGAAGGCCATCCACTTCCAGGAGTGGTGGGTCCGCTACCGCGCCCAAATCCCCACGCATGCCTTCGCGTTCGTGGGCGCCGACAAGGCCACCGCGACGCCGGACGCCCTCGCCGCCATCGCGGAGGCCGACGTCGTGTTCATGGCCCCGTCGAACCCGGTCGTCAGCATCGGCGCGATCCTCGCCGTGCCGGGAATCCGTGGGGCCCTTCGGTCGACGGCGGCGCCGGTGATCGGCTACTCCCCCATCATCGCCGGACGGGCGCTGCGCGGGATGGCCGACGAGTGCCTGTCGGTCATCGGGGTCGAGACCTCCTCGCAGGCCGTCGGAGCCCATTTCGGCGCCCGCTCGGGCACCGGCCTGTTGGACGGCTGGCTGGTCGACGAGGGTGACACCGCCGCCATCGACGGCATCGCGGTGCGCGCCATTCCGCTGATGATGACCGACCCGAAGGCCACGGCCGAGATGGTGCGCCACGGAATCGAACTCGGCGGCATCGGGACCGGCGCGTGACGGGTCCAGACCACACGCGCGATCACGGAGCGGCGGCTTCAGTCGAGATCATGCCCGTGCCGGGGCTGCCCGAGTTCAGGCCCGGTGACGACGTCGCGGCGGCGATCGCCGCAGCCGCGCCATGGTTGCGCGATGACGACGTCGTCGTGGTGACGAGCAAGGTGCTCTCCAAGAGCGAGGGCCGGATCGTCGATGCCCCGACTGATCCCGAGGCACGGGATACATTGCGCCGCAAACTCATCGACACCGAGGCCGTTCGGGTCGTGGCCCGCAAGGGTCGGACGCTGATCACGGAGAACGCGATCGGCCTCATCCAGGCCGCGGCCGGGGTCGACGGTTCGAACGTCGATTCCGCCGAGTTAGCCTTGCTCCCAGTCGATCCCGATGGCAGCGCCGCGACCCTCCGCAGCCGGTTGCGGTCGCTGCTGGGTGTCGAGGTCGGCATCGTCGTCACCGACACCATGGGACGCGCCTGGCGCAACGGCCAGACCGACACCGCCATCGGCGCCTCGGGGCTCGCCGTCCTGCACGGGTACGGCGGAGCCCACGACGCCCACGGCAACGAGCTCGTGGTCACCGAGGTCGCCGTCGCCGACGAGATCGCCGCCGCCGCCGACCTGGTGAAGGGGAAGTTGACCGGGATCCCGGTGGCCGTCGTCCGTGGTCTGACTTTGCGAGACGACGGCTCCAACGGACGCGCCCTCGTCAGGGCGGGCCAGGACGACCTGTTCTGGCTGGGCACCGCAGAGGCCCTCGACATGGGACGCCTGCAGGCGCAGCTGCTGCGTCGCTCCGTCCGCACGTTCACCGGCGATCCGGTGGACCCGGCCCTCGTCGAGGCCTCGGTCGCCGAGGCACTGACCGCCCCGGCGCCGCACCACACCCGCCCGGTGCGCTTCGTGTGGATCCGCGACCACGCGGTGCGCGTGCGCCTGCTGGACGCCATGCAGGACACGTGGCGCGCCGATCTGCTGGGTGACGGCCACCCCGCCGACGCCGTCGAGCGGCGCATCGCCCGTGGCCAGCTCCTCTACGACGCGGCCGAGCTGGTGATCCCGTTCATGGTGCCCGACGGCGCGCACACCTACCCCGACGCGACCAGGACGGCCGCCGAGACCACCATGTTCACCGTCGCGGCCGGGGCCGCGGTGCAGGCCCTCCTGGTGGCGTTGGCCGTCCGTGGCGTGGGCAGCTGCTGGATCGGCTCCACGATCTTCGCCCCCGATCTGGTGCGGCGGGAGCTGGATCTGCCGTCCGACTGGAACCCGTTGGGTGCCATCGCGATCGGACACCCGGAGGAGACGACGGGGCCCCGCGACCCCGTCCCCACCGAGGGACTCTTGACGATTCGATGACCGTGCACGCATCGGTCGTCGACACGCTGTGCCGTTGGCAGCCAACCGATCCGGACCAGGACTCCCTGCGGCTTGCGGTGCTGGCGTTCGTCCTGGCCAGGCCCGACGCCTGCGAGCGGGCGTGCGTCCCGGGCCACGTCACCGCCTCGGCCCTGGTCCTCGACCACACCGCCTCACACACGTTGCTCACCCTGCACCCGCGACTCGGTCGCTGGGTACAACTCGGCGGTCACTGCGAGGAACCCGACGCCGACATCGCGTCGGCCGCCCTGCGGGAGGCCGAGGAGGAGTCCGGCATCAGCGGGTTGACCATCGGTGACATGCCCGTCGCCCTGCACGTGCACGCGCTCACCTGCTCGCTCGGGCTGCCGACCCATCACCTCGACATCCAGTTCGCCGTCCGCGCTCCCAAGCACGCCAGGATTGCGATCAGCGACGAATCGCTGGACCTGCGCTGGTGGCCGTTGAACGCCCTGCCCGAGGATTCGGACTACGGGTTGAGGCAACTGGCGCGGGCGGCTCAGACGTCGGTCGAGTAGCGGATGCCCCCGTCGGGGATGCGCACCCCTGGCCAGACCCTCGCCCCGCGGAGCAACTCGCAGCGCGCCCCGATGTCCGCGCCGTCGCCGATCACGCCGTCGCGGATCAGCGCACGGGGACCGATGCGGGCGCCGAAGCCGATGATCGACCGCTCGATGACCGAGCCGGCTTCGATCCGCGCTCCGTCGAAGATCACCGCGCCGTCCAGTCGTGCACCGGGACCGATCTCTGCCCCGCGACCCACCACGGTCCCGCCGATCAGCAGAGCCCCGGGCGCGACCGCGGCACCGTCGTGGACGAGCTCCTCGCCGCGGTGACCCTTCAGCGCGGGTGACGGTGCGATGCCGCGGACGAGGTCCGCGGAACCGCGGACGAAGTCGTCGGGGGTGCCCATGTCCCGCCAGTAGGTGGCGTCCACGTAACCGCACACCTTGAGGCCGTCCGACAGCAGCGCCGGGAACACCTCACGCTCGACCGACACCGCCCGCCCCGTGGGGATCCGATCGATGACCGCGCGTTTGAAGACGTAGCACCCGGCGTTGATCTGATCGGTCGGCGGATCCTGCGTCTTCTCCAGGAATGCGGTCACGACGCCCCCGGAATCGGTGGGCACGCAACCGAATGCGCGGGGATCACCGACGCGCACCAGGTGCAGCGTCACGTCGGCGTCGCGGTCGTGGTGGCTGGCCAGCAGTGCGTTGATGTCGGCGCCGGACAGCACGTCGCCGTTGAACACCAGCGTGGTGTCATGGCGCAACTTCGACGCGACGTTGGCGATGCCACCGCCGGTGCCCCGTGGCTCGTCCTCGACGACGTACTCGATCTGCAGCCCGAGCTTGGACCCGTCGCCGAACTCGGCTTCGAACACCTCGGCCTTGTACGACGTCCCCAGTACGACGTGCTGGATGCCCGCCGCCGCGATCCGCGACAGCAGGTGGGTCAGGAACGGGAGGCCCGCCGTGGGCAGCATCGGCTTCGGCGCGGACAACGTCAGCGGGCGCAGGCGGGTGCCCTGCCCACCGACGAGCACGACCGCGTCGACTTTCGCCGGATCCACCGAACCACTCATCGTCAGCCCCGTTCCTTCGTCTTCGCGATCTTGCGGCGCGAGTTGCCCACCACCAGCCCCGCGCGAGCCG
This sequence comes from Mycolicibacterium sp. TUM20985, assembly GCF_030295745.1. Taxonomy (NCBI): domain Bacteria; kingdom Bacillati; phylum Actinomycetota; class Actinomycetes; order Mycobacteriales; family Mycobacteriaceae; genus Mycobacterium; species Mycobacterium antarcticum. The sequence continues at coordinate 4,481,581 of NZ_AP027291.1, forward strand.
CGAGGGCCGACCTGATGGTCCACCGCAACGGAGCCTGCCACCAGTGCGGATGTCGGTCAGCCAGGAAAGTGTAGGTGCTGGTGTGATGAGCGGCCAAGTTGCGGACCGGGTCGCGACCGGTGGAGTGACCCTTGTCGTGCAGCACCTCCGCCGACGGCACGTAGACGTTCTGCCAACCTGCGCTCGCCAGCCGATCTCCCAGGTCAACGTCCTCCATGTACATGAAGTACCGCTCGTCGAACCCGGAGATCGCGTCGAACGCCGTCCGGCGCAACAGCAGACAGGAGCCCGAAAGCCAGCCGACCGGACGTTCGCTGGGCTCCAGTCGCTCCTGGCGGTAGGCGGCCGTCCACGGGTTGGACTTCCACAGCGGTCCGACGATCGCGTGCATGCCACCCCTGACGAGGCTCGGCTGGTGGCGGGCCGACGGATAGACCGAACCGTCGGGGTTGCGAATCAGCGGGCCCAGCGACCCGGCGTTCGGCCACCGCCTGGCCGCCTCGATCAGCACGTCGATGCTGCCGGGACCCCAGACGACGTCGGGGTTGGCCACGATGAAGAACTCCGGATCAGCGGCGGAGGAGGCGGCGTCTACGCCGTTCAGGTACTTGCGCACCGCCCGGTTGACCGCCGACCCGTATCCCAGGTTGGCGCCGGTGTGCAGCAGCCGCGCGTTCGGATACCGCTCCAGGGCCTCCTCGGGCACCCCGTCGGTGGAACCGTTGTCGGCCATGACGATGGTCACCGACCGCTCGGTGGCGTGGCTCAGCGAGGCGAGGAACCGGTCGAGATGGGGACCCGGTGAGTAGGTCACCGTCACCACCATCAAGTCCGGGTTCACGGCGTAGAGGGTAGCGGGCAGTCCGCGAGGGCGGCGGCGAGCGCGTCGCGCCACGGCCGCAGCGGGGTCAGCCCGGCGTCGGCGGACCGTCGGGCGGCCAGCGCCGAGTACGGCGGCCGCGGCGCGGGGCGCGGATGCTGGTCGGTGCCGACGGGCCGAACCCGTTCCGGATCGGCGCCGACGAGTTCGAACACCGCGCGAGCCTGCTCGAAACGGCTGGTCGCGCCCTGGTTCGCGGCGTGCAGGACGGACTCCTCGATGGATCCGCCCGCTACTTCCAGGAGCGCGCCGACCAGGTCGCCCACGTAGGTCGGAGACCCGAGCTGATCGGCGACGACGTCCACCGAGCCGTCGCCGGCCGCCAGCCTGCGCATGGTCGCGACGAAGTCGCCGCCGTCACCGCCGGAGAAGATCCAGGCGGTGCGGACGACGTGGGCGCTGGGCATCGCGCTGAGCACCGCGAACTCGCCCTCGAGCTTCGTGCGGCCGTACACGCTCGTCGGGCCGGTCTCGTCGTCGATCTCGTAGGGCCGCGGCTCCCCGCCGCCGAAGTCCCCGCTGAACACGTAGTCGGTCGAGACGTGGATGAGCTCGGCCCCCGCCCGCGCGCAGGCGTGCGCCACGTTCTCGGCTCCGCCGACGTTGACGGCGCGGGCGCCCGCTTCGTCGGACTCGGCCTGGTCGACCTTGGTGTAGGCGGCGCAGTTGAGCACCACGTCACCTGAGTTGAAGTGCCGTTCGGGCGCGGTGGGATCGGTGACGTCGCACTCGGCCGAGGTCAGCGCCAGCACGTCATGGCCACGACGGGCCGCCTCGGTCGCCAACCTCCGCCCGACGAGTCCCCCGGCACCGGTGATCACCAAGCGTTCAGACATGCCCCGAGTCTGGCACGCCGCACGGCGTTACCCGGTCTTCGGGCAACTCGCCAGTAGCCTGGGCTGATGCCAGGCCGCCTCGCCCGTATCGTCGCCGTGCTCGCGGCAGCGGTGATCGTCATCGGCACCGGCGTCGCGTGGGGCAAGATCCGTTCCTTCGAGAACGGCATCAATCACGTGTCGGCCGCCGCCCTCGGCGGCGGCGGCGAAGACGGGGCGATCGACATCCTGCTGGTCGGCATCGACAGCCGCACCGATGCGCACGGCAATCCGCTCTCGGCCGACGAGCTGGCGACGCTGCGCGCCGGTGACGACGTCTCCACCAACACCGACACCATCATCCTGGTGCGCATCCCCAACAATGGACAGTCCGCCACCGCCATCTCCATCCCGCGCGACTCCTACGTGGAAGCGCCCGGACTCGACAAGACCAAGATCAACGGTGTCTTCGGCCAGGTCAAGCTGGAGCGCATGAAGGAACTCGTCGAGGTGCAGGGTGAGGATCCCGCCGTCGCCGAGCCGAAGGCCACCGAGGCGGCCCGCGAAGCGTTGATCGAGACGGTCGCCACGCTGACCGGGGTCACCGTGGATCACTACGCCGAGATCGGATTGCTCGGCTTCTCTCTCATCACCGATGCGCTGGGCGGTGTCGACGTCTGCCTCAAGGACCCCGTGTACGAGCCGCTCTCCGGTGCGGACTTCCCCGCCGGACCCCAGAGGCTCAATGGCCCGCAGGCGTTGAGCTTCGTCCGGCAGCGCCACGACCTGCCACGGGGTGATCTCGACCGGGTGACCCGCCAGCAGGCGGTCATGGCGGCCCTGGCGCACGAGGTCATCTCGGGCAAGACCCTGTCCAGCCCGGCCACGCTCAACCGGCTGCAGGAATCCGTGCAGCGCTCGGTGGTGCTGTCCGACGGCTGGGACATCATGGACTTCGTCCAGCAGATGCAGAAGCTGGCGGGCGGCAACGTCGCGTTCGCCACGATTCCGGTCCTGCAGGAGGACGGGTGGAGCGACGACGGGATGCAGAGCGTCGTCCGGGTCGATCCCACCCAGGTGCAGGACTTCGTCTCGGGCCTGCTCAAGGAACAGGACGCCGGCAAGACCGAGCAGCTCGCCTATTCGCCGGCCAAGACCACCGCCGACGTCATGAACGACACCGACGTCAACGGGCTCGCCGCCTCGGTGTCCGAGGTGCTCAGCGGCAAGGGGTTCGTCGAGGGCTCCGTCGGCAACAACGAAACCGGTCGAGTGTCCAGCAGCCAGATCCGCGCGGCCAAGGCCGATGACCTTGGCGCGCAAGCGGTGTCGAAGGAACTGGGCAACCTCCCCATCGTGGAGGACCCGTCGGTGGCACCCGGTTCGGTCCAGGTGGTGATCGCCAATGACTACACCGGTCCGGGATCGGGCCTTGGCAACGAGGTCTCGGCCGGCGATACCACCGATGCGACGGGTGACGGCATCGACACGGCGGCCGTGGCCGCAACCGACACCCCACTTCCCGCGCCGCCCATCATCACCGCGGGCACGGACGGTCCGGAGTGCGTGAGCTGACGAATCTTGGTTCGGCGGTGATGGATCCGCTACTCGCCGTCGGATCGGCGCCCCGCATCACCTTCTACGACGACGCGACCGGCGAACGCATCGAACTGTCGACTGTGACCCTGGCCAACTGGGCGGCCAAGACCGGCAACCTGCTGCGCGACGAACTCGGCGCCGGGCCGGGCACCCGCGTCGCACTCCTGCTGCCCGCGCACTGGCAGACGCTGGGCGTGCTCCTCGGAATCTGGTACATCGGTGCAGAAGTCGTTCTGGGAGAGAACGGATGCGACATCGCCTGCGCCACGGTGGATCGCCTGGACGACGCCGACGCGGCCGTCGCACCCGCCGGCGAAGTGGTCGTCCTGTCGCTCGACGCCTTCGGCAGGCCGGTCGCCGACCTGCCGTTCGGCATCACCGACTACGCCACCTCGGTACGGGCGCACGGTGACCAGATCGTCGCCGAACGCCATCCGGGGGCCGCGTTGAACGGACGGTCGGTAGCCGAAATCCTTTCCGCGGCAACCGAAGCTGCGGGCTCCCATGACCTGGACGCGACGAGCCGCGTGCTGTCCTCGGCCCCGTGGGACACCGCCGATCAGGTCGTCGACCACGTGCTCGCGGTACTGGTCGCGGGCGGCTCCCTGGTCCAGGTCGCTCACCCCGACGCCGCGGCTCTGGCTCGACGGCGCGAGGCCGAGAAGGTCACCGCGGAGCTGAACTAGCCTTCTCGATGGGAAGTCCGTGCGGGCGAACGTGCGAGGAGACGATGCCTTCGGCCGGCTTGGCGGTGCCGTCGGATCGGTAGATCCCGAGCGTGTCCTCCGCAGCGGTGCTGCGGGAGTTTCGATCCCGCGCCGTGTAGACGTACACCGGACCCGCGTAGGGAAGGTTGCGCCACTTGTTCAGCATGTCGTCGAGAAACCCCGCCTGGGCCGCCTCGCCGACCACCGACGAGGGCTCGCCGTACTCGGTGGCCCACACCCGCTTGTCGACGTCACCGTTGAGCAGCATCACCTGCCGGATGCCGGCCAACTGGTTCAGTGGCGCGTCGGGATGCCAGCTCTCGGAGAACTTCATCGTGTACTGATACGGGTGATAGGCCAGCGCGTCGAAGAACTCCTTGGCGCCCGCGGCGTACATGCCGGTGACGAACTTGACCGGATCCATCGCAACGCCGCCATAGTCGACGACGGCGCCCAGCCCTCCGGTGACGACCACGGCCGTCGGGTCGACGGCCTTGATCTCCGGGTAGGCGGCCTTGAGCAGCGCGGTGTAGCCGGCCGGATCGGGCGCGGGTGCGTAGAACGCCACCCCGTTCGGCTCGTTCCAGATCTCGTAGGCCGAGACCTTGCCGCGGAAGTGTTCGGCCACCCTGCCCACGAACCGGCCGAACGCCGCCGGCGACGCGGGTCGTCCGGCAAGGGCGGGCTGTCCGGGCGCTACGGCCCACTGCGGCGGCGAGTTCAGCGTGGCCAGCACCGAAAACCCTTGCGAGTACGCGGCTTCGACGGTCTTGTCGACCATGCTCCAGTCGTACGCATCAGGCGTGTGCTCGATCGCGGCCCACGGGACGAGCAGGCGGACCGTCGTCACCCCCAGTGACCTCATCATCCCGAGCGACTTCTCGACGCCGTCGCCCGGCAGGCCGAGGAGGTCGGAGTCGGCGACGCCGACCGTGGTGGGGCGCTGATCGATCGGAGGCGCGGGTTCGGTCAGATCGTAGGCCCGCAGATTCGCCGCCGGGTGCATTGCGTTCGAGCCGCCGCCACACCCCGACACCAGACAGCCCGCCAGCGCTGCCGCGATCACGGTCAGGGTCCGCAGTGGACCCGGCCGTCGTGCTCGGGTCATGGGGTCTCCAGGGCGGGGCGGAGCAGGGGAGTTCGGCCTCACAGTACTCGACCGTGACGCCGAGCTCTCCCCGTGCAGACGGCGCTAGCGGAGCAGCGCGCGGGACATCACGACCCGCTGAATCTGATTGGTGCCCTCATAGATCTGGGTGATCTTGGCGTCCCGCATGAAGCGCTCGACGGGGAAGTCGACGGTGTACCCGTACCCACCGAACAACTGCACCGCGTCGGTGGTCACCTGCATCGCCACGTCCGAGGCGTAGCACTTGGCGGCCGAGGAGATGAAGCCGAGGTTCGGCTCACCGCGTTCGGCCCGCGCTGCGGCCGTGTAGACCATCAGCCGCGCCGCCTCGATCTTCATCGCCATGTCGGCCAGCATGAACTGCACGGCCTGGAAGTCGCTGATCGACTTCTTGAATTGCTTGCGTTCCTTGGTATAGGCGATCGACGCCTCCAGCGCGCCCTGGGCGATGCCGACCGCCTGCGCCCCGATCGTCGGACGGGTGTGATCCAGCGTCGCGAGCGCTGTCTTGAAGCCGGTCCCCGGCTCACCGATCATCCGGTCACCCGGGATTCGGCAGTCCTCGAAGTACAGGTCGGTGGTCGGGGATCCCTTGATGCCCATCTTGCGTTCCTTGGCCCCGACGGTGAAGCCGGGATCGTCGGCATGCACCACGAACGCCGAGATGCCGTTGGCGCCCTTGTCCGGATCGGTCACCGCCATCACGGTGTACCAGGTCGACTTGCCGCCGTTGGAGATCCAGCACTTCGAGCCGTTGAGCACCCAGCCGTCACCGTCCTGCTTGGCCCTGGTCCGCATCGCGGCGGCGTCGCTGCCCGCCTCCCGCTCGGACAAGGCGTACGAGGCGGTCGCCTCCCCTGCCCCGATCGAGGGCAGCACCTGCTTCTTCAGTTCCTCGGAGCCCTGCAGCAGCATGCCCATCGTGCCCAGTTTGTTGCAGATCGGGATCAGTGACGACGAGGCACACACCCTGGCGACCTCTTCGATCACGATGCACGCCGCGACGGAGTCACCACCCTGCCCGCCGTACTCCTCGGGAATGTGGATCGCCGAGAAGCCCGACGAGTTCAGCGCCGCCAGCGCCTCATCCGTGTAGCGGGCCTTCTCGTCGACGTCGGCCGCGTACGGCGCGATCTCCTTGTCGCACAGATCACGCAGGACCTTGCGCATCTCGACGTGCTCGTCGGACAGCTGGAAGACGTCGAAGGACGGGTTACCGATGGACATGCAGGACTCCTCGCTACTCGCCGGTAACTTTACCTGCGGCGGTCGCGGACGCCGCTATCGGCCCGGCTTGCCGGACCCTCGGCCGCCGACGAAGGCGCAGCGGCGCCGAGCGTGGTCGAATCGCTCACACCAGCGGCGGAAGCGTGCCGACCGCTCGAACCGCTCCCGCGCCGGACAAATGCTGTTCGTCGAAGTAATAGAGCGCCGACCCGTCGCGATAGTGGCAACCATCGGCGTCACACAATTGAGCCCACGGATCGACCAGGACGACGTTGGGGTGTTTGGCCGCTACGCGCCGGAGAATGTCACGACTGTCGTCCTCGGTGATGCGGTCGTACGGCGCGGGGCCGGTCATGGGCTGCACTCCCAGGAGATCTTGCAGACCGACTCTCATCGGTAACGACTGGCCGATCACCGTCGCGTACGGATTGATGGTGAGTTCTGGAACCTCCTGCACCAGAACGACCTTCTTGCCCAGCTTCTGCAGGCGCGTCAGCGTCGAATCCAACGCGGTCTCCAGACCGATCGTCGTCGATTCGCCCGGTGCGGTCAGCAGAATCTGCTCCGCATGCCAGCGAGCTGCCAACACGACGACTTCGATGTTCGGATCGTCCTCGACTTGTTGAAACGCCTGCCGTTGATAGTCGAAGCACTCGTCTGGAAAGTCGGGCAGACCGGGGGTCACGTTCGCATATCCCCACTGGGCCGTGCACAGAGTCTTCGTCAGCTGCCGGAAGGCGAGACCTTGCGCCGCTGCGGCCTGCTCAAAACCGGGCGAGATCGAGGCTGCGTGGCTGTCGCCGATGATCGCAAGCGTCGGCCCACTGGTCGCCGTGTATTGGCATCCCGCCGGTGCCACGTCAACGCTGCCACGCCGAACCAGGCACGGATCGTCCTGCGATCGGCGCGCATCCTCCGCGGCGATGCGAGCGTCGGCAGGCAACCGGCCGATGAACCCGTTCTGCAGGAAGACCAACGTCCCGAGGGCGGCCACGCAGGCGATCGCCATCACGTACCGGAGCACGACGGGTCCGTCGGCCAGGCGCCGGCGACGAAAGGGCTGCTCGATGAAGCGCCACGACAGGACGGCGAGGCCGAAGGACAGGGCTGCCAGGATCGACATCGCCGTCCGGCCTTCGATGCCGAGGACGTGGGAGAAGTAGAAGAGCGGCCAGTGCCACAGGTACCACGAATAGGAGATCTTGCCGACGAACACCGCCACCGGATTGGACAAGATCCTGGCGTTCACCCAACTCGATCGCGCTGCGATGACCATCGCCGCGCCGATGGTCGGGAGTAGCACGAAGGCCCCGGGAAACGGGATCTCCGGCCGGTACACGATCATTGCGACGACTATCAGTGTGGCGCCACCGAGCCCGAGCAGCTGCCCCAGTGCTCCACGGACCTTCGGCGAGGCGGCGATACCCGACGTGGCGAGGATGGCTCCAAGACTCAACTCCCAGAAGCGGGTGGGGAGCAGATAGAAGGCCGCCTGCGGATTGGCGTGCGTCATCACGATCGACGCGGCCATGCTGAGAACCGTGACGACCACGAGCGGCTTCGTGGCAGACGACTTGAACACTCGGATGAACACCGCGGCGAGGATCGGGAGCACGATGTAGAACTGCTCCTCGACGCCAAGGGACCACGTGTGCAGCAACGGCGTGAGGTCGGCTGCAGGGGCGAAGTAATCAGCTTGCAGGAAGAACACCAAGTTGGAGGCACCGAACACCGCAGCAACGGATTCCTTGCCCAGCTCTCGGAATTCGTCGGGCGTCAGAAGCAGGGCGCCGACGACGAGGAAGATCACGAGCAGGGCGATCAACGCGGGAACGATCCGGCGCAGCCGGCGAGCGTAGAAGGCAAGGTATCGGAACGTGCCCGACGTCGACTGCCGGAAGACTTGGGCGCCGATGAGGTACCCGGAGATCACGAAGAAGACGTCGACGCCGATGAATCCGCCGGGGAGCCAGCTCAATCCCGCGTGGAAGGCGACCACCGGCACCACGGCGACGGCGCGCAGCCCGTCGACGTCGGGACGATACGGAATGACCTCGTGATCGCCTTCGACCTTCACAGCAGTACTCAACGTGACACCCGACGCCGCATTCGCCGCGACATCGGCCCCGTCGCACGGACCGGCCCACGACGTTGCCGCAGCGGAACCCTCACAGGCCTGTCCTCCATTCCACCGACACGCGTAACCGCATGTCCCTCGCGCGCCGACCGCTGCGTTTGCTTAGTTTACGGACTGTCTTTTCGAGTTGCCGCCCACGCGCGGCCGCGTCAAGGCCAGCCATCGCGGTTCATACGGGCCAACTCTCGACGTCGTGGCCATCGGCCAACGACCGAGGTGCCTGTTCAGCCGCCGAGCAAGCGGTCGCGCAGCGCAGCGTCCTTCTGTAGGACGAGCGCTTCCAGTTCGGCTTGGAACCGCTCCATTCGCGTCCGCAATTTGAGATCCGTCGCCCCAAGAATGCGCACTGCCAAGAGTCCCGCGTTTCGCGCGCCTCCGATCGACACCGTTGCCACGGGCACGCCCGCCGGCATCTGCACGATCGACAGCAGGGAGTCCAGGCCGTCCAGCCGCGCCAGCGGCACCGGCACGCCGATGACTGGCAGCGGGGTGGCCGCGGCGACCATGCCGGGAAGGTGGGCTGCCCCGCCCGCCCCGGCGATGATGACCTCGAGGCCCCGGCCCGCGGCGCTCTTGGCGTAATCGAGCATCCGGGCCGGTGTGCGGTGCGCCGACACGACGCCGACCTCGAAGGGCACGTCGAACTCCGCGAGCGCGGTCGCAGCGTCCTCCATCACCGACCAGTCGCTGTCGCTGCCCATGATGACGCCGACACGTGCGCTATTCGCCATGTGCATCCCATCCATCCGTCCACTCGCCGTGCGACAACCAGTGCGCCGCCCGCGTCGCCCGTTCCCTGACCTCCGCCACGTACTCCGCGTCACTCAGTGAACCCGTCGCCGCACCGAGCACGTTGACGTGGCCGATCTTGCGGCCCGGGCGCTCGGACTTGCCGTACAGGTGCACGTTGGCCTCGGGCAGCCGCGCGAACAGGTGGTGCAACCGCTCGTCCATGCTCATCGCCGGCGGCTGGGGTGCGCCGAGGACGTTGGCCATCACGGTGACCGGCGCGATCGGGCCGGTGGCTCCGAGCGGGTAGTCCAGGACGGCCCGCAGGTGCTGCTCGAACTGGCTGGTGACGGCGCCGTTCATGGTCCAGTGCCCGGAGTTGTGCGGACGCATCGCGAGCTCGTTGACCAGCAGCGTTCCCTCGACCGTCTCGAACAACTCGACCGCCAGCACGCCGACCACCCCCAGTTCGCCGGCCAGACGCAGGCCCAGCTGCTCGGCCGCGGCGCCGAGATCGGGGTCCAGGGCGGGCGCCGGCGCGATCACCTCCACGCAGATGCCGTCGCGCTGCACCGTCTGCACGACGGGCCATGCCGCGCCCTGGCCGAACGGCGACCGGGCGACCAGTGCCGACAGTTCCCGGCGCATGTCGACCCGCTCCTCCACGAGCACTGCGGTGCCGTCGGCGAGGTAGCGCTCGGCCACCGCACGCGCCTCGGCGAGGTCCTTGGCCAGCGTGACACCACGTCCGTCGTAACCCCCGCGGACGGTCTTGACGACGATCGGCGCGCCGGTCTGCGCGGCGAAGTCGTCGACGTCGGAGGGTGTCGTCACCTCGGCGAACCGGGGAATGGGGGCCCCGAGCGCTTCGAGTCGGCGGCGCATCACGAGCTTGTCCTGGGCGTGGATCAGCGCCTGCGGCGGTGGTGCGACGTTCACGCCCTGGTCGACGAGCGCCTGCAACAAGTCCGTGGGGACGTGTTCGTGGTCGAACGTCAGCGCCGAGGCCCCCACGGCGGCGCGCGCCAGTGCCTCGGCGTCGGTATGCGACCCGATGACCACGTCGGGGGTGACTTGCGCGGCGGGATCGTCCGGCGAAGCGGCCAGCACGCGCAGGGTCTGACCCAGCGCGACGGCGGCTTGGTGGGTCATCCTGGCCAACTGGCCGCCACCGATCATGGCTACGACTGGAGGTGCACTCACGGACCCCATGTTGTCATGGCCCCGATCCCGGGCCGGACCCGTCGCGACCTGCACGGCTACGCGTCACGTGGCCCATTTCCGTAGACTGCTCTCTCGTGTCCTTCACCGATGCCACCATCGCGCGCCTGCCGCGCAGGGTTCGGCCCTTCGCCGAGCGGCATCACGAGCTCATCAAATTCGCCATCGTCGGTGGCACCACGTTCATCATCGACTCGGTAATCTTCTACACGCTCAAGCTGACGATCCTCGAACCGAAGCCGGTGACGGCCAAGATCATCTCCGGCATCGTCGCGGTGATCGCGTCCTACATCCTGAATCGGGAATGGAGCTTCCGCGACAGAGGTGGCCGCGAGCGCCATCACGAAGCGCTGCTGTTCTTCGGGGTCAGCGGCGTGGGTGTCATGCTCAGCATGGGGCCGCTGTGGGTCTCGAGCTACGTGCTCGAACTTCGCGTCCCGATGGTCAGCCTGACGATGGAGAACCTCGCCGACTTCGTCTCGGCCTACATCATCGGCAACCTGTTGCAGATGGCGTTCCGCTTCTGGGCGTTCCGCCGCTGGGTCTTCCCCGACGAGTTCGGCCGCAACCCGGACAAGGCCGTCGAGGCGACGATCACCGCCGGCGGCATCGCCGAGGCACTCGAGGACGAGGCCGAGGCGGCGCGGCGCAAGGGAACCGTGACGCCGCTGGGCAACCGGCGGACCCCCCGTTCGACTCAGCTAGGCGACTCCTCCGAACCGAGGGTGTCGAAGACTTCGTGATATAGCAGTGAGTGCACCTGCTCCACGCGCGGAATGTCGTGGAATTCCAGGGGATCCTGGCTCGCCGACTCGATGATCAGCGTTCCGGTACGGAGCATGCGATCCAGCAGGCCGTGACGGAACTCGACGCTGTTGATCCGCGCCAGCGGGATGTCGATGCCCGAGCGCGTCATGACCCCGTGCCGGAACATCACGCGCCGATCCGTGATGACGAAGTGCGTTGAGCGCCAATTCAATACCGGCCACAAGACGAGCCAACCGAGAAGTATCAGCCAGACCACCCCGATGACGATCATCACGATGTTCTTGGCCATCTGATCCCAGTCCGTGCGATTCACCACGCCGAGGCCGAAACCCGCCAGTGCCGTCGCCAGTAGCAGCACCAGGACCGGGCCGAGCAGCCGCTTCCAGTGCGGATGACGGTGCAGAACGACACGCTCTTCGGCGGCCAGCACGTCGTCCGGGTATCCCACGCCGGGGACTCTACCCAGCCGTCGGTTACACGGGCCGAAGATGCACGATGTCACCGGCCGATACGACGACGACGTCGGTTCCGGTGTCGATGCGCAGCCGGCCCTGATCGTCGATGCCGCGGGCGTCGCCCACCACCTGGCGATCCCCCGGCAGGCTGGCACGCACGCGCGAGGAGATCGTGAGGCTGTTGGCGACGTAGTCCGCGGCGAGCTCGGCGTCCGCCCCGCCACCGGCCAGGAGCCCGTCGACCCGCCGCCGCAGCTGAGCCAGCAGCGCGCCGATCAGCGCCGCGCGGTCGGGGTCGGCGGCACCGAGCTCGGACAGGGAGGTGGCCGCCGGTTCCGGCAACTCGTCGCGCCGCAGTGACACGTTGAGTCCGACGCCGACGACGATGGCCGACGACGGCGTCGCCACCTCGGCCAGGATCCCGGCGAGCTTGCGGCCGTCGGGGCCTGCGAGGACGTCGTTGGGCCATTTCAGGCCCGCCCTGATCCCGGTGACGGCGGCGACGGCGTCGACCACCGCGAGACCGGTGATCAGCGGCACCCATCCCCACGCGGCGGGGGGTAGGGAGGCGGCGGGCACCCCGACCGACATGGTGATCTGCGCGCGCGGCACCGCCGACCAGCTGCGGCCGTTGCGTCCCCGACCCGCCGTCTGATGCTCGGCGATGAGGACCGCCCAGGAGATGTCCTCCCCTGCGGCGGACCGGGCGATCAGATCGGCATTGGTCGAACCGGTCTCGGGCACGACGTCGAGGGTGCGCCAGCCGGTCGGAGCGATCGCGGCCGCCCGCAGCGCCACCTCGTCGAGCGGGGCGCGGGTCCCGTCAGCAGTCATTCTCGGCCGGCTTTCCCTCGAACCGGTCGGTCATCCAGCGGATCGCGTCGAGGGCGTCGCTCGGATTGTGCCCGCCCTCGGGGTCGTACCGGATGGTGATGCTTCCGCCCAGCGCGCAGGCCCGCTGAATCGCCGCCTTCGTCCACTCCGCGTCGATGAACGGATCCTGGCCGCCGTAGTAGACGTACAGCGGCGCCGACAGTGGCTTCTGCGGCAGCGCCCAGTCCTGCAGCAACCCGCGCAGCTGCTCGGCCGCCTGCGGTGTCCTTGGCGCGAAGTCGCGTGGCCCCACGCCGTTGGCCGCCTGGCCGCGCGCGTAGGCGTTGGCGGCCCTGCAGTCGGTGAGCACGTTCCAGTAGTTCTTGGCGCCTGCACTACGGAAGTCGTCGCGATTCAACTCCGGATGGAGCCGCGCTAGGGACTCGATGATGCCCTGGGCGACACCGCGCTGCTCCTTGGTGAGCGTGCCGTCCTGCGCCTTCTGCACGATGCCGGTCATGTCGGCCGGAGGTGACGCCGCCAGCGCACCGAGCAGCGTGAGCTCAGGCGCATAGTCCTTCGTCTGCTCGTCGGCGGCCCAGGCCGCGCCGCCGCCCTGCGAATCGCCAAAGGCCACCCATTTGTCCGAGACGTCCGGGTAGGTGTGTCGCAGCGCGCGCACCGCGTCGATCATGTTCAGCCCGGCCGTGCGGGAGTCCGAGTAGGGGTGGATGCCCTTCGCGCCCAGGCCCTGATAGTCGGCAAGTGCGACGGCGTAGCCCATGCCGGCGAAGACGTTCACGTAGCGAAGAAACCCGAGCAGGCTCGAGTCCAGCGACGGTGCGCACGGGGTGTCGATCCCCAGCGTCGCGTGCCCGATCGAGACCACCGGCCAGCCGCCGTCGGGAGCATTGCCCGTCGGGACGAACACCGAGCCCGACACGATGGTCGGCGACATCCCGTCACCGGAGGTGGACCGGTAGACGACCCGTGCCGCCTTCAGGTCGCGGCCCTCCCACTTGCGCATCACCGCAGGCAACGTCGTCGCCTGCAGTACCGCACCGGGCTCCGCCCCGTCGAGTTGCGCCGAGGCAACCTTCTCGGGCGGCCCGGCAGACGGTGCGATCTGGTCGTACACCCACGCCCCGACGATGGGAGCGAAGGGATATACCGCGTACGCCATCCCCGCGACGAGAGCAATGATGACTACCGGCAGCAGAACCCGCTTCACGACGCCGGTCACGCTAGGTTTTTCCGCCTCGACGCGGCGCGCCCCTTGCTCGAGATCATGACGACGAACTCTAGCCGCCACTAGCTCCCGGACAGTCGTTGGACGCCGGGATTCCGGCGAATCTCTCTGCGATCCAATCGAATCGAGATGCCACGTCGACGTCCCCGTGACCCTTGTCGGGCTGCAGTTGCCACACCACCGTGCCGCCGAGCGCGCATGCCCGCGCGATCGCATCGGTGGTCCACTGCGCGTCGATGAACTCGTCCCGTCCGGCGTAGGTCACCGACAGAGGCGCCGACAACCGTTGCTGTGGCAGCGCCCACGCGCGCAACGACTCACGCAGGCGGTCGGCCGCCGCAGGGCTGGCTGGCGCGAAGTCGAGGGACCGCACCGCCGCCGCCGCCGCATCCCGACTGGCCGTCTTGGGACCCGAGCACGCCGACAACACGTCCCAGTAGGTGGCGGCGGCACCACGTCGATAATCGTCTCGGACCACGTCGGGGTGCAGGCGGGCCAGCGACTCCACGATGCCTTGGAAGGCCAGGGACTGATCCGTCGTCATCGTTCCCGCGACCGCCTTGTCGACCAGCCCGGTCACGTCCGCCGCGGGTACGTAGGCGACGGCCCCGACCAGTTTCAGCTCCGGCGCGTACGACGCGGCCTGCTCGTCGGCCGCCCATGCCGCGCCGCCGCCCTGGGATCCCCCGACGGCGGCCCAGCGGTCGGATACCCCGTCGACCGTGTGCCGCAGGGCGCGGACGGCGTCAATCATGTTGAGGCCCGCGGTCTTCGAGTCGGTATAGGGATGATGGCCGGGAGCGCCGAGGCCCTGGTAGTCGGCCAACGCCACCGCATAGCCCTTGCTGACGTAACCGGCGACGATGGTGGTGAAGCCGAGCAGCGTGGCGGAAAGCGAAGGGCCACAGGGTTCGTCGAGTCCCGTCGTGCCGTGACCGAAGGAGATCACGGGCCAGCCCCCGTCGGGGGCGGTCCCCTTGGGGACGAATACGGACCCGGAGACCTCGGTCCCCTCCCCCGTGTCACCGTTGGTCGACCGATACACGACGCGGGCGGCGTCGAACGTTCGCCCCTCCGACGACTGGCCGAGGACCGGCATGGACATCGCGCTGACCAACGTTCCCGGCCCTGACCCCGAGAGGTCGGCGCTCGCGATGGGAACGGGCGTGGCGTCGGCGGACTCGGCCGGTTTCGGGCCGCAGGCCGCCGAGATGGTGGCGACCACCAGGAGGGCGATCAGCCACCGCAGGACCATCACCGAGGGCGTTCCCGGTCGGTCACGCGGATCGTCCCGCGTTCTCGACCGCGCGCCCGATCTGACGTCGTCCGAGCACCCGATCCTCGAACAACCCCCACGCCAACCATAGGATCGACGACACGAAGAAACCGACGAAACCGGCCTGCAGGAGGTCGGCGGTCAGCGACCCCTCCCGCTTCGCGGGCCCGGCCCCGTCGACCAGCAGCAGCTCGGTTCTCCCGCCGTCGACCTTTGCCAGTTCCGCCGACACGGCGATCATGTTGGCGGTGACGGCGTCCGCGACGCGGCGCGTCTCGTCGGGATCGGTGCCCGTGACCACGATATCGAGTATCGGCGTCAACGACGGCGTGATGCTGATGCGGCCGGCGAGTTCACCGGTGGTCTGCGGGAGGCCCAACTGGTCGATGGTCGGGCCGGTCACTCGGGCGCTGCGCACCAGGTACTGGTAGGTGAGCACCCGCGACTCCGCGTTGATCTGTCCGTAGAGCGCGTCGAGCGAGGTCGCGTCGCCCATCGACTTGACGAGGATCTTGGTGCTCGAGGCGTAGACAGGTGTGGTCTGTTGCCAGGAGAACCATCCCACGCCGACCGACAGCGCGGTGGCACCCACGACGAGCCACCAGCCGCGCCAGAGGATGTTCAGGTAGTCCCGCCACTGGGGCACATCCTTGGGAGGTATCACGGCGCTCCGATGCACACGTTGCTTAGTCGCTCCCCCGCGAACCGGGCGAACAGCCAGCCGATGGCACTCTCGACCACCTGATCATTGGACGCCTCGGTAGCGCCTGCCCGCGTCATCACCTCGATCTGCTCACCCTTGGCGCAGGCCGCGTCGACGGCGGCGCGGATGCCCTCGGCCGGGGAAGTCGCGTCCAGGGTGCCGTACGTCACCAGCACGGGCGCCGCACCCGGCGTGGGATAGCGGGCGGGCACGCCGGCCGCCAGCAAGCGTTGGCGCGCATCGTCGGCCGCGGCGTCGTCGCGCGGCTTCAGGTCGTCGGGGTTCATCTCGTCGAGCAGGCGCTTGGCCTCTTCGGGGTCGGCTGAGGCGCAATCGGCCAGCACGGCCCATTGGTCGCGGGCCACCCCGGACCGATAGAGGTCGAGGTCGAAACCGGGGTCGGTGTTGGCGAGGCTCTGCAGTGTCCACACGTAGGTCCGGATGTCGACGGGCCCGTTCAGTTCACCGCGCTGGGCCGCATCGACCAGCGGTGACATGTCCGCGAAAGGGGACAGCGCCACCGCCCCGACGAGGCTCATCCCGCCACCGTAGAGGCCGGCTCGCTCGGCCGCCGCCCACGCGGCGAGACCGCCCTCACCGAGTCCGTAGGCCGCCCATTGCGTGCTGCTCGAAGGCAGGACCCGGTGCGCCGCCCTCGCCACGTCGATCATGTCGTTGCCCAGCGTCGCGGCGTCGACGATCGAGTGCGGTGGTTGGCCGTCGAGCCCGAGCCCCGGGAAGTCGGGGAACGCGACGACGAAGCCGCGGTTCATCAGGTTGACGATGGAGGTCGAGTAGCCCCCGTACTCGTCGGCGAGGGTGGGGCCGCATTTCGGCTGGGTGCCCGACATGGCATGGCCGACGGTGATGATCGGCCAGCCTTCCTTGGGCGGCGCACCTGCCGGGACCACGACGACGCCGCTCCCCAGTGTCGGCGCACCGTCACCGCCGGTGGATCGGTAGGTCACCTTGACCGCGGTGGCGTTGGCGTCGTCGAAGGCCACGATGCCGGTGACCGGCTTGGCCTCGACGAGCGAACCGGGCCCGGTGTCGGTCAGGTCCGCGGGAGGCAGTTCGGGCGCACCGGGAAAGTCGGGCGACAGATCCGCGCGCGGCGGCAGGTCACGCCCGACCGGGGCCGACGGTGGTGATCCGCACCCGGCGAGGATGGCTGCCGACGCGATGATGGCGGTCAGTGCTCGCCAGCGCACCGTCAGTCGGACCCGTGCCTGGACGCAGCGCGCTGGTCCGCCGCGGCGAACTCCTCGGTCGGCGGATCGGCCTTCGACGCAGCGGACTTCGACGCAGCCGACTTCGGCGCAGCGGGTTTCGGCGCCGCCCGCTGCGGCGCGGGCTTGCCCGAGTTCAGCTGCCGACGGTGGCCGGGTTCGAACGTCGCGACGGTGCCGATGAGGATCGCGTTCGCACCCTCCAGCGTCTGCACCGCGCGACGCAGCGCGGCACTGGTGGTACGCCGGATGCGCGCGAGCAGCAGCGCGCCGTCCGAGAGCGACGCGACGAGAGCGCCGTCGCTGTACTTGCCCAGCGGCGGCGTGTCGATGACGACGTAGTCGAAGGAGTCACCGAGTTCGTCGAGCAGTTCGGTGGCCCGGTCACTCGCCCAGAGTTCCCCGGGCCGCGACGGGGTGGGCCCGGCGGGTAGGAAGGACACCCGATGGTGTCCGACGGGCACCTCGATGATCGCCTCGACGACGTTGGTCTCACCGGCGATCGTGGTGCTCAGGCCGCGCGCTGCGGCCGAATCCTGCATGGCAGGGCTGAGGGGCAGACGGTCCGCCAGGGACGAGCTGCGGAAGTCTCCGTCGACCAGGATGACGTTGCGCCCCGACTCGGCGAGGGTCGCCGCCAGATCCATGGCGAGCGTGGTGCGTCCCTCCCCGGCCGACGGGCTGGTGACGGCGATCACCTTGGGCGGATCGGGGTCGTCGGCGAGACGCGCAAACCGCAGATTAGTCCGAAGCTCGCGGAGGCGTTCGGCGTAGAGACCGCCCCGGTCGAGGTCGACGACGTCGGCCTTGGCGCGCGAGGGGTCGGCGGGCAGCCCCCCCATCAACGAGGAATCCGTGCTGGCGGCCACCGGCTCACGGCCTCGCACGCGGCGGTCGAGGGCGCCGATCAGAATCGCAGCGAGGATCCCGAGCAGGAGGCCAGCCGCAGCACCGAGGGCGACCTTGATGGGCATCGACATTCCGACGGGCTCGCTGGGGTAGTTCGCCTCGTCGACGACGACCGCGCCGGCCGCCGGGGTGCCACCCCGCCGGGAGGTCTCCAGCTCGCTCACCAGGCCGACGAGTTGATCGGTGACCGCGCCGGCGTAGGTCTGGGCGAGCGCCGGATCCGGGTCGGTCACGCTGACGCTCAGCAGCACGGTCTTTGGCGCGGCGACCGCGGTGATCTTGCTCTTGAGCTCGCCGGGGGTGATGGTCCCCTTCAGCTGGTCGACCGCGCGAGCAGCAACCTGTTCGCTCGTCGCCAGATTGGCGTAGGAGTTAGCCCGGTCAGTGGAGAAGAGGTTGTTCTGATAGGCCTCGGTGACGGTCGTCCCGTTCTGCGTTGCCACGAACAAGGTTGCTGTCGACTGATACTCCCGGGTGCCGAACTGCCACGTTGCCCAGCCGATGGCTCCGCCGACGACGGCGAGGATCACGATGACCCACCAGTACCTGCTGAATATTCGCAGGTATTCCTTGATCTCCAACGTCGAACTCCTCGGTAATCGCCATCAACGTGGTCACAGGCTAGCCGCCGTGATCCGGACGGTTCTATAGGACGCGGCCGGACCCGTGTGTTGAGCTTAGCTGGTCGACCTGAGACCATGGTGCTCGTGAACCCCGGCCGGGAAACTTTCCGTAACGTCGCGATGTCCATCGCGATTGTTGCCATGACGTTGGCGACGGTGTGGCTGGCAATTTCATTCGGGAAGCTCGCGCTCTTCGGTGTAATCGGAATTCTCGGGTTGATCGTGGCCGCCTATGTCGGAATTCGCCACCCATTGTGGTTCTTCTACGGCTTGGCGGCGGTCATGGCCGGTCTGCAATTCGGTCGCATTCCGGGCATAAGCCTTCCGATCTACCTGCCGCTGGAATTCGGCTGCCTGGTCGCGGCGTATTTCCATCCGCGCCTCGCGAGGTCGATGCACCCGCTGGAATTCGCGGTGCTGGCACTGGTGATCACGTCCGGCATCTCGGTGGTCGCGACGGGCGTGTCGCTCACGTCGGCCTCGCTGTTCATTCGGTGGGCGCTCCCCTCCCTGCTGTTGTTCGCGCTCGTCTCGCTGTCTTCTGAACACCTGGCGCGCTTCGGACGGATCTTCGCGTTCGTCTCGGCGCTGAACGCGGTGTACGGCATGTACGTCGTCGCCTTCGATCCGTTGAACAGTTCCTTGCGCTACCTTCGCGTGTTCGGTTACTCGCCGGAGGCCACCGCGGCGCGCTTCGCGTTCGGCGCGGAGGGCGCCACGCAGTCCGTCCGGTTGGGCGGCACGTGGGTGGAACCCAATGGAGCTGCCCTCAACCTCGTACTCGCGCTTTCCCTGTCGGTCCTGCTGTTCGCCGGATGGCGACGGGTCCTCATTGCGGCCGTCCTCGCGGCGGGGCTGGCGCTGACTCTCAGCCGGGCGTCGATCTTCACCGTCGTCTTCGGTGTCCTTCTGGTTCTGGTGTTCCACCCGATGAAGGTGCGCAGCCGGGCGGCGATGATCGGGCTCATCGCGTTCGCCGCGGCCGCCGCCATGCTCGCCGAACCCGTGCGCCGCCGCATCATGACGTCGTTGAGCGGTGAGGACGCCGGTTCGATCGCCCGAGCCGATGCCCTGCGCGCCTTCCCCGGTCTGATGTCGGGCCACTGGGGTTTCGGCGCCGGCTGGGCGCGTCCCGAATTCATCGACCCGGCCTTCTCCTACGTATTCAATCTGCCGTCCAATGCGCCACTGACTGCTCTTTATCGCGGCGGCAGTCTGGTGCTGATCTCGTTCATGGCGGTGGTCGTGATTGGCTGTGTCGTGGCCTACCGCTCGCTGCGCTCGAATTCGACGCCCCGGGCGCTGTACTGCGGGATATTCATCGGCCTGTGCTTCGTACAGATGCAGCTGGATCACAATGTGGCGGACCTACCGCAGAACGTGTTGCTGTATTCGATGTTCCTGGCCTTCGTCCTCTATTGCGAGCGAGCCAGGATCGCCGAGCGACGAGCCATCGGCGACGAAGCGGAATCCGCTCGAGTTCGCGAAGCGGTCACAGTCCGCACCTGATTGGCGGATGAGGTATTCGACGTTGCCAGTCCCGGCCGTCACACCCGAGAGTCGATGAACTCGCGCCAATTCCTCCGCCCATCGCGGCAGGGTCAGTAGGCGCCGGATCCGGTGGCGATCGTGCGCACGGTCTTCACCGCGATCAGCAGGTCGTTGGCGATCGACCAATTCTCGACATACGAGAGGTCCAGCCGGACCGAGTCTTCCCACGTCAGGTCGGAGCGACCGCTGACCTGCCACAGGCCGGTGATGCCGGGCAGGACGAGCAGTCGGCGGCGCACCTGGTCGTTGTACGTGTCGACCTCGCGACGCAGCGGGGGCCGCGGCCCGACCACGCTCATGTCTCGGCGCAGGACGTTGAAGAACTGCGGCAGCTCGTCGATGCTGTACTTGCGCAGCAGGCGACCGACGTGGGTGATCCGCGGGTCTTCCTTGACCTTGAACAGGACGCCACCGACGCTGTCGTTCACCTCTAGCATGGTGGTGACCTGCTGGTCGGCGCCGTCGACCATGGTGCGGAACTTGATCATCTGGAACGGCTCGCCTTCGCGGCCGATGCGCTCGGACTTGTAGAAGACGGGGCCCTTGCTGGTCAGCTTGATCGCGATGGCTGCGGCGATCATGACCGGGAGTGCGGTGACCAGCGCCGAGATCGCCATGAAGTAGTCGAAGGCCAGCTTCTGGATCTTCTTGGTGCCGCTGTACTGCGGCTTCTCGACGTGGATCAGGGGCAGACCGGCGACCGGCCGCATGGTCAGGCGAGGGCCGGCAACGTCGACGACACCCGGGGTGACCACCAGGTCGACGCCCAGTCGGTGCAGATCCCAGGAAAGCTCCCGCACACCCTCGGGACCGAGGTGATCGGTGGTGGTCAGCGCGACGGTGTCGGTGTTCGTCTTGAGGATGGCGTCGTGCACCTTGCCCTCGTCACCGAGCACGGGAAGCGTGCCGACGCCGGGAATCTCGATGGTTCCTCCGGAGCTACGTCCGGTCAGGCATACGCCGACGACCGAGTACCCGTAGCCCCAGCCGCGGCTGAGCGACTGGACGAGGCTGCGGACCGCCCTGGCATCGCCCACGGCAAGTACCGTGACGACGCACCGGCCACGCTTGCGTTGCCGCGAGAGGTAGAGACGGCACAGATTGCGCCCCGTGAGCAACCCGGCCAGACCCAGGGGAAAGGCCACGGCGAGGTATCCGCGAGCAAATTCCGGGCGGAAGATCATGAGGACGACGGCTACGACTCCGATGGTTGCCAGGGTGGCTGACATCACCCGCCGGTACTCCTCGACTCCGGCGCCGACGATGCGGGGGGAACGGGTGCGGTAGGCGGCAAGCAGGGAGAGCCAGATGACGGCGATCAACACCGACAGAATCCGGAAGTACACCGAGGCGGGATCGGTTGCGGTAACTGGACGTCCGAGCTTCACGGTCTGTGCCGCGACCAGCGCCAACGTCACCACGATGACGTCGGAGAGAACCAAGGCCTGGACGTACCGCCGCTGCCACTTGGGGCCGCTCCCGGGGTGCACGGCCTTGGTGGGTGCCCGCGTGAGCCCGACGACCTCTTGTGTCACCGCCACGTCGTCCCACCTCTTCTGTTTGCTGACAGTTACTTTCGTTAACGAGCCCCCCGGCTCGGCTTTCACTATCTCACCGTTTGCCAGCCGGCGCTACAAATATGGTGAATGTCCAGCTCAAGGACATTCGCCCTGTACGACGGCTTTCGCGAGTCCGGCCCATTGGTAAGTGAAGACGAACTCCCATCCCAGGAGCGAATAGCGATAGCGCCGCGGGACATCGGTCATGATTACCGCGTCCGGCCGGCCCGAGAAACACTGCCGGAAGACCAGTCGAGCCCGTGGCAAGTGATAACGCCAGCTGACGACGATGATCCTCTCCCACGACCGTCCGGCCGCCAGGCTCCGCATCATGGCGGCCTCGCCGCGGGTGGTCAACGGGTCGGGTCGCAGACACATGACCTCCACGTCGCCGCCCGCGCGGCACACGCGCCTCATCACGGGGTCCCCATCCCAGTACGGATCGGACAGCACCACCGTGGGCGCCCAGCCCTCGCGCGCGAGGTGGAGGCCGTAGTCCTCGCGGCCGTCGTGCTCACCGCCGAGCACGATGATGGCGTCGGCACGTTGCAACGGGTCGACCTTGGCGTTGGCGAATACGTAGTACCCGCTGACGCCGACGTCCACGAGCACGATGACCACGATGAGAACGACTGCTTCGAGCACCGCCAGGATTCGTCTACTCGGACGCATACTCCGCCAGATCGTCGGGGCACATCTCGCGGTACCGGGCCCACATCGCCCGTCCCATCGCACGCTGGCCAATGGCGTTGTAGTGCCGATCGAGTCCGCCATTGATGCAATCCCGCTCACCCGTCACGAATTGCGTGCGGTGTCTCCGATTGGGCGTATCCGCATGAATGGCATCGATCACCGAATAGTCCTTGCGGCTCAGCTCCATCTCCTCGGGCACCATTTGTCCGAGGAGAAATGGAACGTCGTTTCCATAGCGCCGCCGGAGATCGTCGATGACGAAATCGAGCTTTTCTCGATAAAGCGCCCCCGACGTCAGTGGAACGTCACTTTCGCCCTGATGCCACAGCACGGCGGCGACCGTGCTCCCCGGCGAGCGATTGAGCGCGGCGTCGATCGCGTTCACGGCGTTGACGTAGAGGTTGACCCTGGTCAGGGAGTCCCCGGGGTCCCACGTGTACCCGTTCTTGGGGGCGAACGCCGTGTCACCGCGCGCACCGGGAATCAGCAGCACATGGCGGCCCGTGGCGTCGGCGAGCAATTTGCCGAAGGTCAGTCCGAACCCCACGCCATAGCCGGGGATCTCGTGCCGCAGCGGCTCTTCGGCCAGGATAACCGTGGCCTTGCTGGGACCGCTCATGGCGAACTGGTGCACCCGCCGATCGGGGCGATCCTCACCGTCGCGATCCAGGCCGACGCCCATGCCGAAGGCATTCGACTGGCCCAGGATGGGCACCACCAGATACGGCGATTTCGGCGCCGTCACGGCCGTACCCGACGGCGCCAGCCTGCGCTTCAGCACGGCCTTGGCCTCGAACGCCACCCGCCGCCAGCGGGGAACGTCACCGTCGGGGTTCTTAAGGGCACTCATTGGCCGCCGGCTTGCCCGCGAATCGATCGGAGATCCACGCGAGTTGGTAGGCGACCTCGACGTCTCCGTGCCCCTTGTCAGGTTGCAGGTCCCATTCGACGTTCCCGCCGAGTGCGCACGCCCGGGCGATCGCGTCGGTCGTCCACGTCGCATCGATGTAGGTGTCCGCGCCGCCGTAGGCCACCGACAGCGGCGCGGACAGCCGCCGCTGGGGCAGCGCCCACCTGGCCACCAATGCACGCAACCGGTCGGCGGCAACGGGTGACTCGGGGCGAATGTCGTCAGCGGTCACCTGCGTGAGCGCATCGTCCCTGAGGTGGGCGTCGTTGCCTGCGCAGGACAGCGTCACGTCCCAGTAGCGCGCGGCGGCCCCGCGACGGTAGTCATCGCGGTCGAGGTCGGGGTGGAGGCGGGCCAACGACTCGACGATCGCGAGGAACGCCGGCCGCTGATCATCGGTGAGCGTGCGAGCCTGCGCCTTGTCGACGATCCGGGTGACATCGGCCGCGGGCGAATCTGCCACCGCCCCAACGAGTTCCAACTCCGGGCTATACGTCGCAGCTTGCTCGTCGGCTGCCCATGAGGCACCGCCACCCTGTGATCCACCGAGCGCGAGCCACCGCGTCGACGTGTTGCCGAACGTGTGCCGCAGCGCCCTGACGGCGTCGATCATGTTCAGCCCGGCGGTCTTGGCGTCGGTATAGGGATGGACGCCCGGCTGGCCCAGCCCCTGATAGTCCGCCAGCGCCACCGCGTAGCCCAGCTTGACCAACGCGAACATCGGCCCGGTGAGGCCCAGCAGCGAGTCGGAGACCGAAGGCCCGCATTCCTCGTCGATACCGGTCGTGCCGTGACCGAAGGAGATGATCGGCCAGCCGCCGGGTGGGGGTTGGCCGACGGGTGTGAAGACGGCACCGGACACCACCGTCTCCTTGCCGGTGTCACCGTTGGTCGATCGGTACACCACGCGCGCCGACTGCAGTTGCCGACCGGGGACCCTCGCCTGAATGGCCGGCATCGTCGTCGCGCTGACCAGTGTCCCCGGGCCCGTGCCGCCGAGATCAGCCGTTTCGATCGGCACGGGGGCCTCGGGCGGCGGGTCACCGCGGAAGACCTCGACCATCCGATGCGCCACCCGCGCCCCCAGCGGAAGGGTCACCGCCACGGCTGCCCCGCCCACCAGCACCACCACGGCGATCACCGCCGCCAGCCAGGGCTTGTGCCTCATGCCCAGCGACGCCGGTATCTCCGCGCCATGTTCATGGCTGGCTGCTCGATGAGGTAATAGGTGGCCGTGGACACCAGCATGGTGGCCGCGAGCACGACGGCGACGTTGTACGACATCCCCAGCAGCGTATCGCCGGCGAGCACGCCCCACCTGCCCAGCACGAGCATCACGGGGAAGTGCCAGAGGTAGATCGACAGCGACAGCTTGCCGACGTGGAGCACGGGCGCGACATCGAGCCACCGGGCGATCGCCGAATCCTGCCCGCGCGCCAGCGGAGCGACGATGACGAGGATCAGCAGCGCGCAGATCACCCCGAGGGCGCTGCTGCCGTACGGGGAACGCGTCGCCATCAGCAGCGCGCACAGCATCATCACGGGCAGCAGCGCGACCGCGCCGAGGAGCCGAACCCGCCTACTGAGGGCCTCTCCGATGAGCCGGTTCTCGATCGCCACGACGAGGACGGCGGCCAGCATTCCGGCCGCGAAGTTATCCGCATTGGTCAGCAAACTGCGCGAGAAGACCGCGGCCCAGTGGTCGCCCCATTCCAGCAGCGTCGGGTCGGTGACGCCGGTCGCCGCGTTCACCATGGGGATGAACCCGCGGCCGATTAGAGCAACTGCCGCGAGCGCGGAGGCGCCGATGACCGCGATGCGCAGTGGTCGGATGTCGGTGCGTCGTCTCATCAGGAACAGTGCCATGGCGAGCAACGGCAACACGGCGTAGAACGCATATTCCAGCGTCAACGACCACGATGGGTTCAGACCGGTCTGGATGTACTGCGGGAGGTAGGTCTGGACCAGGGTCAGATTGGCCAGCAGCTGTCGCCAGTCCGTGATCATCCCGGTGCCGTCCTCCGTCCCGAGCGGCTGGTGCACCGGGTTGTCGACGTAGGCGGCCTGCAGGACGAAGTTGACCAGAAGGAAGATGACGAGGTAGCCGGGGAGGATGCGCGCGACACGGTGGAGGACGAAGTTCTTGGTGCTGGGCATGGTTTCCGTCGACCGCTCCCCGGCCAACGCCCGTACGTAAGGCAGGAACAGCAGGAAGCCGCTGAGCACGTAGAAGAAGATCAGCGACAGACCCACCAGACCGATCTCGGTCGACGCCGCCGTCTTGGGCGAGCTGTGCCCGGTGACGTGGGCGACGACCACGCTCACTCACCGTCTCCGGCCGGCGCCTGCGCCTCCTGCGGTGCGGGCGGCGGCGGTGGCGGTGTGATGAACGATTGACAGCTGTCGGGCGGGGGGTCGCCCTTGAACCGGTCGGCGATCCATCCCATCACCGGCGCGACGTCGACGTCCGAATGCCCGCGGTCGGGCTGCAGGTAGATGCGGATGATGTCGCCGATCTCGCAGGCGCGCTGCAGTGCGGCGTCGGTCCAGGCCGGGGGGAGGAGGACGTCCTGTCCGCCGTAGATGACCAACGCGGGCGCGACCAGGGGCCGACGCGGCAGGCTCGACTTGCGCAGCCGCTCCCGCAACGCGTTCGTGGCGGCGTCGCTGGCGGGCACCAGATCATCCGGGGTGATCTGATCGACGATTTGCGCACGCTCGTCGGCTTTCTCGAAGTCGCACTGCAGCAATGCATCCCACTGCTCAGCGACGATTCCGCGGCGGTAGTCGTCGAGGTTCAGGTCCGGGTCCTCGTGCTTCAGGGCCGCGAGCAGAGCCTGGTAGATGGGCTCCTGGTCCTTGGACAGTCGGCGGTTCGCCGCGTCGTCGGCGAACCCGGTGATGTCGAGCGCCGGTGACACCGAGGCGGAACCGACCAGCTTTAGGCCGGAGCCGTACTCCCCGCCCAATTCGTTGGCGGCCCACGCCGCCTGCCCTCCTTGTGACACCCCGAACGCGGCCCATTCGTTCGACGTGTCGGCGACGACCTTGCGCGCGGCGCGGACCGAGTCGATGAGATTGAAGCCGACGGTGGTGGCATCCAGGTAGGGGTGATAGGTCTTGTCGTCACCCAGCCCCTGATAGTCCGACATCGCGACCACGTAGCCCGCGTCGACGAAGTCGCGTACCACCGACGAACTGTTCAACAGCGTCGGCGAAGACGACGGCGCGCAATCCGCAAGCACCCCGGTGGTGGGATGGCCGTAGGCGATGATCGGCCAGCCACCTTCGGGCGGCTTGCCCTTGGGAGCGAAGACGGTGCCTGTGACTTCTGTCGGTTCGTTGGTCACCCCGGACGTGGACGTATAGACGATCTTCGCCGCCACCGATGTCACACCGCTCACCCGCCGGTCGAGGGTCGGCATGCTGTTTGCCGACAAAACCGTCCCTGGCCCGGAGCCGCTGAGGTCCGCGGGAAGCGCCGTTCCCGCCTCCGGAGGGGATCCGACCGGCCCGGTGGCTCGATCGGCACATCCCGACGACATCATGGCTAGGACGACGAACACGCCGACCAGTACGCGGCCTCGGGTCATTCGCGTGCGCCTATGTCCACAGTCGCATCCTCCACTAATCCGTTTCCTCGTTGGTCAGCACGCCGCTGGCAACGCCGGGGAAGACCATGTCACCTGTTCCCGAGGGCACCGCCAACGCCTGGCAGCGCGCCGCGGAGGCCCGCCGGAGATCTGCTCCAGCTAACCGCCGATCCATCGTACTTCACGACTACCCGCGAGCACGTGCGCCTCAGTGAAAACGCTGCGATGTCGGTGCTCGCTAGGTATCACGTATCACCGCAAAGTCGGATCGTTCCGAGGCGGTCAGTGTGCTGCGCCCAATAGCAAACATCTGCCCGACACGCCTAGACGCTTCCCGCCGAAATGCCCCGTCGTCCACGACACTTTCGAGACCGTGCCACACAGCAGACCTCGGCGACATCACCGCGCGTTGACCACGACGGCCCTGGCCGTCGTGGTCGGCGTCGTGTGCACGACCGCGATCAGTTCGGACCTGCTGCGGGCGAAACCGCGTGAGGTCACGGCAATAGCGTCGGCGACGATCGACCCGTCCGCGACCACCACGGCCATCGCCGACTCCGATGTGTACGGATTGGCGCAGCCCGACGTCGACCGGACGATGGACGCCATCAAGGCGACCGGAGTGCGCTCGGTCAGATTGCTGATTCCCTGGGCCGCCGTGGAGCCCACGCAGAACAAACTGGACTGGAGCACGGTCGACAAGACGATCAACTCGGCTGCGTCCCGCGGTCTGGCGGTCGTCGGCACGGTGAACTCCACGCCGGCGTGGTCGGTCGCCCCTGGCGGGGCGGCGCTGAGCGGACGACCGGCTTCCCCGGCCGTCTACGGCGACTTCGTGGCGAAGGTGGTGACCCGCTACATCGGCAAGATCAGCGCAATCGAAGTGTGGAACGAGCCCAACGCCGTCACCTTCTACTCGCCGAAGCCGGATCCGGCGGGTTACGTCGATCTATTGAAGGCCAGCTATCCGAGGATCAAGGCGGTCGATCCCTCGGTCGTGGTGCTCGGCGGGTCCATGGGCGCGGTCGTCGACTACGGCGACTACGCCATCAACCCGGTGCGGTTCCTGTCCGCGATGTACGCCGCGGGCGCGAAGAACTACTTCGACGCGCTGGCGTTCCACCCGTACCAGTACACCTTGAAGTTCTCCGACGGCATGACCGTCGCCAACTCACCGCTGTACCAGCTGATGCAGCTGCGCCAGATCATGATCGGCAGCGGTGACCAGGCGAAGAAGATCTGGGCGACCGAGTAAGGCCAGCCGACCTCCAGCGGGGGCGACGCGCAGCAGAACGCCTTCGTCACCGACATGCTGACCAAATGGCAGGAAATGCCCTATGCCGGACCGATGTTCATCTACACCACCCGCGACCGTACGACCGGCAGTTTCGCCGCGGACGACACGTTCGGCATGTACCGGAGGGACTGGACGGCCAAGCCGGTCCGGCAGACGATCCAGTCAGGCGCGACCGGTCAGATCCCAAAATCGGCGGAGTACCAACGGTTCGCCACGGTCACGGATCCCGCACTCGGCACGGTGCTGAGCCCCGTCTTCCGAGCGACCGCCCAAAACTGGGCACAGATCCGAACGGTCGGCACCATCTACGAGACGCCGGCGGGCTTCCTCACCTCACCCAACCCCGTCGCCGACCGGGCCCGCTGCTACGGGGCGGTGCCCAAAACCGCGTTCGCACAGGGGTACCAGGACTTCGAGCATCCCTACGGCCTGCGCATCTGGTACTCCCCCGCTACCGGCGCGCATCCGGTGGGCGGCGGCATCGCCAATGCCTGGAAGCCCGACCTGGGGCTGGCGGTCACCGACGAGATCCCCGGCTTCGGCAGCAGCCGGGTGGACTTCGAGCACGGCACCATCACGTACACGGCGTTCCGCGGCGCGACCGTGACGTACGGCGAGCATGCGCCGGTGAATGCGACCCCGCCGTCGTGCGTCCAAGGCCCCACCGCCGTTACGGGAGGCGGCTACCCGGGCGCTGCGCCAGGACTAGCGACTCCACTGCTGTCGCTACTCTATTTTCTCGCCAGTATTCTTGGTTTGCCTGGAAAATTGTTCGCCCCGCGCTGACCGCGGCCGCCCGGTCGGTGAGCATCCGGCGGCACTCGGCGATGAACGCGTCGTCATCGTCGAAGACGTCCAGTCCGAAGAGTTCGCCGAGCGACCCCACCGCCGCCTCGGTGCCGACCACGGGCAGTCCGATCCGCGCGGCGTCGAGGATCTTCACGCGGACGCCACCACCGGTCATGATGGGCGCGATCATCGCGCGGCAGGTTCCCAGGAACTCGTGCAGATCATCGACGAAGCCCAGATCCCTTACCCCTGAGGGATATTCGGGCTCGGCAGCGTTCGGCTTCTTCGCACCGATGATGCACAGTTCGGCGTCGGGCACGCCAGCCGAGATGCGCGGCCAC
The DNA here is from genome assembly GCF_030295745.1 of Mycolicibacterium sp. TUM20985. Classification (NCBI taxonomy): domain Bacteria; kingdom Bacillati; phylum Actinomycetota; class Actinomycetes; order Mycobacteriales; family Mycobacteriaceae; genus Mycobacterium; species Mycobacterium antarcticum. Next base: position 4,510,783 of record NZ_AP027291.1, read on the forward strand.
AACGCCAACGCGTGCAGGAATGCCTCCTGGTTGGGTGGCCAGTCCCTGGTCCCCATCAGGACAAGCCGTGGCGGCGTGTCGGCGATGTCGACCTGTTCGGCCGGGGGCAGGGTCAACGCGAACCAACGGGCACCGTTGACTCCCCGCCGACGGTACTGCTCGGCTTCGTCGGCGTCGAACGTCCCGACCGCGTCCGCGGCCAGGGCCACCCGCAGCTCGTCGCGCCGCAACCGGGACGCCTCCGCGCGTCCCAACAGGCCCCGGCTGGCGCCCCACACCAGGGCCTCGCTGACGTGCGTGTTGACCACCAGCGACCGGTTGCCGAAACGCGAACTGCGCAAGAATGATTCGGCCATGTAGCTGTGCTCGGCGACGAACACGTCGGCGTCGGCCCGCTCGATCGCCGCGGCCAGGTCGTCACCGTCGAATCGGACGTGCACCAGACTGCGGCGCGACCGCGCGGCTCCCGCGAGCAGGCTCAGCGGCCGGACCGCCGGTTTCCGAACCCGCGTCACCTGGACACCGCCAGGAACGAAGTCGGCCGTCACGGAACCGGTTTCGGCCGAGTAGCAGATCACCGACACGTCGAAGCTCGCCGCGGCCAACTCGATGAACAGGCGTGACAGCGCGACGTCACCGCCGTGCTCGAGGACCGGATCCTTGGAGAGCAGGAAGACGACCGACGTCATCGTCGCCTCCTGCCGTACAGGGCGACGGCGAAGATTGCCAACAGCAGGGCGTCGGAGGCCGTGGTGGCGATCGCTGCGGCCACGGCGCCGAGCCCGAGTTTCACCAGGATGGTCAGCAAAGCGAACTTGACGGGCAACAAGGCAATCGAGGCACCCAGTCGGAGGCGGTCCCGCCGCTGGGCGTACAGCACGACCTGGAACACGCAGATGACGGTGCGCAGGAAGCAGAACCCGGCCATGATGATCATGGCCTGGGCCATCGGGGCGGGCGCCGTGGTGAACAGCATGACGACGCCGGTGATCAGCACCAGCGCGCCCACCACCGCCGAGATGGTCAGCGTCGTGCGGATCTTCGGCCCCGACTCGAGCGTGCCACCGCTCTTGCGCAGCGGTTCGTGATACGTCATCGCGAACGACTGTCCGATCGCGGCGAGCGCCGTCGCGGCCATGAGGGTGATGTTGTAGTAGCCGACCACCGTACTGTCGGTCAGGAAGCCCAGGAGTAGGACGTCGCCCTGGAGGTAGACCGCCGTGCCGAGACCCATCTCAGCGGTGAGGTACCCCATCTGGCGCAGCGAGCCGGGCATACCGGGCCGGTGTCCGCGCACCGCGAGGCCGGCCAGAATCAGGATCGCCACGTAGGGCGCGCAGTACAGCAGGCTGGCCCCCCTCAGCGAGGGCTGATCGACCCCGAAGAGGTAGGCGCACACCAGGAGGGCGCTGGTCGTCTGCCGCATTGCGTCGTAGCGCCAGACCAAGTCGGGATGCCCGTCCCGTACCGCACGGCCCTTGAGGCTGTTGAACGCAATCTCACCACCGGCCATGACGAGCCCAAACCACAGGAAGTAGTTGAACGGCAGAACGGCGAGCCCGGCGACGACGAGGGCCATCCCCACCAGATAGCGGCTAGACCGCTCCCTGTTGAACTGGTCCTCGGACTCGCGGATCGCGCGAACGGCCCATGGATTGTCCAGCGGCGGGCCAATGATCGTCGCGAACGAGAAGGCGAGGGCGTAGAGCCCGTAGTCGGCGATGCCGAGGCGGGCGATGATTGCCAGTGTCAGCAGCAGTCCGAGACCTCGGCTGCCATACATGAAGAAGACGCCGACGAGCGTCTTGAAGAGGTTGCGTGACGCGCCTTCGGGGGCGGACTCGGGCGCCGATTCGGGGAGCGTCAGGTCACGTTCCCCTTGGCTCTGGTCACGGGATCGGCTTCGAGACCGAGCAGCGCCGACCACTGCGCCGCGAACGCCGCGGCGGTGCTGGCACAGGACCGGGCCTGGCGCGCCTCGTCGGCGCGCCGCCCGAGTTCGGTCAACCGCGCCTCGTCATCGACCACCGCGGTGATGGTCCGCGCCAGCGCGGTGGCCACCGCGTCACCGTCGAGCCCCGTGGTCGACACCACAGCGGCGCCGACCTCCTCGTCGAGTTCGGCCAGCGAACCCCAGTCGGTGGTCACCACAGGGGTGCGGTAGGCCATCGAGTGCGCCACCACGCCGGACGCCGCGAAGCTCTCGGCGTAGAAGTGCCGTTTGCCGTACGGGACGACGATGGCGCGGACCGACTCGAAGAAGGCGTCCTCGGCCGGCCCGTCGACGGCGCCCAGGATTTCGACACCCTCGATGCCCGGGAGATCCTCGGTGCCCCGGCCCGCGACGCGGATGGCGACGTCGGCGGGCAGGGCGGCCCTGATCTTGACGATTTGCTCGAAGCCCTTGCCGCGGTAGACGTGCCCGAAGAAGCCGACGGCGCGTGGACGGTCCTGCGCCGGACGAATCACCGGGCGGTCACGGACCAGGTGCGGGATGTACGCGGTACGCGTCGCCGGGTAGGTCTCCTCGATCGACCGACGCCCGGTCTCGGTGAGCGCGAACAGCAAGCGACCGTCGTAGACCCGGCCCTCGATCGCCCGGCTGAGGGGGCGTAGCGGGTAGTGAATGCCGTGGTTGAGCAGGCGCGACCGGGCGACGAACGTGGTGCGGGCAGGCATCCAGACGCCCTGCGGAGGGTCGTGCACGGTGCCCGTCACCGGGGCGCCCTTGACGCCCGCCGTGGACCAGAAGGGCGCCAGCGCGCCGGTCGACAGCTCGGCGTGCACCAGCACCCGGTGGCGTTGGCCGTGCGCGACGTGCGCGGCGACGTCTCGCCGCAGGCGTCGGAGGTCGGCGAGCGTGTGGTCACCCGGTCCGCCGGTGCGCACCTCCACGACGTTCCCGAAGTACGGCCTGACGCCGTTGACGAAGTCCTCTGCGTAGTCCCCGACGGCGGTCACGCCCTTCGCCGGTCCGACGAAGACCAGGCGGTAGTCCCCCAGTGTCGTCATCAGCAGAACAGGGGCCGGTAGCCGCCCGTGTACTTCAGCGCCTCAGGATCACGCTTGCCGATCACCTTGGCGGGCACGCCTCCGACGATCTCGCACTCACCGATGTCCTTGTTGACCACGGCCTGGGCGGCGACGACGGCGCCACGACGGATCAGCGACGGCAACACCATGGCGCGGCTGGCGATCCATGCGTAGTCCTCCACCACGGTGGGGATGGGGACCGGCAGGAAGTCGGGATGGTTGACGTCGTGTCCGCCGCCGATGATCTGGACGTCGCTGGCGATGGTCACGTCATTGCCGATGTAGAGGCCGGCGCGGGCGTCGAGCAGACAGCGGGCGCCGATCGCCGTGTTGTCCCCGACCGTGAGGAACTCGATGTCGAGGATGGTCGTGCCGAGCATGATGCACGAATTGCGGCCGATGGTGGCTCCGAAGAGCCGGAGGAAGCCCTGCCGGATGAAGTGGAAGGGGATATGGGTGATCAGCAGGTTGTAGAGCACCTGGCCGATCCGGTTGCGCGCCTTGCGCCGCACTCCCATGCTCTGCATGCGGTAATTGGCCACCCGGCCGTCGGGCAACAGGTCGTAGGACGGTTCCGGCGGAAGTTTCAGGCCGGGTGCGGCGGCAACCTTCCTGGCTACGTCTTCCGGGTCCGCCTTAGCGGGTTCGGTGTTCACCGGTGTGGCTCCTGCCGTGTCGGGTTACGTCGCGTCGGCAACTCGAGTTGCAAGGGTACCGCGGCGCAGAAACTCAGCGCTTCACTGCGACAAGGCCGTTGACCGCGGCGTGGAGCTTATCCGAGAAGGCCGCCTCGCTGAACTGCTTGACGTGGTCGCGGACCTTGTCGGAGTCGAACTTGGTCATCTCGAAGCGGTCGACGGCCTCCCGGATGTCCGAGGACGTCGGCTCGTCGAAGTACATACCGCTGATGCCCTCGTCGATGGTGTCGAGGAATCCGCCGTACCGCAGCGCAATGGCGGGGCGGCCCCACACTCCCGCTTCGAGGGGGGTCAGTCCGTAGTCCTCGTAGCTCGCGGCGATGATCGCGCGGCAGTTCTTGTACAGCCAAGCGAGTTCGCCGTCGGAGATGTCGGAGACCATGGTGACGTTCGGGGTCTTCATCGCGCGAAGGCGGTCGGCTTGCGGCCCACGACCGACGACGACGAGGCGCCGCTCGCTGTCGGCGAACGCCCGGACGATCGCGTCGACGTTCTTGTAGGGCAGCAGCCGTGACACGACGAGGTAGAAGGCGCCGTCGGCTCCGCCCAGGGTCGACGTGCCCAGGGTCGACGTGCCCAGCCAGTCCGTCACCTCGGGCATCGGTCGCACCGTGTCAGCCCGGGCCATGGTCACCGGCGGGAACACCACCTCGGCCTCGATGCCGTACGCGTTCTGGATCCGTTCCCTGATCACCGCCGAGTTGGCGAGGTAGCGATCGCTGGTGAACGCGGCGCGACGGTCCCAGTTGATCAGGTAGCTGGACAAGGCCCGAAGGCCGAGTTTGGCAATGGTGTTGCCATTGTCGCCGAGGTAACTGTCGGCCTGATAAAGCCAGCGCGCAGGCGAATGGCAATAAACCAACTTGCGACCCGTGGTCCGGAATCCGTGCGCCCAGCCACTGCTGCTGGAGATGACGACGTCCGCATCGACGTGCATGGCACCGGCGACGAGGGGAAACAATGGCAGGGCGGCCCTATGGTGCTTGCGCAGCACCTTCACCCGGTTGATCGCGGGCACCCGAACGTCGAGTTCCTTGAATTCCGGGAAGGTGCCCTCCGGGTCATAGAGCATGGTGTAGATCGGGGCGTCCGGGAAGGCCCTGCTCATGGCCAGCACGGTCTTCTCAGCGCCGCCTAGCTGCGTGAGGTAGTCATGGGCAATGGCCACGGTGGGGCGAGCCGTGTGGGGGGCTGAGAACTCTCGTGGCACCGGCGATGATCCTCGTGATGTCTGGCACTGAACGGGCGTCCGTGGCGGGGCAGGTGGTCAACCGGCGACCCGGATCGCGGAACGCCGCTCATGACTGTACACGCGTGCTGGTCGCCCAACCGGTTGCCAGAGGAACTCGGGCAACTCGTTACCTGATTGTCAGCAAACCGCGAGAAATAGGTCCCGGGCTGTCGATTTACCATTCAGAACAATGGCACTTTGAACTTTCCGCTGTACTGCAGGGCATCAGGGTTTCGTTTGCCAATCACCTTGCCTGGGACACCGCCGACGATACCCAGCGGGGGTATCTCGTTGATGACCACCGCGTGCGCCGCGACGACCGCGCCCCGGCCGATCAGGCACGGCAGGATCATCGCCCGGCTGGCGATCCAGACGTGGTCGTCGATGACGATGGGGTCTGGCGGGTTCGGCGACGGCGGGAAGTCGGGATGGTTGATGTCGTGACCACCCGCGATCATGTGCGTCTCGCTGGCGATGATGACGTCGTCACCGATCGCGATTCCCGCCCTGGCGTCCAGCAGACAACGGAATCCGATGGATACGCGGTCGCCGATGACGATGTACGGGATGGACCAAACGTTGGTCCCGCGGTTGATCGCCGTTCCCTTGCCGATGGTCGCGCCGAACAGGCGAAGGTAGCCCTGCCGCAGGAAGTGGAACGGGACGTAGGTGACGAAGTTGTTGTAGAACCACGCGGCGTAGAGGTTCCGGAACCGCGAGAACACCGTTTCCCCGGCAATGCGGAAGTTGACGATGTGCCCGGCGTCGTCGGTGATCCATTCCATGCGGCCCGGCGATCGCACGTTGGGGTTCACGGCCCGCTTCCTGGCGATGACCTCGGGGTCGGACTGTTGAGGTTCGACGAACACGATCTTTGCTCCCGTCTGCGAGTCGTCGCCCACGGTAACGTTCGGGAGCGCCCATGGCGACGTGTCGCCGTAGCGCGTCGTCGAAGTCCCGGGCCGATCGGCGTCCGGTTCCAACGGCCGGGGACCTGATCCATCCGACGGGGTCGCCGCTACGATCGACCACCATGACGAGCGTTACCGAGCCTTCCGCGCCGACTCCGGCGGGCGAGATCGACATCCACACCACGGCGGGCAAGCTCGCCGATCTCCGCAAACGCGCGGAGGAGACGCTTCACCCGGTGGGCGAGACGGCCGTCGAGAAGGTTCACGCCAAGGGCAAGTTGACGGCCCGGGAACGCATCTTCGCGCTGATGGACGAGGGGTCGTTCGTCGAACTCGATGCGCTGGCCAAGCACCGCAGCAAGAACTTCGGGCTGGAGGCCAACCGCCCGGTGGGTGACGGCGTCGTGACCGGTTACGGCACCATCGACGGTCGCGACGTGTGCATCTTCAGCCAGGACGCCACCGTGTTCGGCGGCAGCCTCGGCGAGGTCTACGGCGAGAAGATCGTCAAGGTGCAGGAACTAGCCATCAAGACCGGCCGCCCCCTGATCGGGATCAACGACGGAGCGGGTGCGCGGATCCAGGAGGGCGTGGTCTCACTTGGCTTGTACAGCAAGATCTTTCGCAACAACATCCTGGCCTCGGGCGTCATTCCGCAGATCTCGCTGATCATGGGCGCCGCCGCGGGCGGACACGTGTACTCCCCCGCGCTCACCGACTTCGTCATCATGGTCGACCAGACCAGCCAGATGTTCATCACCGGACCGGACGTGATCAAGACCGTCACCGGTGAGGAAGTCACCATGGAGGAACTGGGTGGCGCGCACACCCACATGGCCAAGTCCGGCACTGCGCACTACGTCGCCTCCGGTGAGCAGGACGCCTTCGACTACGTCCGCGATCTGCTGAGCTACCTGCCGCCCAACAGCGCGTCCGAGCCGCCGCGTTACCCGACACCGCCGCATCCGGGGGCCGTCGAGGACAACCTCACCGAGGAAGACCTCGAACTCGATACGCTGATCCCCGACTCGCCGAACCAGCCGTACGACATGCACGAGGTGATCACCCGCATCCTCGACGACGACGAGTTCCTCGAGGTACAGGCCGGTTACGCGGGCAACATCGTCATCGGCTTCGGCCGGATCGACGGGCGCACCGTGGGCATCGTCGCCAATCAACCCACGCAGTTCGCCGGCTGCCTGGACATCAACGCCTCGGAGAAGGCCGCGCGGTTCGTCCGAACGTGCGACTGCTTCAACATCCCGATCATCATGTTGGTCGACGTTCCGGGCTTCTTGCCGGGCACCGACCAGGAGTACAACGGCATCATCCGCCGCGGTGCCAAGCTGCTCTACGCCTACGGCGAGGCGACCGTCGCGAAGATCACCGTCATCACCCGCAAGGCCTACGGCGGCGCGTACTGCGTGATGGGGTCCAAGGACATGGGTTGTGACGTCAACGTCGCCTGGCCGACCGCCCAGATCGCGGTGATGGGTGCCTCGGGCGCCGTCGGGTTCGTCTATCGCGGCCAGCTCAAGGAGGCTGCGGCCGAGGGCAAGGACGTCGACGCGCTGCGACTAGAGCTGCAGCAGGACTATGAGGACACCCTGGTCAACCCGTATGTGGCCGCCGAGCGGGGCTACGTCGACGCGGTGATTCCGCCGTCGCACACCCGCGGATACATCGCGGCCGCGTTGCGCCTGCTGGAACGCAAGATCGTGCAGTTGCCGCCGAAGAAGCACGGCAACATCCCGCTCTGATCCGCTCACTCCCCCGACGAACGGACCACACATGTCACGAGACGTCGACATCACCGAGGTGTCCAACGCCGACGAACTGACCATCGACTCACCGGTCGACACGTCGGTACCCGAGATCAGGATCCTCAAGGGCAACCCCAGCGACGCGGACATCGCCGCGCTGGTGACGGTGCTCGCAGGCAGCAGCGGTGGTAGCCCTGAACCCGGACCCCAGGAGCTCAACCTGTGGGGTCATCCGGTGGACAAGTTGCGCTACTCGGTCGTGAGCTGGCAGCGGGTGACGCAGTTGGAACGCACGCACATCCGGCGATGATGAGCGCTTGCGCGAAGAACACGCGGCGATGATGAGCGCTTGCGCGAAGAACATCCGGCGATGACCCGCGTGATCCTCGCGTCTGCCTCCTCGGGCCGCAGGCGAGTGCTGCGCGGGGCGGGCATCGACCCACTCGTGATGGTGTCGGGCGTGGACGAGGACGCCGTGGCCGCGTCTCTGCCGGCCGATGCCAGCCCGCAGCTCGTGACGACTGCGCTCGCCGCCGCCAAGGCCGAAGCCGTCGTCCACACGCTCGACGGTGGAGTGAGCGCGGATTGCATTGTCATCGGCTGTGATTCGATGCTCTACCGCGCCGGGCGCCTGTGGGGCAAGCCTGCTACCGAAGCCGCCGCGATCGCGGGTTGGCGGGCGATGGCCGGCACGTCGGGTGAGCTGTACAGCGGCCACAGCGTCATTCGTCTGCGCGACGGGCGGATCGAGGCCAGGGCCGCGGAGCATGCGGTGACCACCGTGCGGTTCGGTCGCCCGTCGGACGGCGACGTCGAGGCATATGCCCGCAGTGGTGAACCCACCTCCGTCGCGGGCGGATTCACCCTCGATGGACTCGGCGGCTGGTTCGTCGACGGTGTCGACGGTGATCCCTCGGCGGTGATCGGCATCGGGTTGCCCCTGATGCGAACCTTGTTCGAGCGGTTGGGCCTGACGCTCGCGGCGCTCTGGGAAGCCAACCCCGTCACCGATTGAAGCCAACCCGGTCAGGGCCCAACCCGCGTGGGTCGAGCCGGTAGGCTCGCATCGTGTCGTTACCTGCAGACCCGTCACCGTCCCTGGCCGACTACGCCCACCCTGAACGATTGGTCACCGCCGACTGGCTGGCGGGCAACCTGGGCCGCCCCGGGCTGGCCATCGTGGAGTCCGACGAGGACGTCCTGCTCTACGACACCGGGCACATCCCCGGGGCCGTGAAGATCGACTGGCACACCGACCTCAACGACGCCCGCGTCCGCGATTACATCGACGGGGCTCAGTTCGCAGCGCTGATGGACCGCAAGGGCATTGGCAGGGATGACACGGTCGTCATCTACGGCGACAAGAGCAACTGGTGGGCCGCCTACGCGCTCTGGGTGTTCACCCTGTTCGGCCACCCCGACGTCCGGCTGCTCGACGGTGGCCGCGACCTGTGGGTCTCCAACGGCCGCGACACCACCCTCGACGTGCCGTCGCGGCAGACGACGGGTTACCCGGTCGTCGAGCGTGACGACGCCCCGATCCGCGCCTACAAGGACGACGTGCTGGGTGGCCTGGGAACCCAGCCGCTGATCGACGTCCGGTCGCCGCTGGAGTACACCGGCGAACGCACCCACATGCCGGACTATCCCGAGGAGGGCGCCCTGCGCGGTGGCCACATCCCGACGGCGAAGTCGATCCCGTGGGCGAAGGCCGCGCTGGACAGTGGTCAGTTCCGCAGCCGGGCCGAGCTCGACGAGCTGTACGGCTTCCTGGAGCCGGACGACCAGACGATCGTGTACTGCCGCATCGGCGAACGCTCGAGTCACACCTGGTTCGTGCTGACCCACTTGCTGGGCAAGGAGGGGGTGCGCAACTACGACGGCTCCTGGACCGAGTGGGGTAACGCGGTGCGCGTCCCCGTCGCCGTCGGCGAAGAGCCCGGCGAGGCGCCCGGGTCCTCGTGAGTGCCATGCCGGCCGCGCTGGCCGAGGTGGTGTCGGACTTCGCCGAGATGCAGGGCCAGGACAAGCTGCAGCTCCTGTTGGAGTTCGCGAACGACCTGCCCCCCATCCCGGCCGATCTCGAGCAGGCCGCGATGGAACCCGTCCCCGAGTGCCAATCGCCATTGTTCCTGCACGTCGACGCCGTGGACCGGGAGCACGTGCGGCTCTACTTCAGCGCACCGGCGGAGGCGCCGACCACGCGCGGTTTCGCGGCCATTCTGGCCGCCGGGCTCGATGACCACTCGGCCGACGAGATCCTCGCCGTGCCCGACGACTTCTACTCGGACCTCGGCCTGGCCACCTTGATCAGTCCCCTGCGGCTGCGCGGGATGTCGGCCATGTTGACCCGAATCAAACGGCGGCTCCGCGAAAACCGATGAGCGCCAGTGAAACCTACTGACGAGTAACGGACACCGCTCGACGTGGTACTCGGCGCGGCCGCTTAAACTGCCTCCGATACATTCTTAAAGAGGTTTCTTAGAGACATGCCATCAGGAGGCGCAGTGCCAAGTCACGCCAGCTCGAAGATCTCCAAGGTGCTCGTCGCCAATCGTGGCGAGATCGCCGTCCGGGTGATCCGGGCCGCCAAGGACGCAGGGCTGGCCAGCGTGGCCGTGTACGCCGATCCCGATGCCGACGCTCCACACGTCCGGCTCGCCGACGAGGCCTTCGCCCTGGGTGGCCAGACCTCTGCGGAGTCCTACCTCGACTTCGCCAAGCTGCTCGGGGCCGCCGAGAAGTCCGGCGCCAACGCCGTCCACCCCGGCTACGGATTCCTTTCCGAGAACGCGGATTTCGCCCAGGCCGTCATCGACGCCGGGCTGATCTGGATCGGACCCAGCCCGCAGTCGATCCGCGACCTCGGTGACAAGGTGACCGCCCGCCACATCGCGGCCAAGGCCGACGCGCCGCTGGTGCCCGGGACGCCCGAGCCCGTCAAGGACGCCGACGAGATCGTGGCCTTCGCCAAGGAGTACGGCGTGCCGATCGCGATCAAGGCGGCCTTCGGCGGCGGCGGCCGCGGCATGAAGGTGGCCCGCACGATCGAGGAGATTCCCGAGCTGTTCGATTCGGCGACCCGGGAGGCCGTGTCCGCGTTCGGCCGCGGCGAGTGCTTCGTCGAGCGCTACCTGGACAAGCCACGCCACGTCGAGGCGCAGGTCATCGCCGACACGCACGGCAACGTCGTCGTCGCGGGCACCCGCGACTGCTCGTTGCAGCGCCGCTTCCAGAAGCTGGTGGAGGAGGCGCCTGCGCCATTCCTCACCGACGCGCAGCGCAAGGAGATCCACGAGTCCGCCAAGCGCATCTGCAAGGAGGCCGGCTACTACGGCGCGGGCACCGTCGAGTACCTCGTCGGCCAGGACGGGCTGATCTCCTTCCTCGAGGTCAACACCCGGCTGCAGGTCGAACATCCGGTCACCGAGGAGACCTCGGGTATCGACCTGGTGCGCCAGCAGTTCCGGATCGCCAACGGCGATGCCCTCGACATCACCGAGGATCCGACCCCGCGCGGTCACTCGTTCGAGTTCCGCATCAACGGTGAGGACGCCGGTCGCGGCTTCCTGCCGGCTCCGGGCCCCGTCACCAAATTCGAGCCGCCGACCGGTCCGGGTGTGCGGCTCGACTCCGGCGTCGAGTCCGGCTCCGTGATCGGTGGCCAGTTCGACTCGATGCTGGCCAAGCTGATCGTCACCGGCGCCACCCGCGCGGAGGCCCTGGACCGATCGCGCCGCGCGCTCGCCGAGTTCCACGTGGAGGGCCTCGCGACCGTCATCCCGTTCCACCGCGCCGTAGTGTCCGACCCGGCCTTCATCGGCGACGACGACGGCTTCACCGTCCACACCCGCTGGATCGAGACGGAGTGGGACAACACCGTCGAGCCGTTCACCGCAGGTGCACCTCTCGACGAGGAGGACACCCTGCCCCGGCAGAAGGTCGTCGTCGAGGTCGGCGGACGCCGCGTCGAGGTATCCCTGCCGGGCGATCTCGCGATCGGCGGCGGTGGCGCCACCGGACCGGGCGTGACGCGCAAGAAGCCCAAGCCGCGAAAGCGTGGGGCGCAAGCCGGCGCCGCGGCGTCGGGTGACGCGGTCACCGCACCGATGCAGGGCACCGTGGTCAAGGTGGCCGTCGAGGAGGGTCAGCAGGTGGCCACGGGCGACCTCATCGCCGTCCTCGAGGCCATGAAGATGGAGAATCCCGTGACGGCTCACAAGGACGGCACCATCACGGGGCTCGCCGTCGAAGCGGGTGCGGCAGTCACCCAGGGCACCGTCCTCGCCGAGATCAAGGACTGAACACTGCCGAGCGGCCAGTTGTTGCACGCGCATTCGCGAATTGCGTGCACCAGGTGGCCACTCGACGGCTGACCGCCATGGAACCTGTCGAGATCAACAACGGAACGTGGTACCTGCGCGGACTGCGCTACGACGAACGCGTCGACGACCGGCCCGCCCTCGCCGATCTGGGTGAAACCGACCTCGACCACGTCCACGACTCCGAGGACGGCTGGGCGGACGACACGCTGTACACGTGGGCCGTCTGCGAACCGTCCACCGGTGAACTACTCGCCGAGATCACGCTGGACCCAAAGTCGGGCTTCATGCAGAGCCGGGCGCGACCGGGGCACGAGGATGCGGCGGCCATGTCCGAGGACACCGTCCGGCGTTATGCCTCGGAGATCCTCAACATCCGCGTGCACACGTGACCCGCTCGAGTCACCTCCCACCCAGCTCCGCCCGCCCGAGTCACCTCCCACCCAGCTCCGCCCGCCCGAGTCACCTCCCACCCAGCTCCGCCCGCCCGAAGGTCGTCACTGTGACCGGCGCCGCCGGCCAGATCGGCTATGCCGCACTGTTCCGCATCGGCGCGGGCGCACTGCTCGGCCCCGGCGTCCCCGTGACGCTGCGACTGCTCGAGCTGCCGTCGGCGCTTCGTGCAGCCGAGGGCGTGGTGATGGAACTCGTGGACAGCGCCTTCGATCTGCTCGCTGGAGTGGAGATCCACGACGACCCGGTCCGGGCGTTCGACGGTGTCGACGTCGCGCTGCTGGTGGGCGCCAAGCCTCGGAGCAAGGGGATGGAACGCGCCGACCTGCTGGCAGCCAACGCCGCGATCTTCGCCGATGCCGGGACGGCGCTCAACGCGGGCGCGTCGTCCGACGTGCGCATCGTGGTGGTCGGCAATCCCGCCAACACCAATGCCCTCGTCGCGTCTGCCCACGCGCCCGACATCCCGGCGGAGCGATTCACCGCGCTGACGCGTCTGGACCACAACCGTGCCGTCGGTGCCCTGGCTGCCCACGCCGGCGTGCACGTCACCGACGTCTCGCGGGTGACGGTGTGGGGCAACCACTCCCCGACCATGTACCCCGACATCTTCCATGCCGACGTCGGCGGCCGGCCAGGCTCCGAGTACGCCGCCGACTCCGCTTGGCTGACGACGGACTTCATCCCCACCGTGGCCAAGCGGGGCACGGCCATCATCGAGGCGCGCGGCACGTCGTCGGCCGCCTCGGCCGCCAACGCCGCCATCGACCACGTCCGCGACTGGGTGGACGGCACGGACGCCGGCGAGTGGACGTCGGTGGCGCTGCCTTCACCAGGCGTGTACGGCATCCCCGAGGGCGTCGTCGCGTCGCTGCCCGTACGCGCGGTCGGGGGTGCCTGGCAGATCGTGGAGGGCCTCGACGTCAACGCGTTCTCGCGCGCCCGCATCGACGCGTCGGTGGCCGAGCTCGCCTCGGAACGCGCGGCGGTCGCCGCGCTCGGACTGCTCTAGCTCCCGGCGTTGGCCGACCGGTAGGCGTCCACCGCGCCGAAGGGCAGGGGTCCCCGCTTGCCGACGCGAAAGCCGTTGTCTTTGCACCACTCTCGGATCACGAAACCCTCTTGACCGCTGACGTGCTCACGCCACGGGTCGACGCTTGCAAGGTGACGCCGCCGCGGACCTCCCACCCGTCGCCCGCGGTCCGCCCAGGCTCTCACGGTGCGACGCAGGGCTTCGGCGTTGTCCGAGGACAACTCGATCGAGTACAGCTGGCCGTCTAGGCCGAATTCGATGGTTTCGTCCGCCGGCGTGCCGTCGAGGTCATCGATCAACACGATGGTCTTCTTCGTTCCCATGGCCGATTCCTCGTCCACTCGTGGCGCACGGGGCGCCGTCCCCCCGGCGGCCGAGTGCCGACCACCGTCCGCGAGATCTCCCCAGCCGCGCGTAGTAGGTGTATATCACGCCGCAGGCGACATGCGACTCAACCTACGTCGACGTCCCCGCCGCTCGCGAGGTCACTGCACTCGACGCCGATCACGTCCTCCCGCTCCGCCAAGAACGTGCGCGCACCCTCGTCACCGGTCGACGTCGCCGCGAGGTCTGCCCAGTGTCTCCGGGCGATCGCGACGGGATGACCGGGCCGGCCGGCGTAAACGGCACGGGCCAGACCCGACGTCGACGTCACCACCGCAGCCACGACGCGGGCGACGACGTCGGCCCCGACGTCCGGAGTGTCGACCAGCTGCAGGATGACCACGTCGGCGGTACCGGCCGCCGCCAGCCCGGCGCGCAGTGAGGCACTCATCCCCGTGGCCCAGTCCTCGGCCAGGACCGCGCGGGCGGGCCGAGGTACGTCGACCACGGCGGCACCGAGCACCACCACGACGTCGTCACACCCGCCGTCGGTGAGCGCCGCGACCGACCTGCGCAGCCATTCACCCTCGTCTGCAAGGACTTTCGGCATGCCGTAGCGGGATCCTGCCCCCGCGGCCAACACCACGCCCGCAATCGATCGCATCCTCGACATGCGAACATCATCGACCTGGTCGATTCTTGACGGATGTCCGCCCCGGTCACCAAGGTGCAATAGTGCCTACGCAGGGAGCTCCGGGGTTGGACGGCTTCAACCGTCTGAGTGACCGCCAACGGATGACCATGCTGTTCGGCGTGTGCGCGTCGACCGTCTGGGCCCAACGCCTGCTCGCCGGGGGGCCGTTCCGCGACGTGGACGCGTTGCTGAACCGCGCCGACCGGGTGCTCGCCGAGCTTCCCGACACGGAGATCGACGCCGCCCTGGACGGTCATCCACGGATCGGCGCCACGGTGGACAACGCCTCCTCGGCACGCGAGCAGGCTGCGGTGGCCACCGCCGCGGACTCCGTGAAGGCCGCACTCGCCGCGAAGAATGCCGAGTACGACGAGAAGTTCGGCTACGTCTACCTGGTGTGCGCCAGCGGCCGCTCCGCCGAGGAGTTACTGGACGTCCTGACCGAGCGTCTGCACAACGACGCCGAGACCGAACGCCGGGTGATGCGCCGTGAGTTGGCCAAGATCAACCGGTTACGCCTGCATAGGCTGCTGGCATGAGTCTGTCCACCCACGTTCTCGACGCCAGGACCGGCACGCCCGCCCCGGGTATCGCCGTCACCCTGACTGACGCCACCGGCGCGCCGCTGGTCACCGCGACCACCGACGACGACGGCCGTATCGCCGCTCTGGGCGATGACCTGCCCGCCGGGGTGTACCGCCTGCACTTCGACACGGGAAGCTATTTCGCAACGCTGGACGTGCCCACGTTCTACCCG
The DNA here is from genome assembly GCF_030295745.1 of Mycolicibacterium sp. TUM20985. NCBI lineage: Bacteria > Bacillati > Actinomycetota > Actinomycetes > Mycobacteriales > Mycobacteriaceae > Mycobacterium > Mycobacterium antarcticum. Next base: position 4,526,002 of record NZ_AP027291.1, read on the forward strand.
GAAGTGATCATTGCGTTCGACATCACCGACGCGGCGAGCCATTACCACGTCCCGGTGCTGCTCTCGCCGTATGCCTATTCCACCTATCGAGGGAGTTGAGCGGTGTCCAAGATCATCCTGGGCGAGAATCAGTACGGCAAGGCGGAGAACCGCGTCGTCAGGATCTATCGCGACACCCCGCGCCACGAGATTCACGACATCAACGTATCTACTTGTCTACGAGGCGATTTCAGTGCCGCCTACCTGACGGGTGATCAGTCCGACGTGCTACCCACCGACTCGCAGAAGCAGACGGCCTACGCCTACGCCAAGGAGAAGGGCGTGCTCTCGATCGAGGACTACGGCTTGGCGCTGGCCCACCACTTCGTCGACGACGTCGAGCCGGTCGACGGCGCCCGCATCGAGATCGAGGAATTCGCCTGGGAGCGTGCGGTCGTCGACGGCGCCGAGCACGATCACACGTGGATTCGCAAGGGCCAGGAGGTCCGCACCGCCGCCGTCACGGTCGACGCCGGCGGCGAATGGGTCGTCGGCGGGCTCAAGGACATGGTGATCCTCAAGTCCACCGGGTCGGAGTTCAGCGGGTTCCTGAGCGATCCGTACACCGTCCTGGAACCCACGACGGACCGGGTGATGGCGACATCGCTCGTCGCCCAGTGGCGGTTCACCACCACCGACGTCGACTGGGAGCCAACCTTCGCGGGGGTCAAGGCGCTACTGGTCAAGCAGTTCGCGATCGTTCAGTCACTCGCCCTGCAGCAGACCCTGTTCGAGATGGGCAAGGCCGTGCTCGAGGCGTACCCGTTCATCGCCGAGGTGCGACTGGCCGCCCCCAACAAGCACCACTTCGTATACGACCTGTCGCCGTTCGGCCTGGCCAACGACAAGGAGGTGTTCCATGCCGACGACCGTCCCTACGGCCTGATCCAGGCCACGGTCACGCGCGACGACGCCCCCGCGGCGGGCGCCGCCTGGGACGTCTACCGGGGCTGGCTGGCCTGACCCCTACTCGAGTTGGTCGCGCAGCCGGGCAAGCGATTTCGCCAGCAGCCGGGATACGTGCATCTGCGAGATACCCACCCGTTCGGCGATCTGTGTCTGGGTCATCGACTCGAAGAAGCGCAGCAGGAGTACCTGACGCTCCCGTTCGGGGAGGCTGGCCAGCAGCGGCCGTAGCGACTCGCGATTCTCGATCTGGTCCAGGTTGAGGTCGACGTCACCGAGGGTGTCGGCGATGGCCGGCGCCTCCTCGGTCCCGCCGCCGGCACCGTCGATCGACAAGGTGTTGTACGAACTGCCCGCCACCAGACCTTCGACGATCTCCTCGCGGTCCATCTCGAGTTCGGCTGCGAGCTCCGACGGGGTCGGCGCACGGCCCAGCTTCTGCGACAACTCGGCCGTCGCCGCCCCGAGTCGCAGGTGCAACTCCTTCAGCCGGCGCGGCACCTTCACCGACCAGCTGTTGTCGCGGAAGTGCCGCCGAACCTCGCCCATGATGGTTGGTACGGCGAACGACACGAAGTCCGAGCCGGCGTCCACGTCGAAGCGGATGACGGCGTTGACCAGACCGACCCGCGCCACCTGGACCAGATCGTCGCGAGGCTCGCCGCGGCCATCGAAGCGGCGCGCGATGTGGTCGGCGAGCGGCAGACAACGTTCCACGATCGAGTCGCGTTGCCGGGTGAACTTGGGGGAACCCTGCGGCAGCTCCTGCAGCGCGCGGAACATGACGACCACGTCCGCGTATTCAGAGTTCGATCGTGACGACGAACCCCGAGAGGACGACGCCGTCACCGCAGCGAGCTCGCTCGTCTCGTCGTCATGGAAATGCCGAAGACCTGCGCGTCCTCGCTCCCATGCCCATTCTGGAAGGTGCTGACTTCGTCCGTCAGGGAACTCAGGACGTGCCAGCTGAAGCTACCTGGGACGACGATGTCGGGCGAGGAGCACGCGGTCGACACGTCGACGACGAGTTGCTCTTCCATGGGATGCACGACGAGGACCAGGGTCGCGTCGGGAGTGGCCGACCTGATCAGCCGGGTGCACGCCTCGTCCACCGCCAGCCGGAGGTCGGCGACACTGTCGAAGTCGAGATCTTCGTATGTCCCGACGGCGCCCACGACGGTGCGCAACACGGCCAGATTCTCCAGCTTCGCCGCGACTCGCACCTCCACGGATCGGGGGCTCCGATGCCCTCCGTCGTGGTCGTTCTGACCGTCTGACACGCGCCCTCCAAGTGACCTCATGGCGAGATTACCCCCAGCAGGCTTCCAGCTAACCACTAGCACTCCGATCGACAGTCGCTGCCGTGTCGGAGCAAACGACCAGGGGCGTCGCTGGCTTCCTCGCGCTAATGGTGGGCATCTCCCGCTCGTCTCGGCATCAACATTCGTGACGGGGGATGCCCAGGCGACCCTGAGCTAAAACAAGGGTGACGACCGTCTCGGTCACCGACCCGCGCCAAATCGGGCCGAAAACAACGCAATTGAGCGGTGACCGGATGCGGCAGCGGCGCGCCCGTTTAGTAGGCACCGTCGACGGGCACATTTGGGGTGTGCGGTGCCCGGCCGCGCCATTAGCGAAGGGCAGTCGATGAGCGACAGTGGACCAGAAGCAGGAATCAAGGGCGTCGTCGAAGACGTCAAGGGCAAGGCGAAGGAGGTCGCCGGCACGGTGACCGATCGCGACGGCCTCAAGGAAGAGGGCAAGGCCCAGCAGGACAAGGCAGAGGCTGAGCGCGACGTCGCGAAGAAGGAAGCCGAAGCCGAAGCCGCCCGCGGTAGCGCCTCAGCCGCCGAGGCTCGCCAGAAGGCAGCGGAGTAGCTCGGATACGACACCCGACGAAGGCCCGACCGGTTGATCCGGTCGGGCCTTCGTCGTTGGCGTTGGCACGGGGTGGTCAGTCGGACGCCTCGGCGATCCGCTTGATGGCGGCGAGACGTCGATCCCAGCTACGACCGATCGCGTCCAGTTCGACGGCCAGCGCGCTCAAGCGCCCACCGATCGCCCGGTAACGAACCTCGCGGCCGGCCCGCACGGGCTCGACGAGTCCCGCATCGGCAAGCGCGGTCAGGTGTTTGGCGATCGCCTGTCGACTGACGGGCAGGCGACCAGCGAGTGCACTGGCCGACATGTCGGCACTGCCGATCTCGGACAGGATGCGCCAGCGGGTTTCGTCGGCGATGACGGCCAGCACCGCGGGGACGTCCGTCATGCGCTCGGTCATCGCGATTCGACGAACTCCACCAGCTCGCCGAGTTCCGCCTTCCAGCCCCCGACGTTGCCGGCCTGCGCACCGTGCGGATCAGCGAGCTCCTCGAAGCCGGTCTCGAGCAGGTCCAGGCGTGTGCCGTTGTCGGTCGCGGTGAGGTCGAATCGCACCAGCGTCGAATTGCCGGGCATCGGGTCCACGCCGAACTCGCGCGCCCACCGGTAGACGAGCGTCTTCGGCCTGTCGACCTGTTCGACGACGATCCGGAACGCTCCGCCATGGTCGCGCCAACCAAACGCCCCGGAGGCGCCGGGGGTCGCGTCGAATTCGGCGGTGTCGCCGAACCATTGGGCGATGAGCTCGGGCTCCGTCAGCGCCCGCCACACCGCGTCGAGCGGCGCGGCGATGTCGATGCTGCGGGTGATGTCGAGTGCTGCCATGAGAGTCTGCTTTCCTCGTAGGGATCAAATGCAACTACAGAGTTGCACATGAGGACCATCTGGTGCAACCCGCCGGTTGCAGATGGTATCGGAGTGCATTTCCTGCGCATGCGCGCCGCGCCCACGTTGACTACCGTCGATCGGTGGACCTCAATACGGTCGAGGCGGTCACTACCCCGCGTCGACGCGATGAACTTTGGCCTCTGGGCCCCTCTGATGCCGTCATGGGCGGGGGGACGTGGTTGTTCTCCGAGCCCCAGGTCCAGACCCGCCGACTGGTCGATCTCGCCGGGCTGGGCTGGTCACCGATCACCGTGAACGACGACGGCGTCGAGCTGGCGGCGACGTGCACGCTGGAGCAGGCGTCCGCTCTGTCGGCCCGGCTTCCGACCGTCAGGCCGCAATGGCTGGCCGCGCCCCTCTTCCGGCAGTGCGCCAGCGCGCTGCTCGCGTCGTTCAAGATCCTGCACACCGCCACCGTCGGCGGCAACGTGTGCTTGTCGTTTCCCGCCGGTGCGATGATCTCCCTGGCGGCTGCGCTGGCCGGGGAAGTCGTCATCTGGCGGGCCGACGGGGACGACTACCGGATGCCGATCACCGAGTTCGTCACCGGCGATTCGACCAATGCATTGGCCAGCGGCGAGGTCCTTCGCTCCGTGCGCCTTCCGGCTGCGGCGCTGACGGGTCGCACCGCCTACCGCAAGCTGGCGCCCTCATCGCGGGGCCGCTCCGGCGTCGTCGTCATTGGCCGCGTGGACTCGGCGGGCGAGTTCACGCTGTCGATCACCGCAGCGACCGTGCGGCCGTTCGTCTTCCAGCTGGCCGCGGCCGACGTGGACGCGGTGCGACGGGCACACGAGGGCATTCCCGACGACGCCTGGACCAGGGACCCGCATGGCGATCCCGACTGGCGACGTGCGATGAGCCTGCTGCTGGCCGAGCAGATCGTCGCGGAGTTGCGATGACGATCAGCGTCAATGGCGAAGCGCAGCAGGATGATCCGCGGCCAGGTCAGTGTCTGCGCAGCTATCTTCGCGAGCATGGCCACTTCGAGGTGAAGAAGGGCTGCGACTCGGGCGACTGCGGCGCGTGCTCGGTGCTGGTCGACGGGGCGCCCGTGCACTCGTGCGTGTACCCCGCGTTCCGTGCCACCGGGCACGAGATCACCACGGTCTCGGGTCTGGGGACGCCAGACGATCCGCATCCCCTGCAACGACGCTTCGTCGACGCCGCCGGCTTTCAGTGCGGATTCTGTACGGCCGGGATGATCACCACCGCCTCCGCGCTGACACCCCCGCAACTGGCCGAACTCCCCGAGCATCTCAAGGGAAGCCTGTGCCGGTGCACCGGTTACCGTGCGATCACCGATGCGCTCGCGGGTGCGGTCAACACCAAGAAGTCAGGCGGTGCAGGCGATTCCGTTGGCGCCCCGGCGGGTATGCGGATCGCCACCGGCACCGAGCAGTACACGATGGACCACGACGTCGACGGCCTGCTCCACCTCGCGGTGCTCCGCAGCCCGCTCCCCCATGCCAGGATCGTCGCGATCGATACGACGGCGGCCGAGCGGCTTCCCGGCGTGCACCTGGTGCTGACCCATCGCGACAGCCCACCGGTCGCCTTCTCGACGGCACGCCACGACGACCGAGCCGACGACCCCGACGACTCATTCGTCCTCGACGCCACCGTGCGATTCGTCGGGCAACGTGTCGCCGCCGTCGTCGCCGACACCCTCGCCATCGCCGAGAGCGCCTGTCGGGCAATCCACGTCGAGTACGAAGAGCTGCCGGCGGTGTTCGACCCCGAGGCGGCGCTGGCCGCAGGAGCCCCGCTGGTACATGCAGGCAAGACGGGCGAGGCACGCATCGCCGACGTGTCGCGCAATCTCGTCGCCGAGCTGCACGGCGGCGTCGGCGACATCGAGGCCGGGCTGCGCGAGGCGCAGGCATCCGGTGGAGCAGTCGTGAGCGGGCGATGGAACACCCAGCGCGTCCAGCATGTGCACCTCGAGACACACGGTTGCACGGGATGGCGGGACGGCAAGGGACGCTTGGTGATTCGCACCAGCTCACAGGTGCCCTTCCTGGTGCGCGACGAGCTCTGCCACGTCTTCGGCCTCGATCGATCGGACGTCCACGTGTTCACGCGCCGGGTCGGCGGTGGCTTCGGCGGCAAGCAGGAGATGCTGACCGAGGACCTCGTCGCGTTGTCGGTCCTGCGACTTGGCCAGCCGGTGCGCTACGAGTACAGCCGCTCCGATGAGTTCGTCAGCGCCCCATGCCGGCACCCCGCGCGCATCGATGCCACCGTCGCCGCCGGGCCCGATGGCGTGCTGACCGCACTGGCCGTCGACGTCGTGATGAATGCGGGGGCGTACGGCAACCACAGCCCCGGCGTGATGTTCCACGGGTGCGGCGAGTCGATCTCGGTGTACCGCTGTGCGAACAAGCGCGTCGACGCTCAATCGGTGTACACCAACAACATTCCATCGGGCGCCTTCCGCGGCTACGGTCTCGGGCAGGTGATCTTCGCCGTCGAGTCGGCGATGGATCAGTTGGCCGAGCGGTTGGGTATCGACCCGTTCGAGCTTCGACGCCGCAACGTCGTCGTCCCCGGGGACCCGTTCACCGACGCCCACGTCGCCGACGATGACCTGACCTACGGCAGCTACGGCCTCGACCAGTGCCTCGACCTGGTGCAGAACGCGTTGTCGGCGGGCGAGGGGACGGTCGCGCCGGACGGTGCCCAGTGGCGGGTCGGCGAGGGTATGGCCCTTGCCATGATCGCCACCATCCCCCCGCGCGGCCACTTCGCGGATGCGTCGATCTCGCGCGACGCCGACGGGGACTTCACGCTGTCCGTCGGCACGGCCGAGTTCGGCAACGGAACCTCGACCGTGCACACCCAGATCGTGGCGTCCGAACTGGGCATCGAACCCGGACGGGTGCGGATCCGCCAATCCGACACCGACGCAACGGAATACGATACCGGTGCGTTCGGTTCCGCGGGCACCGTGGTGGCCGGCATCGCGGTCCTGGCGGCGTGTCGCGAGCTCCGTGACGCGATCGCCCAGACGCCGGACGCCCGCCCTCTCGTCGGCCGCGGTCGGCACGACGGCACGCCACGGTCGGTGGCCTTCAACGTGCAGGGGTTTCGCGTCGCGGTCAATGTCGAGACGGGTGAGGTGCGGATCCTGCAGTCGGTGCAGGCCGCGGACGCCGGCGTGGTGATGAATCCCGAGCAGTGCCGCGGCCAGGTCGAGGGCGGTGTCGCCCAGGGCATCGGCAGCGCGCTCTTCGAGGAGATGCTGACGGGCCCCGACGGCGCCGTCACCACCAAAGAGCTGCGCAATTACCACATTCCGCAGCTCGCCGACCTTCCTCCGACGGAGGTCTACTTCGCCGATACCTACGACGTCCTCGGTCCCTTCGGGGCGAAGTCCATGAGCGAGTCGCCGTACAACCCGGTGGCTCCGGCCCTCGCCAATGCCATCGCGCGGGCCTGCGGCGCGCGGTTGCGCCGCCTGCCGATGACACCGGCCCGCGTGTGGCGAGCCCTCGACACCTGACCGGTCCCTGTCTTGCGCGAGCGTGCGTGTCTGCGGGCGACACGCCGATCGATTTTCGGAGTTTGCGCACGCTCGCGCCACGGGATTGTCGGTCCGACCGCCTAACATTCGCCTCGTGTGGAAGGCCTATGTCGTCGTGGCGGTCGCGGCGGGAGTCTGGGCGTACGTGGCCGGCCTCGGCGTGCCGTGGAGCGTGGCGGTCGCGGTGCTCGCCCCTGCGCTGCCCGCTTTCTTGGTGGGCGTGCTACGTGGTGCCCGCACCCCCGGCGCACGCGAGGATCCTGCCGGGGCCAAGCAGGCGATGTCGGGTGTCGAATTCGAGGACCACGTCGCACGCATCGCCAAGTCGAGCGGAACTTCGGTGATCATGACTGCGGTGACGGGCGACTTCGGCGTCGACCTCATCGTCGGTCGCCGGCCGAATCGCCTTGCCATTCAGTGCAAACGACAGTCACGTCCGGTGGGAGCGGGCGCCGTCCAAGAGGTCGTGGCCGGTGCGGTGATGCACGACTGCGCGCACACCATGGTCGTAACCAACCACGACTTCACCCCCGCCGCGCGCAAACTCGCCGAGCGGCACGGTTGTGTCCTCGTCGGCGGCAACGACCTCACCCGGCTCAGGTCGACCATTCGCCGACTGGTGGCACCGGACCCGGTTAGATAGCCGACCCAACCGCGGCGAGCGTGCGCAAACTCCGGAAATCGATCGGCGTGTCGCCCGCAGACACGCACTCAGTGTCATTCTCGTGGTCGCCGCTGGTGCGGTGGTTGAGTTCTTCTCACCTGGTGTTTGGCTCCGACACGCACTGCCGTCCTGCTCGGGGTCGGCTATCGAGCATTGTGCCGGCATCAGGTGGGAAGGACCGACCGGCGTGACTTGATAGGAGCGTGGCATCGCCCCCACTGAGATGTGTCCGCCGGCCGGCCCAACCTTCTACCCATCCACTAGATGAAAGAAGGCACTGCCCATGGTCGTCGTTGGAACCGACGTACACAAGCGCACCCACACCTTCGTCGCCGTCGACGAACATGGCCGCAAAGTAGGAGACAAAGTCGTCAAGGCGACCTCTGAGGGACATCTGGCGGCGTTGGCGTGGGCCAAGACCACCTTTGGTGATGACCTGCTCTGGGGTGTTGAAGATTGCCGCAACCTCTCGGCACGCTTAGAGCGTGATCTGCTCTCGGCGGGTCAGAAGGTAGTGCGGGTGGCGCCGAAGTTGATGGCACTGCAGCGGGCCAGCGCCCGTACCCGGGGCAAATCCGATCCCATCGACGCCTTGGCGGTGGCCCACGCCGTGTTGCGCCATCCCGATCTTCCCGTCGCAGCCCACGACGAGGTGTCACGCGAGCTGAAGTTGCTGGTGGATCGGCGGGAAGACTTGGTGGCGCAACGCACTTCGACGATCAACCGGCTGCTGGGCCGCATCCACGAACTCGACCCCACTCAGGCGCCGAAGAAGGCCTCCCTAGATCGGGCCAAGACTCAGATCGCCGTGGCCGCCTGGCTGGCCACCATCGACGGGCTCCTCGCTGAACTGGCCAACGACGAACTCGGCGACATCATCCGACTCACCGACATGATCGCCGCGCTCACCACCCGCATCGGCCAGGCCGTCCACGCGGCGGCCCCCACACTGCTCGCACTGCCCGGCTGCGGCGATCTGACCGCAGCCAAGATCGTGGGCGAGACCGCAGGAATCACCCGCTTCAAGAGCGAGGCCGCCTTCGCTTGTCACAGCGGGACGGCACCCATCCCGGTCTGGTCGGGCAACACCACCGGTCGGGTTCGTCTGAATCGCTCGGGCAACCGGCAACTCAACGCCGCCCTCTACCGCATCGCCCTCACCCAAATACGCATCGTCGGCAACCCTGGACACACCTACTACCTCAAACGACTCGCCGACGGCGACTCCCCCAAAGAAGCCCTACGCTGCCTCAAACGACGCCTAGCTCGAATCGTCTACAACCGCCTACAAGCCGACGAACAATCACGAAACCACCCAACCCAAACCGCCGCCGCTTGACATAGGAGCAATGCTCGCGGGAGGAACGGGGCTCAGAGGTCGGCGAGCACCGACCGCACGGCATCCACCGCGGCATCGATCTCGTCGCGCGACGCCGTGAGCGCAGGCCGGAATCGCACGCTGTCCGGACCGCTGGCCAGCATGATCACCCGACGGTCCCACAACTTGGCGATCAACTCGTCGCGCTGAGTCGCCGTAGGCATGCTGAACGCGCACATCAGGCCGCGGCCGCGGGGATCGACGACCAGCCCGGGGAACTCGGCGGTCAGATCCTGCAGACGGCTGAGCAGATGACGCCCCAGTTTGGTGACGCGCCCGAGGAGTTCATCGCCTTCGATGGTCTCCAGGATGCGCCGCGACCGGACCATGTCGGTCAGGTTGCCGCCCCACGTCGAGTTGATGCGCGAGCTGACGGCGAACACGTTGTCGGCCACATCGTCGACGCGTCGGCCAGCCATCACGCCGCACACCTGGGTCTTCTTGCCGAAGGCGACGACGTCGGGCGTGACACCCAATTGCTGATAGGCCCAAGGGGTTCCGGTCATTCCGCAGCCTGTCTGCACCTCGTCGAAGATCAGCAGGGCGTCGTACTCGTCGCACAGGTCACGCATCGCGGCGAAGAACTCACCACGGAAGTGGCGGTCGCCGCCCTCACCTTGAATCGGCTCCGCGATGAAGCAGGCGATATCGTGCGGGCTGGCCTCGAACGCGGCACGCGCCTGCCGCAGCGACTCGGCCTCCAGTTCGTCCATGGCTTCATCGTCGAGGCCGGGGCGGGTAAACGGCGCGTCGATGCGCGGCCAGTCGAACTTCGGGAACCGCGCGACCTTGTTCGGATCGGTGTTGGTCAGCGACAACGTGTACCCGCTGCGGCCGTGGAATGCGCCTTGCAGATGCAGCACCTTCGTCCCCAGCGCCGGGTCGATGCCCCGTGCCTCGTTGAACCGGCTCTTCCAGTCGAATGCGACCTTGAGGGCGTTCTCGACGGCAAGCGCCCCGCCGTCGACGAAGAACAGGTGCGGCAGGTCGGCGTCGCCGAGCACGCGAGCGAACGTCTCGACGAACCGGGCCATCGGGACGCTGTAGACGTCGGAGTTGCTCGGCTTGTTCACGGCTGCGGCCGCCAACTCAGCGCGGAACTCCTCATCGTCGGCGAGCGCCGGGTGGTTCATGCCGAGAGCGGACGAGGCAAAGAACGTGAACATGTCGAGATAGCGCTCGCCGGTGCGGGCATCGACCAGGAACGAGCCGGCGGATCGGTCGACGTCGAGGACGAAGTCGAGTCCGTCGGCGAGGATGCTGCGGCTGAGCACGTCACGAACGTCGTCGGGTGCCACGTGCGAACCGGGCGTCAGGGAGCGCGAAGGCAGAACGGCTGTCATGCGGTCATCGTAACGGAATATTTCCGCTTTGCACGCCGTCAGGCAGGATTATCTACGGTATGTAGTCGCGTCCTTCGTAAAACGTCTGTAGGATGATCGTGCTTCTGGTGCGGACGTTCGCGGCCGTTCGGATCTGCTGCAGCAGGTCTTCGAGCGCGCGCGCCGAACGCACACGCACCAGGAGAACGTAGCTCTCGTCCCCCGCCACCGAGTGACATGACTCGATGGCGTCGATGTGTTCCAGTCGGGCGGGCGCATCATCGGGTTGAGACGGATCGATAGGGGTGATGGAGACGAACGCCGACAGCATGTTCCCGACGGCCTCGGGGTCGATTCGCGCGCGGTATCCCATCACGACGCCGCGGGTCTCTAGCCGTCGCACACGCGACTGCACCGCCGATACCGACAGCCCCGCGCTCGCGGCCAGGTGGGCCAGCGTGGTGCGGCCGTCGGCGACCAATTCGCGGACCAACGTCCGGTCGATCTCGTCGAGCTCCTCGGGGGCGTCGGCCATGGCCGGAGACTATCGCAGGGGGGCCACCAGATGACCGTCTCCACCTGCGAGCTGCGGACGCGGTTCGCGGCCGCCCTGTCCCGGATGTACGGCGCCGAGGTATTGGCGTACACCACGCTGGTGGACGTCTGCACCGAGATCAACCGCGACCACGCGGGAGACGCCGCACTCGGCTCGCTCGAACGGATCACCGCCGAACGTCACGGCGCGATCCGGGTCGGCAGCCCGAGCGAACTGGCCCACGTGGCCGATCTCTTCGCCGCCTTCGGCATGCACCCCGTGGGCTACTACGATCTGCGCGGCGCCGCCTCCCCCGTCCCGGTGGTATCCACCGCCTTCCGCCCCGTCGACCCGGACGAGTTGGCGCAGAATCCCTTTCGCGTCTTCACCTCCATCCTCGCCAGCGCCGACATCCGGTTCTTCGATCCTGATCTGCGCGCGCGGATCGACCGGTTCCTCACCGAGCGTGAGCTGTTCGATCCGACGCTGATCGCCGACGCCCGCATCATCGCGGTCAATGGAGGCTGCCGGGCGAGTGACGCCGATGCGTTCGTGGCTCGCGCAGTGTCGGCGTTCGCCCTGTCCCGCGCGCCGATCGACGCCGCGTGGTACTCCGAGCTGACGCGGGTGTCGGCGGTTGCCGCCGACATCGCCGGCGTACGCACTACGCACGTCAACCACCTGACGCCACGGGTCGTGGACATCGATGAGCTCTACCGGCGGATGGAGGACCGCGGGATCGCGATGACCGGCCGCATTCAGGGACCGCCGCGCTGGGACGGACCCGATGTGCTGTTGCGCCAGACGTCCTTTCGGGCCCTGGCCGAGCCACGCCTGTTCCGCGACACCGAGGGCGCCGTGACCGAGGGCAGCCTACGGGTGCGGTTCGGCGAGGTGGAGGCCAGAGGCGTGGCGCTGACCCCCAGGGGCCGCGACCGCTACGACGCCGCCATCGCAGGCCACCAGCCGTGGGGTACCTACTTCCCCGCCACCCACGCCGAGCTGGCCGCCGCGGGACTGGCCTACTACCGAGGTGGCGATCCCACGAAACCCCTTGTCTACGAAGACTTCCTGCCCATCTCCGCCGCGGGTATCTTCCGCTCCAACCTCGACACCGACACCGTGGCGGTCGACGCCCCGGATCAGTCCGGCTACGGCGCCGATTGGCTGGCCGGCGTCATCGACCATCACGTCCACGACCCGTACGACCTCTACGAGAAAGCAGCAGCATCGTGACGAACCTCCTTCCGACCGCCGACGAACTTCGCGACCGGGCCCGCGCGGCACTCAAGGCCGTCGGCTCCGCGATCGAACTGGGCGAACCGGGTGGGCACGGCCTGCAGGCCAGCACCCCGATCACCGGCGACATCCTGTTCACCGTCACCGAGACCACGGTGGCCGAAACCAATTCCGCGATCGCCGATGCCGCAGCGGCTTTCGCCACGTGGCGGGTGACCCCCGCACCCGTGCGCGGCGCACTGATCGCACGGCTGGGCGAGCTCCTCATCGAACACAAGGCCGAGCTGGGCACGCTGGTGACCATCGAGGCAGGCAAGATCACCTCCGAGGCGCTCGGCGAGGTGCAGGAGATGATCGACATCTGCCAGTTCGCCGTGGGTCTCTCGCGGCAGCTGTACGGGCGCACCATCGCGTCGGAACGCCCGGGTCACCGGCTGATGGAGACGTGGCATCCGCTCGGCGTGGTCGGCGTCATCACCGCCTTCAACTTCCCGGTTGCGGTGTGGGCGTGGAACACCGCGGTCGCGCTCGTCTGCGGTGACACCGTGGTCTGGAAGCCGTCGGAGCTCACCCCGTTGACCGCCATCGCCTGCCAGGCGCTGATCGAGCGCGCCGCGACCGACGTTGGCGCACCAGCCAACCTGAGCCGACTCGTCCAGGGCGGCAGGGAGATCGGTGAGCAACTGGTCGACGATCCACGCGTCGCGCTGGTCAGTGCGACCGGCTCGGTGCGGATGGGTCAGCAGGTCGGGCCGCGGGTGGCGCAGCGGTTCGGCAAGTCGCTGCTGGAACTGGGTGGAAACAATGCCGCCATCGTCGCGCCGTCGGCGGATCTCGATCTCGCAGTGCGCGGCATCGTGTTCTCGGCGGCGGGCACCGCGGGGCAACGCTGCACGACACTGCGCCGCGTGATCGCGCACAGCTCGGTCGTCGACACCCTGATCGAGCGCATCACCGCCGCCTACCGCAGCCTGCCGATCGGTGATCCCGCTGCCGACGGAACCCTCGTCGGGCCCCTCATCCACGAGCGGTCCTACCGCGACATGGTGGGTGCGCTGGACAAGGCCCGCGCCGACGGCGGTGACGTGGTCGGTGGCGAGCGCCGCGACGTCGGGAGCGACGCCGGCGAAGGGGCCTTCTACGTCGAACCCGCCGTGGTCCGCATGCCGTCGCAGACCGCCGTCGTCCACGACGAGACGTTCGCACCCATCCTGTACGTGCTGACCTACGACACGCTCGAGGAAGCCATCGAGCTGAACAACGCCGTACCGCAAGGTCTTTCATCGGCGATCTTCACCACCGACATGCGGGAGGCCGAGCGGTTCATGGCGGCCGACGGTTCGGACTGCGGTATCGCCAACGTCAACATCGGCACGTCGGGCGCCGAGATCGGTGGCGCGTTCGGCGGCGAGAAGCAGACCGGCGGCGGCCGGGAGTCCGGGTCCGACTCCTGGAAGGCCTACATGCGACGGGCCACCAACACCGTCAACTACAGCTCGGAGCTGCCGCTCGCCCAGGGCGTCCACTTCGGCTAACAGGGCTGACGACTGGTTGTCGGTGGTCGAATGTATGTTCGATTCATGTCCACGGACCGCGTGCTCGCCGCAGTGGCGGCGCTGCGCGCGGTCCACGATGAACTCGACGCACTCGACTTCGATGCGTTGAGTGCGCGCGAGACGGTGACGCTGCTCGATGCCCTGGAGGAATCCGAGTGCCGCACCGCGGCGCATCGCCACCGGGCGCTGGCTCAGCTGCAGCAGCAGAGCACGCCCACGGAGATGGGCGCGAAGTCCTGGCGCGACGTGCTGGCGATCCGGTGGCGCCTGTCGGGCAGCGAAGCCGGGCGGCGTCTCACCCACGCCGCCCAACTCGGCCCGCGCCGCTCGATCACCGGTGAACCTCTGGCGCCGACCCTCGACGCGGTCGCGGTGGCCCAACGGATGGGGTTCCTCACCCACGAGCACGTGGACATCCTCTGCAAGGGCATGGCCAAGATCCCGGGCTGGGTGCAGCCCTCCGAACGCGAGCAGATCGAGGTGGACTGGGTACGCCACGGCGTCGGGGACGGACCCAAGGCTTTGAAGGATCAGATCGACCAGACCTTGTTCCTCCTCGATCAGGACGGTCAGCCCCCCAACGACGAGGAACGCCAACGCCGACGCGGCGCCCGCCTCGGGCCCCAACGCCACGACACCATGA